>JABFRT010000065.1 GCA_013141015.1 Hyphomicrobium sp. | reverse complement strand
GAAGCGCTCTATGATGAAGTCATGGGCGAGCGCAAAGCCGGGCGTGCGTGCCGCATCTATGCACCCGTCGGGGGGCATGAAGATCTGCTCGGATATTTGGTGCGCCGCCTGCTTGAAAATGGCGCCAACACCTCTTTCGTCAACCGTTTGGCCGATGATGAGACGCCGGTCTCCGAGATCGTTGCCGATCCCGTCGAGATCGCCGAACGCGAACGCGTCGAAGGCCGCCGCGTCACGTTGATCGAGCGCCCGCGCCAGATTTTTGCTCCCGTGCGCACCGCCAGCGCCGGACTGGCACTTACAGAAATCAGTGTGCGCCGCCCGCTGATCGACGAGATCAGCAAAACGCTGAAAACGCCATTCGCAGCAGGTCCAATCGTCAACGGTAAGGCGACGACCGGCGGAGATGCCGCATCGCTGCTGCTGTCTCCGCACGACAAGCGCGAACGGGTCGGCTCGTTGCGGCTGGCAACACCGGCGCTGCTGGAAGAAGCGATTACGGGCGCTGCGGCGTCAGCACACCGCTGGGACATATCACCGGCCACAGAGCGCGCGCGCATTTTGACTCTCGCCGCCGATCTCTATGAGCGTGACCGCGTCGTGTTGATGGCAGCCCTGGTCCGCGAAGCCGGTAAGACGCTGGAGGCGGCGCAAGCGGAGCTGCGCGAGGCGGTTGATTATTTGCGCTACTATGCGACCGAGGCGCTGCGCTTGTTTTCAGAGCCGGTCATTCTGAAAGGCCCGACGGGCGAAGAAAATACCTTGACGCTGCGCGCGCGCGGACCATTTGCCTGCATCAGCCCGTGGAATTTTCCGCTGGCGATTTTTACAGGCCAGATCGCGGCGGCGCTGGCTGCTGGCAATAGTGTTGTTGCAAAGCCCGCAGAGCAAACGCCGGTCACAGCGTTTCTTGCGGTCCGCCTGCTGCATGAGGCTGGAGTTCCGGGCGACGTGCTGCACCTGGTGACGGGTGGCGGCAAGCTCGGTGAAGCGCTGATAAAAGACACGCGCATTCAGGGCGTCGCCTTCACGGGTTCAAACGACACCGCGCGCGCGATTCAAAAGACGCTGTTTGACCGGCGCGGCGCGATTGTTCCGTTCATCGCTGAAACCGGCGGTGTCAACGCGATGATCGCCGATTCATCGGCTTTGCCGGAGCAAGTGGTGCGTGACGCGGTGCGCTCGGCGTTCGATAGCGCCGGTCAACGCTGCTCGGCTGCCCGCGTGCTATTTTTGCAAGACGATGCCGCACCGCGCATCAAAGCCATGCTGGCAGGCGCAATCGAAGCGCTCGACGTCGGTGATCCGCTCGACTACGCGACCGACATAGGTCCCGTCATCGATGACGCGGCGCAGGACATGCTGGAAGGCCACAAAGTGCGCATGCAGCGCGAGGGCCGCGAGTTGATCGATCTGCCGCTGCCGGAATCCTGCCGGGCCGGCACCTACGTCACGCCAGCGCTGTATGAGATCGACCGGTTAGATCGCCTGCCCGGCGAAGTGTTCGGGCCGATTTTGCATGTCGTGAGGTTCGAGCGCGGACATTTAGATCGCGTGATCGCCGCATTGAACGCCACTGGATTTGGTTTGACGCTCGGCCTGCATAGCCGCATTGAGAGCGTCGCCGATTACGTCGCGGAACACGCGCGCGTTGGTAATCTTTACGTCAACCGCAATCAGATCGGCGCGGTGGTTGGCGTGCAGCCGTTCGGCGGCGAAGGCTTGTCGGGTACAGGACCCAAGGCTGGCGGCCCAAATTATCTGGTACGCTTTGCAACCGAACGCACCCGCTCAACCGACATCACGTCAACCGGTGGCAATGCGACGTTGTTGTCGAGTGGGGCAGCTTGAAACGATCTCTGATCATCGTGTGTGGGCTCGTGGCGTTCGCGATTGCCATCAACTTCTTGCTTCGGCAGCGGTTTCGCGATTTTGACCGCCGCGAGGTCGCGTATCTGACCCTGCTCTGCCAGGAGTTCGACTACGCGAAAATTGGCATTAAACTACAGAGCGCGCCCGCGTGTGCGCCAAGAAAATCCGACACAGGGACTTACTATTTTTACGTCGATCCCGCAGTAGGTCTCGAAATATTCACCGCAACTTTTCAATCGTTTGGCCGAGTGTTGCGCATGGAGTGTGGGTACATCACTGAATCCAACGTTTATCAGCATACAAATAGTACGCCGCTCGGCAACGTCGTGACATCAGTCGAATTGAACCGTCACGGCAGGCGTTGCTAAGCAGTTGTGGATTTCTGCATAGCGCCACCTTGCCTTCTCCCTAGGGGAGAAGGTGCCGCACATGGCGCGGTAGCGCCAATGTTTGGGCGGCGGATGAGGGGCTTTGCGGCGAACTCCGGAGCCGGATCAAGTCCCTCACCTGTCACTTCGTGACGTCCTCTCCCGTTTCGGGAGAGGAAACCTGGCCAGACAACTTGTTTTCAAGACTCAATGCGTCGCGTCGGTGCCGAGGGTGTGGATGTTGGCGCGGCTTGGGTCATCGCTGTAGCGCAATGCGCCTTTGATCTTGGCGCCTTCTTCGGCTGAGAAGCTCTGGTGGTGTATTTCGCTATCGACGTCCGCCGTTTTCTCGAGACGGACTTTTTTGGCGCGCATCACGCCCTTGGTGGCGCCGCGCACAACCACTTCGTCAGCGTCAATGCCGCCTTCGATCAGCGCGCCGGTATCGATGATCAGCAGTTTGCATTTGACGTTGCCGAACACCTTGCCCTTGACGAGAATATCCGCTTCGCTTTCGAGATCGCCGCGCATGACCAGAAATTCGTTGATGATCGAATAGTTGGCGTCTGATGTGCTGGCATAGACCGAGGGCGAGAGAATAGCGGTCGCGGGCGAACCATTGCCGTTACGGCCGTGGTCTGCCGCGCCATAGGTCGAATAGTCGGATTCCGGTTTCTTGCTGAACATGCCGCTGTGTCTCCAGGCTGATTTTATACAGAACTGGGCAATGCAATCCGCGTACCAACATTAATGGTACGGCGTGGCCGCGGGTTAACGGAAACCATAAATGGGCGGCGTTTTGCGCCTATTCTGCGGTCATCACGAAGCAGTCGATGGCCTGGCGGCGCAATTCGAGGCACGTCGAGCTGGCGCGCGCGCTGTCGAAGCCGGTAAAGCGGGCGCGGAATACTTGCCGTCCGGCTTTTTGCACCGGATGGGTGACCGACGGGAAGCCTGCGAGTAGGCGTCCCGCACGGCCTTGGGCCGATGTCAGTGCGCGTTGGGCTTCATCAATCGACCCATAAGCACCGATCTGGATTTCAAAGCGGCCGGCGGCTGCGGCTGGTGCAGTTGCGGCTACCGGCGGCGCGAGGCTGGCGACGCGCTGCGGCTGAGCGGCCGGCAATTGGTTGGCCTGGGCCTGCAATGACGACGGCGCGCGGCCGCGCTCGATGACAACAGGCGCGGTTTTCGCAATGGGTGCGGCGGCTTTTAGTGCGGCAGATTTGGCGGTCGAGGCAACCGGCGCCATCTTTGCTGGGACGGGCTTGGCGGCTAACGGAGCTGGCGCCGCCAGCGAAATGGGCTGCACGATAGGAGCAGCTTCGACACGTCCGGCATCGCCCGGGCCAAGTACGGCCATACGGCTATCAAGCGACGCGGGACGCGGCGTTGCTACGGTTTGAGGGGCGGCTGGTTGAATTGCTGGTGCCGCCAACTTCGGCACGACTGTTTCGCTCATCGGATCAGCTTGCGGCGCGTCTGCGGCAGCAAACGTCTCGGCAATCTTATCGGCGGGCGCTGGGGTCTCAGCGCTGGCAAGCGTGAATATAGGCGCATCTGGCGGCATCACCGAGACGCTGTCTGTTTCGGTGGTATCCTCGGGCTGATCGGTGGTTCCAGCCGGGTTCGGCGGCGGCGCTGTCGGGCCCTGGCGCGGGGCGACCATCACGCGCTTGACCTTAAAGACATCAACAGGCGCTGGTTGAACGGCGGCCGTTTGGACGGGAGCGGGCGCTGCTTCCGCAACCGGCCCGGCAACAGCTTCAGCAACGGGTTGCGGAGCAGGCTTTGCCGCAGGTGTTGCAGCAATTGTCGGCGCAGGCTTCGGGGCCGCTTGGGCGACAGGCTTTGCCGGAGCAAATGGTTTTGCCTGGATGACAGGAGCTGCCGTCGCCGCCATCGCGACTTGAACGGGGGGCTTATCTTTCGGCTTCGGGCGTTCGGCAATTTTCGGTGCAGACTTCAGCTTGGCGATCAGCGATGGCGCAGGCTTGCGTGTTTTTACGGTTGAAGCCCGAGACAAGGCGCGCGTGAGCAACATGCGCATTTCGCCGTTACGGGTCGCGGCACTCGCGCCGCCAAATACCGCGCCAACCACATGACGCCCGCCGCGCCGGACCGACGAGACAAGATTGAAGCCGGACTTCTGTGTGTACCCGGTCTTGATGCCGTCGATGCCCTGGAAATTGTTAAGCATCGTATTGTGATTGCGATAGCTTGAGCGATTGTAGGTAAACGACCGCATCGCGAACAGCGGATAATACTGCGGGAAGTCGTCCTGCAGGCGCAGGCCGAGCGTGATCATATCGCGCGCCGTGGTCACCTGTTCGCTGTTTGGCAATCCCGACGCGTTCTCGAAGTTGGTCTTCATCATGCCAAGGTCGCGGGCGCGCGTATTCATCAGGCGGGCAAAATTCTTTTCCGATCCGCCGACTTTTTCAGCGAGTGCCACCGCGACGTCATTGGCGGATTTGGTGATCAGCGCGCGGACAGCGTCGGAAACGGTGATTTCTTCGCCAGGGTCCAATTCGAGTTTGGATGGCGCTTGGTTGGCGGCTTCCGGGCTGATTTTGATTTTGTCGGACATCGAGAGACGGCCGGACTCTATGGTCTCGAAGGTGAGATAGAGTGTCATCATTTTGGTCAATGATGCCGGGTGGCGGGGCTCGTCCGCATCTTCGGCGTGCAGAACGGCACCGCTGTTGGCATCAAGGATCATGGCTGCGTGCCGTCCACCCCGGGCAAATGCCGGTTCGACAGCCAAGAACGCACCATGAATGCCCGCCAAAGCGAGGCTTACAACTGCCAAACGCCGATACAAGACGCGCTAATCCCTCTCGACCTTAGTCCCAATACCCGGGAACCTCGGTACACTGCCTGCCGGACCCGCTGGTTGCACCTTTCAGCGCTCCACCGGGGCTTGCCCCTATCCGTTGCCAGACAGAAGCAATATTGTTGGGCACCATTTAGGCACGCGGCGAGCGGCCTTTAGGGTTTCCAATGTCTTGCAGAATACACAGACGGACCTGACTTACGGTTAAGCGGTGTGGTAAAAATCCTCGCAAACGGTGTCTCGAAATGGCGGTCTGATTGGGCTTTCCGCCAGGGAGCGGCCAAGCAGCGCTCAGACACCGGGCGGCCCCTCTGTCATTCCCCGCGCCCATTGTCCCCGCGCCCATTGTATTGGCCGGACGGGGTCCCCATCTTCGCGATCCGCACGGGCAGGACTTATTTTCCCGGCTCTCTGGACGCGGGTTCATGACACCCGCCGCGCACATGTGGTGGCGCCCGGAGAAATAGGGGAAAAAACGCTGCTGCGGCGAGCTGCCTAAACAATAAGAAATGTGTGGCTGGGGCAACCCTCAGCTATGTTTTGTAAACCTCGCCCGGAACACGGCGATGGCAGGTGGGACGGCGGCCACGAATTTGCTAGTGTCGCCACAATGGACAATGAAACTGCGTGCCGCGATACTCGTCACGACTCTTTTGCCGTAGGGCTGGAATACCGGATTGCATATGACCATCTACACTGCACACGATCGCTTAACGCTTGAGCCGCAGTTGGCTGGCAAGAACGGATCGCGTCCGGGAAATGGAGATGATGATGGCAAGACCAGTGTTGTCACCAAGACCCGGCCTAAAACAAAGAAGCCTAGCCTTTATAAAGTCCTACTGTTGAACGACGATTTCACGCCAATGGAATTCGTGGTTCTGGTTCTGCAGAGGTTTTTTAACAAAGGACAGGAAGACGCCACCCGCATCATGCTTCATGTTCATCAAAAGGGCGTAGGGATATGCGGTGTCTACACGTACGAAGTCGCTGAAACCAAAGTGACTCAGGTCATGGATTTTTCACGTCAGAATGGGCATCCTCTACAATGCACCATGGAGAAAGAGTAGGACTGAATTGACATCTCTTTCCAAGAACCTCGAATCGTCGCTGCACCGGGCGCTGGAATATGCCAACGTCCGCCGCCATGAATTCGCGACGCTTGAACATCTACTGTTAGCGCTGGTCGACGATCGCGACGCCGCCGCCGTGATGCGCGCGTGCTCGGTTGATCTCGAACAGCTGCGCACGCGTCTGGTCGAGTATCTCGAAACCGAGATCACGCCGCGCACCACCAAAGGCCCGCGCGATGCCCAGCCGACAAATTCTTTCCAGCGTGTCGTCCAGCGCGCCATCGTCCACGTACAAACGTCGGGCCGCGAGGAAGTCACGGGCGCCAACGTGCTCGTCGGTATTTTCTCCGAACGCGAAAGCCACGCCGCCTACTTCCTCCAGGAACAGGAGATGTCGCGCTTTGATGCCGTTCAGTACATCGCACACGGGATCGCCAAGCGCCCCGGCATGTCGGAGCCGCGGCCAGTGAGGGGCGTGGATGACGAGAGCCCGGAGGGCGGCGACGAGAAGAAAGCCGGCGACGCGTTGTCGGCCTATTGCGTCAATCTCAACAAGAAGGCGCGCGACGGCAAGATCGATCCGCTGATCGGCCGCGAACAGGAAGTGCTGCGCACCATTCAGGTGCTTTGCCGCCGCCAGAAGAACAATCCGCTGCTCGTCGGAGATCCCGGTGTCGGCAAGACGGCGATTGCCGAAGGTTTGGCCCGCAAGATCATCAACGGCGACGTGCCGGAGGTGCTGCGCGGCGCCACCATTTTCTCGCTCGATATGGGCACGCTGCTGGCCGGCACGCGCTATCGCGGCGACTTTGAGGAGCGCCTCAAAGCGGTGATGAAGGAAATCGAAGCCTATGAAGGCGCGGTTTTGTTCATCGACGAGATCCACACCGTCATCGGTGCGGGCGCAACGTCTGGCGGCGCCATGGACGCGTCCAACCTTTTGAAGCCCGCTCTGCAATCGGGCACGCTGCGGTGTATCGGCTCGACAACCTACAAGGAATACCGTCAGCACTTCGAAAAGGATCGTGCGCTTGTCCGGCGGTTCCAGAAGATCGACGTCAAGGAACCGACGATTGAAGACACTATTGAGATCCTCAAGGGTCTGAAAAGCGTGTTTGAGGATTACCACAAGCTCAAGTACACCAACGAAGCGATTAAGGCTGCGGTGGAGCTGTCGGCCAAGTACATCCACGACCGCAAGCTGCCGGACAAGGCGATCGACGTGATCGATGAAACCGGTGCGTCGCAGATGCTGGTGCCCGAAGGCAAGCGCAAGAAAAAGATCACGACCAAGGAAATCGAAGCGACCGTCGCGACGATGGCCCGCATTCCGCCAAAGACCGTGACCAAGAGCGACGCCGAGGTTATTGGCAACTTGGAACGCGATTTGAAGCGGCTGGTGTTTGGCCAGGACGCGGCGATCACCTCGCTGTCGAGCGCCATCAAGCTCGCGCGTGCGGGCTTGCGCGAACCGGAAAAGCCAATTGGGTGCTACCTGTTCTCAGGCCCAACCGGCGTCGGCAAAACCGAAGTCGCCAAGCAGCTTGCCAACCTGATGGGCGTCGAGTTGCTGCGCTTCGACATGTCGGAATACATGGAGAAGCACACGGTTTCGCGTCTGATCGGCGCGCCGCCGGGCTATGTCGGTTTCGACCAGGGCGGTCTGCTGACCGACGGCATCGATCAGCATCCGCACTCAGTTCTGCTGCTCGACGAAATCGAGAAGGCCCATCCGGATCTGTTCAACATCCTGTTGCAGGTCATGGATCACGGCAAGCTGACCGACCACAACGGCAAGGCCATCGACTTCCGCAACGTCGTGCTGATCATGACCACGAACGCCGGCGCGTCTGACATGGCCAAGCCTGCGATGGGCTTCAACCGCTCGAAGCGCGAAGGCGAGGACACGGAAGCCGTGACCAAGCTGTTCACGCCGGAGTTCCGCAACCGCTTGGACGCCATCGTGCCGTTCTCTGGCTTGTCGCCGGAGATCATCGGCAAGGTGGTTGAAAAGTTCATCTATCAGCTTGAAGCGCAGCTTGCAGACCGCGGCGTTTCAATTGAACTGACGGATGAAGCGACGCGCTGGCTGGCTGAAAAGGGTTACGACGAAAAGTTTGGCGCCCGTCCGCTTGGCCGCACCATCCAGGAGTATATCAAAAAGCCGCTCGCCGAAGAGCTGCTGTTTGGCAAACTGGAACACGGCGGAACGGTCAAGGTGCTGGTCACCGGCAAGGGAGAAGAGCGCGCGCTTGCGTTCGATTATTTGCCTGCCGATCCGGCGAAAAAGGCGCGCAATCCGGAAGAGGACGATGACGACGAGGGCCCGCAGCCGGTGCTCGTCGACGCCACGCCGAAGAAAGCGCTGCCGGGTCCAAAAGATAAGAGCGACAAGACGTCCAAGTCCTCCGGCACCGTGCCAAGCGTGCCAAGGAAGAAGAAAGAGGACTAGGGTCTCGCTTCAGGTCTCACAATCACAAACGCCGGGTCTCTGATCCGGCGTTTTTTTGTTACCCAATCAACAGCGGCGTCTTGCCGAGCATCCGGCGGTCGCTGATCTGCTGGACCAGAAATTCCGCAACGTCCCGGCGTGAAATCGAGCCGTAGCGCCAATCTTCACTATTGGGCAGAACTTTATAGTGCATCGTCGCAGGCCCATTGGTGAGAATCCCGGGCCGCGCGATGGTCCACGCAAGACCGCTGTTGGCGATCATCCCTTCTGCAACATCCTTGTCGGCATAGATGCGCGCCAGAAACAGCGGGAACATGATGCGGTCGTAAAAGAACCCGAACCGCCCGCGGCTGTTGCCGGCGCCTAAGCCCGTCACCGCTATCAGCCGCGCGACGCCCGTGGCTTTCATCGCATCGATCAGGATGCGCGTCGATTGCGAGAACAGCGTCGATCCGCCAGCCAATTCTCCAAGGCTGGCGACGCCAAGTGATTGAATGACCGCGTCAACGCCGTCGAGCGCCTTATCGATATCTGCTCGCGAGAGTGCATCGCCGGGAATTTTTGTCAGCCGCACGTCATCTATCTGAATGTTTGCTGCCGAGCGCGCAAATGCGCGGACTATATAGCCAGCGGCCAATGCCGCATTGACTGTCTCAAGCCCGATGCCCTTGCTCGCGCCGATAATCAATACAGTGGCCATGCTGGTCTCCAAGGTTCAAAACTCATGTTACACCGGAAGACGCCGCATAACACTCAGCGCAGATGCCTGCATGGTTCAAGACCGTGTCGCGCACGCCTTGTATGTTGGATCAAACACGCCTTGCGGCTGGCATTTTCCGTCAAGCAGTGCCTTGATGCGTGACACGCGCTCATCGAAAATGCGCTTGTTGTCAGGCCGCACCTCGTTAGGTCCGATCAGCATGGCAATAAGTCCGATGTAGTCGTCTCGGGTTAGCTGATCGAAGGGCTTGCCGGAATAGACCTCGGCAGCGCCTGCCAATCCGCGCACCTCGCGGCCGTTGATGCTTCCGAAATAGGCATGATTGATGAACAGAGCGAGCTGCTGGTCTTTGCTCAAACTTTGGTCCAGCACAAAGCGCGCAATCAAGCTTTGTTCAATTTTTGCAAAGCCAGGCTGGAAGCCGTCAAAATATAGAAACTTCACAAGCCCCTGCGTAATCGTGGTCATGCCTTGGCCCGGCGATGAAACGTCGACGCCCTTATGCGTATAGAATGCCGGATCTTCGACCTGCAGCAGGATGTCTTTTTGTTCGGCTGATAGGGCGCTGAGGGGAAGGGCTTGTGGTTTGGCAAGCCAGATTGCGAGAATTTGGGGCGTGCGTCGAGACGCGTCCCACACCGCATACGCTTCGAAAATCAATAGGCTCAGCATCGCGAGCACAACTGTGGCGCCGATGGCGCGTGTGTAACGGGCAAGCATCATCAAGTTGCGCTCCCAGCAGATTGATCATGAGTGACTAAGATCGCTTAGGAACCTATCGCGCCGTCATTATGTCGGGCGCTGTGAAAGAGGACTTAAAATGGGGGGCGCTGCAACCCAACACCACGCTTGCCTCGAATCGCAAATCAGTTGATCTTCAACACATCGCTGAAGCAGCTTTGTATCTCGTCGCGCTGTTACCCGCTCTGCCCCCAGAGCGCCGGCGACGAACGGAATGAGCTTCGTCCTTCCCTCATTCTGTCACAAGGTCAGACCGGTCTGACCCGGAAAGGAGTGGTCTCCCCGACCACTCCTTTTTTGCTTTTAGGGGCATGCGTTTCACCCCAACGCCTTTTTCATCTTGTCGGCATTGGCGCTGAGCACCGCGCCGTCTTCCATTATGCCGGTGTGCGATTTGAGTGGCTGGCCGTCATAGCGCGGCACCACGTGATAGTGCAGGTGGAACACTGTCTGCCCGCCGGCCGGTTCATTGAACTGCATGACTGAGATTCCGTCGGCATCGAACGCGGTCTTGGCAGCAATCGCGATTTTCTGCACCAGCGGCAGAATTTTGGCGAGCACGGCGGGGTCGGCATCAAGCACATTGCGCGAGGGGGCTTTGGGCAAGATGAGTGTGTGGCCCGGCGATTGCGGCATCACATCCATGAACGCAATCGCATCGGCGTCTTCATAGACTTTGTGACACGGAATTTCCCCGCGCAGAATTTTGGCGAAGATGTTGCTGCTATCGTAGGTCATGGGTCGCGCCTCGCTATATTGCTGTCGCGAGACTTAACGCGAACTTTGCAGGCGTTCAATCCGCCTCTTTGCGATAAGGCCCCATCTCCGTTAGCGCGTCGTTGCTTTCCGCCACCATCGTGCGTTCGCGTTTCAGGAATTTTTCAACCGCGCGGTGTAACCCGGGCTCAGCCAGCCAATGGGCGGAATAGGTTTCAACCGGCAGATACCCGCGCGCCAGCTTGTGTTCGCCTTGCGCGCCTGCCTCAACACGCGCGAGGCCGTGCGCGATTGCATAGTCGATGGCCTGATAATAGCAGACCTCGAAATGCAAGCTTGGGTGCTGCTCAATTGCGCCCCAGTAACGGCCATAGAGGCAATCGCCGCCGGTCATGTTGAGCGCGCCGGCGATATAGCGGCCTTCGCGTTTGGCCATCACCAATAAGCAGCGTTCCGGCATCGTTTGGCCGAGAAGTGAAAAGAACGCGCGGTTCAGATAGGGCCGGCCCCACTTGCGATTTCCGGTATCTACGTAGAAGTCATGGAACGCATCCCAATGCGCCTCCGTGATTGCGGCACCCGTGATGTGTTCAATCGCGATACCGGGCGCGATAGCCTCTGCGCGTTCCTTGCGCACGGACTTGCGTTTGCGCGACGCGAAGGTGGCAAGAAAATCCTCGAACGTTCTGTAGCCCGCATTCTGCCAATGAAACTGCTGGCCAGTGCGCGCGAGATAACCAAGGCCTGCGAGGCTCTGTTGCGCCGATTGATCCAAAAACGTCAGATGCACGGATGACAAGCCGTTTTGTTTGGCGACTTCAATTGCCGCTGCCGCCAGCACCTGTTCGTTGGCTTTCGCGTCAGCCCCCGGCCGCACCAGCAAGCGGGGCCCCGGCACCGGCGTAAACGGCACCGCGATCTGCAGCTTCGGATAATAGCGCAGGCCTGCCTGATGGGAGGCGTCCGCCCAGGCGTGGTCGAACACGTATTCGCCTTGGCTATGGGTCTTGATGTAACAGGGCGCCACGCCGCAAACCCTGCCGCGATCATCCTCAAGCACCAGATGCCGCGGCAGCCAGCCAGTGCCATCGCCGACGCACTTGGCGTCTTCAAGCGCTTTCAAAAACGCGTGCCCCACAAATGGATTGTAGCGGCCCGCGTCCGGATTGGCGCAGGCATCCCATTGCGCGGCATCGATCTCTCCGATTGCGGTGCAGAGCTTGACGACTGTAGCCAAAGGATCGCTCATGGATGTCCGCGAAAAGCCGTCACAAGCCGCCTATCAGCGTGGGGCATAGGTGATAATACGTCAAACCCTAGCCAAAGATCACCCCGCGCCCTATCTATACTTCGGGTCAGTAAGCGGCGGCGCGGGTTCGGCGCTGGGTTTGTGGAGGGCGGCAGTATGAAGCGCGCAAGTGTTCTCGTTTTGGCAGCAGCCAGCGTGTTGGCGGGCGGTCTCATCTCCGCACACGCCGAAGACGGCGTCAAAGTTCCGCGTAAATCGATTTTCGCAAAACTCGTGTCGGCTGAAAAGGTCGAGACCTCATCAGCGTTGCAATACGATGCCATGACGCGCCAAGCGTTCCAGAAGCGGGCGCTGCTTGATGATCGGGACCCGCAGGTGCAGCGCGTGCGTGCGATCTTCAAGGATCTTTATCCGCACACCTTCAAATTCAATGAGCGCGCCAAGACCTGGAAGTGGGAAGTGAACGTGCTCTCATCGCCGTCGATCAATGCGTTCTGCATGCCGGGCGGAAAAATCGCGTTTTTCACCGGCATACTCGATAAGCTCAATCTGAACGACGATGAAGTCGCGATGATCATGGGCCACGAAATGGGCCACGCCCTGTGGGAGCACGCGCGCGAACGTACCGCCAAGACCAATTTGACCAGCATCGGCAGCCGCGTGATCGGCGGGCTGCTGTTTGGCCAAGCCGGTGAAATGATCGGCGCTGCTGGATCAAGTTTGGCGGCTTTGAAATTCTCGCGCAACGACGAAACCGAGGCCGACCTGATCGGATTGGAACTCGCCGCCCGCGCCGGATACGATCCGCGCGCCGGAATCACGCTGTGGCAGAAGATGAGCCAAGCCAACAAAGGCGCGCCGCCAGCGTGGTTCTCAACCCATCCGTCCGGCAAATCGCGGATCACGACAATCGAGAAAAACCTGCCCGACGTGCTGCCGCTTTATGAGAAAGCCAAACAGGCGCGGGGTTAAGGCTCGAACCCCTCAAAGATCATGGCGTCGGCATGCTTGGCGGCGGTAGCCCGGTCTTTGGGCGTGCGCACGGTCCAGGTGAACAGCGGCAGGCCTTGCACGGCGCGCACATACTCCGTCACGGGCGTCGGCAGTGCGGCCACCTGATAGGCATAGAAATCGGGCGCGGACGGGCCTGATTCCAGCAAATCGCGCAGGCGCACGGCGCGCTGTTTCGAAACTTTCCGGTGCCACCACCCGGCTCCTGCAAAGCTTCCCGAAACGATACCTCGCGGCACGCCGGGCGCCAGCACGCGCATCGCCGCCATCACATCGGGATCGAACGACATCAGCGCGATTGCTCCCTGATAGCCGCCCGCAAGTTTGGCAATCCGTTTCAGGAACGCCATATCCGGCGGGTCCCACTCGCTTTTGATTTCGGCCAGCAGCGGCACACTTCCATCGATCTGGTCGAGCAGTTCAGCAAAAGTCTGCAATCGCGTCACGCCGTCTTTGTAGACTGTGCGCCTGACCTCAGATGCGGACAGTGCCGCAACCGGCCCCTTGCCGTCCACCAGCCGGTTCAACGTGTCGTCATGGAATACGACCGGCAGTCCGCCCGCCGCTGGCCTCAAATCGCACTCGATGCCGTAGCCCTTGGCAATCGCCGCGTCGAACGCCTGCGGGGTATTTTCGACGATACCGCGCGATGCTGCATGCAATCCGCGATGGGCAATCGGGCGCAGAAAGATGGCGCGGTCAAGCATCTGTCAGCGAACCTTCAGGATCGCGTCGATCTCAACCGCGGCACCGGCTGGAAGGCTGGCGACGCCAACCGCCGCGCGGGTGTGGCGGCCCGCATCGCCCAGCACGGCGACCATCAAATCCGACGCGCCATTGACGACCAGCGGCTGATCGGTGAAGGCGGGCGTTGACGCAACGAAGCCTGTCAACCGCAACACCTGCACCACGCGGTCGAGATCGCCGAGCGCGGCCTTGGCTTGTGCTAAGATGTTCAAGGCGCACAGTCTTGCGGCCTCCTGGCCCGCCGCCACATCAAGGCCGGCGCCAAGTGTGCCGGTGGCAATGCGGCCATCGCCTGCTTTGGCAATCTGCCCGGAAATGAACAGCTGATCGCCAGCCCGTAAATACGGCACGTAATTGGCGACAGGCGCGGGGGCGGGCGGCAACTGAAGCCCAAGCGCCTTCAAGCGATCTTCACACTTTGCCGTCATGCCGTCCTCTTTCTGATGCCAACAAGTGCGCCTGAGCTTGCCAATTTGGCCGTGCTTCCGCCGCTTTGCAATGGCTGGCTGGGCCGCTATTGTACGGCTTGTGCCGCTTAACTGAGGATGTTGCCGTTGAAACGCTATGCGCCGTGCTTGGGCCTTGTCTTGTTGACCGCTGTTTCTGCCCCGGCCTTTGCCGCGAATACTGTGCATTTCGCCGCCCATCGCGCCGTCTATGACATCAGCTTGGCGCGCGCGGCATCTGGCTCTGGCGTCTCCGGCATGACCGGCCGCATGGTCTATGAGTTGACTGGGTCGGCGTGCGAGGGCTTCACCCAGAACATGCGCTTCGTGACCCGCATGAGCAATCAAGAGGGCGGCGAGACCGTCAACGATCTGCGCAATTCAAGCTGGGAAGAGGCGGCCGGCAAACGGTTGCGTTTTTCGACCACGCAATTTGCCAACGAAGAGGCTGTGGAATCGAGTCAAGGCGATGTCCGTCGCCCAGACCCGGCCGCTGCCGCGAACGTCGATCTGGTGAAGCCCGAAAAATCGCAGTTCGCGCTTCCGGCCAACACCTACTTTCCGATGCAACACGCAGAAGCCTTGATCAAAGCTGCGCGCGACGGCAAGACGCTGCTCGCGGCCAGCGTCTATGACGGCTCGGAAAAGGGCACCAAGATTTATCTGACCAACGCCGTCATCGGCAAAGCCGGGCAGGCGGGCGGGCGCAAGGATCTGGCGTCTCTCAAGGATGCCGGCAAAGACGCAGGCCGCATGGCCGCGCTGCAATCGTGGCCGATGTCGCTCAGCTATTTCGAGAGCGGCAAGGACAAGCAGGATGCGCCACCGGCCTATGAGCTGTCGTACAACTTCTATGAAAACGGCGTGACCGCGGGCCTTGCCATCGACTATGGCGAATTCGCGATCAAGGGCGACCTCAAGGAACTCACCTTCCTGCCGGAAAGCCCGTGCGCGGCGCCTGAACACTAAACCGGCAAAGGCCTTTTTAGGGATGCAAGCCCGGTGCTTCCTGGCCTGTGCGCTCGACGTATTCTGTGTATCCGCCGCCATATTGGTGAATGCCATCCGGCGTCAATTCCAGCACGCGGTTTGAAAGTGCTGCCAGGAAGTGGCGGTCATGCGAGACGAACAGCATCGCGCCTTCATAATTCGACAGCGCCGTGATCAGCATCTCCTTGGTCATCAAATCCAAGTGGTTGGTTGGCTCGTCGAGCACCAGGAAGTTCGGCGGATCAAACAGCATCAGGGCCATCACCAGACGGGCCTTCTCGCCGCCTGACAACACCCGGCATTTTTTCTCGACATCGTCGCCGGAAAATCCAAAGCACCCGGAAAGCGCGCGCAGTGGGCCGATGCCCGCCTGCGGGAAATGATCTTCCAGCGTTTGAAAGACGGTCCGCTCGCCGTCGAGCAGATCCATGGCGTGCTGAGCGAAGTAGCCCATCTTGACGCTGGCGCCGAGCGCGACCGTGCCGCGATCAGGTTCTGATGATCCGGCGATCAGCTTCAACAGCGTTGATTTCCCGGCGCCGTTGACGCCCATCACGCACCAGCGCTCGCGGCGGCGGACCTGGAAGTTCAGGCCCTCATAGATCGTCCGGGCGCCATATCCCTTGTCGACATTCTTGAGGGTCGCAACGTCTTCGCCGGAGCGCGGTGCGGGCGGAAAATCAAACACGATGGTCTGGCGGCGCTTGGGCGGCTCCACCCGGTCGATTTTTTCAAGGCTCTTGACCCGGCTTTGCACTTGGGCGGCGTGGGAAGCCCGGGCCTTGAAGCGCTCGATAAATTTCAATTCCTTCGCCAGCATCGCCTGCTGGCGGTCGAATTGCGCCTGCTGCTGCTTTTCGGCAAGCGCGCGTTGCTGCACATAAAACTCGTAGCCGCCCGAATAGGTGGTCAGCGTGCCGCCATCGATTTCGACAATCTT
This sequence comes from Hyphomicrobium sp., assembly GCA_013141015.1. Classification (GTDB taxonomy): domain Bacteria; phylum Pseudomonadota; class Alphaproteobacteria; order Rhizobiales; family Hyphomicrobiaceae; genus Hyphomicrobium_B. The sequence continues at coordinate 21,202 of JABFRT010000065.1, read as the reverse complement.
CGTAACAATGCGGTCCATGAACTCGCGGTCGTGCGAGGTCATCATCAACGCGCCGTCATAGCCTTTCAAAAATTGCTCAAGCCAGATCAGGCTTTCAAGGTCCAAGTGGTTGCTCGGCTCGTCGAGCAGCATCACGTCAGGCCGCATCAACAGAATGCGGGCCAGCGCGACGCGCATTTTCCATCCGCCTGACAGCGCGCCAACATCGCCGTCCATCTTCTCCTGGGAGAAGCTGAGACCAGCCAGCACCTCGCGGGCGCGGCCTTCAAGCGCGTACCCGCCGAGCTCCTCAAAGCGGCCCTGAACTTCGCCGTAGCGCTCGATGATGTCTTCCATTTCGTCTGCACGTTCAGGGTCGGCCATCGCCGTTTCAAGGTCTGCGAGTTCGGCCGCTACCGCGCTGACCGGTCCGGCGCCGTCCATCACTTCGGCAACAGCGCTGCGCCCCGCCATCTCGCCGACATCCTGGCTGAAGTAGCCGATTGTGATGCCGCGGTCGCTCGACACCTGGCCTTCGTCTGGATCCTCCTGGCCCGTGATCAGGCGGAACAGGGTGGTTTTGCCGGCGCCGTTCGGTCCGACGAGACCGACTTTTTCGCCGCGATTAAGCACGGCGGACGCCTCGATGAAGACGATCTGGTGGCCGTTTTGCTTGCTGATGCTGTCGAGACGAATCATATGCGCGGGCGCCCTTCAAGAATTCCGGCGCTCTTATGCCATGCACGGAGCCTGTGGAAGAGTGCGCGGCCGCAGCTACGCCAATTGGCCGCGACTTTAGTCCTGCCAGCCGCCCGCCAGCAGCTGTTGGCACGGCCAGATGGTCTCAGGCGGCACGCCTGCTTCGGCGGCAAACACCAAAAGCAGGCTTTCGTCACTCAGCAAATGGTCGAGCACGGCGCCCTGAATGGCGTGGTTTCCCTCCCATCCGCCAAGGTCTGCGGGGTCAATTCCCGTCAGCGTCAAAAAACGGTTAAGCCGCTCGGCGTCGCCCGCCAGGAAGGTTAGCCCCTGCAACGCCAGGGCTTCCGCCCCCTCAACCGTCATGCGCGGTGCCTTTGCCATCACATTTGCGCTCCTCAAGGCCGGGCTCTTTAACTGTTGGTTACGCTGTTGCGGTCACACTGTGGCACGGCTTTCGCCGAGAATCGGTCCACAAACAAGCTCGGATAAGCAAACGGTCCCAAGTGCCATGACTTTTCAGGAACCCAGTATGACCGTCGAACGCCGCGGCGCCGACCCGCGTCTGGCGCAAAAATCCGTGTTGATCGTTGAAGACAACGAACTCAACATGAAGCTCTTCAATGATTTGCTGGCCGCCCACGGCTATCGCGTGATCCAGACCCGCAACGGTTTCGACGCGCTCGATCTGGCGCGCAAGCATCGCCCTGACCTGATCCTTATGGACATTCAGCTGCCCGAAGTCTCAGGCCTTGAAGTCACCAAGTGGCTGAAGGACGACGAGAGCCTGCGCCACATCCCGGTTATCGCCGTCACCGCCTTCGCCATGAAAGGCGACGAAGAGCGTATCCGCTCGGGCGGCTGCGAAGCCTACATTTCCAAACCGATCTCGGTCATGACCTTCCTCGAAACCGTCCGCCGGTTCGTTGGTCACGCCAAGATCTAAGTTCATAGCCGTCTGACGTTCGTACCCCAAAGATCAGTATCCCATGACCGCCCGCGTTCTCGTCGTTGATGATATCCTCGCCAATGTGAAGCTGCTCGAAGCGCGGCTTCAGGCGGAGTATTTCGAAGTGCTTTCGGCCCACAGCGGCCAGGAGGCGCTGGATGTACTTGCGCGCGAGCGGGTCGATGTGGTGCTGCTTGACGTGATGATGCCGGGTATGGACGGCTTTGAAGCTTGCCGCCGCATCAAATCGAATATCGCCACGCATCACATCCCCGTCGTAATGGTGACCGCGCTCGACCAGCCGGCCGATAAGGTGCAGGGCCTGGAAAGTGGCGCCGACGACTTCCTGACCAAGCCCGTTGACGACATTGCGCTGATCACCCGCGTCAAGAACCTGGCGCGCTTGAAGATGCTCAACGACGAAATGATCATGCGCGCCTCAACGGGCAAGGAAATGGGCATTCCTGACGATGGTGCGTTTGCAAAGGCGCTTTCCGGCCGTTCGGGTCGCGTGCTGGTGGTTGATGACCATCCGCGCTCGGCTGCCCGCCTTTTGGAAGTGCTGTCGAAAACCAACGATGCCTTTGCGGAGCGCGATCCCCAAGCCGCCCTGATCAAGCTGGCCGAAAGCAATTTTGACCTGCTGGTCGTTAGCCTGTCGCTGCAGGGCGCAGACGGTTTGCGGCTATGCTCTCAGGTCCGCTCGCTCGAGCGCACCCGCCATTTGCCGATCATCATCCTGGTTGAACCCGGTGATGAAGCCCGCCTGCTGCGTGGCCTCGATATGGGCGTCAACGACTACCTGATGCGCCCGATCGACCGCCACGAACTGCTGGCCCGCGTCAAAACCCAAATCAAGCGCAAGCGCCATTCTGACTTCCTGCGTCATCGCCTCGCCGAAACAGTCGAGATGTCGATCACCGACGCGCTCACCGGCCTGCAGAACCGGCGCTACATGGAAAGCCATTTGAAGACATTGGTCGCGGACTCGCTGCGCACCGGCCGTCATCTGTCGATGCTGGTTGCCGACATCGACCACTTCAAAGCCGTCAACGACACTTACGGTCACGACGTCGGTGACATGGTGCTCAAGGAATTTTCGGTCCGTCTGAAACGCAACACGCGCGGCATAGATCTCGCCTGCCGGCTGGGCGGCGAAGAGTTCGTGATCATTATGCCCGATACCGATATCGCGCGGGCCTATCAGGTCGGTGAGCGGTTGCGGGCAACGGTCGCGTCGGAGAATTTCACAATTCCCGGCGGAAAAACCATTCGCGTTACTGCCAGCGTCGGCATCAGTACGCTGGAAGTCGCCGAGGATACACCTGAGACCGTGTTCAAGCGGGCTGACCTTGCGCTCTATGCCGCCAAGAAGCGCGGCCGCAACCGCGTGTCGGCGGATGCCGCCTAAAGTACTCCGTGTTCAATCGAATAGGTGCTGTGCGATTGCGGCACCACTTGGTCAATCTGCAGACTGAGCGAGCCTGCAATTGCCTAATGAAATCATGATTTTAGCAGCGTGCTTTGGTTAACGACTCGCAGCTGCCGTTGCATATTTGTCATTGCAAAGCTGTTCTTGCAAATGTCTTAAAGGTCTGGCACCAATTGCTGTAATTGAACGGGGATAATAATTACCCGACGGAATTTGTGTTGCACCAAGTTCGTTTTCTTTTTGCTGGTGCAGTTCGCGCGCTTCCCGCACTGTTTGGCCCGCCGCAGAGCCTGATAGAGTGGGGATTGATCGGTCCAAGTGGCTTGAAGAGTGGCCTCCTCGAAAGGCTGCACGGGATCGATCTTGAAGCTGGGTGAGGGACAACGCCCTCTTTGAACCTCGCCCGGTTATGACCAGGGTCTTGAGACTGTCTCGGAACGATTTACCCCGCTGCCGAGTTTGTTTCGGACCCTGGTCTTCCAACCTTCAAGTCCAACTCTAATTCTGAATTCATCGTTCTGAATTCATCATTCTGAATTCATCGTGTTGAATGCAGTGTGCGCAAAAACCGTGGCCTCGAACCAGCGCTGCGCATCCCCATGCGTCTGCCAGACGGGGTTGTTTTAGCCTATGAGTTGCTGAGCTTATGCAGGTGTCGTTGTGATCAACGGCCCGCAGCACGTTTGCCACGGGCAGAAGCGGGAGCCGGGCGGACCCGGCGTGCTGCCCGCGTCTTACTTGATCTTCGTTTCCTTGAACTCGACGTGCTTGCGCGCGACCGGGTCATACTTCTTGAACACCAGCTTTTCAGTCGATGTGCGCGGGTTCTTCTTGGTCACGTAGAAAAAGCCGGTGCCCGCCGAGGACAGCAGCTTGATCTTTTGCGTGATAGGCTTTGCCATAGCTCTAAGGCCTCAGTTTACCGGCGCCTCAGATGCAGGGCGCAAAGTGTGATGGGATTGAGCGGGCACCATACTCATCAAACCCGTGCTGTCAAGGCAGCACGGCGGTTTCATACGCTGGAACAAGCGTCCGCCGGTAGACGTCAAAGTCCTGGAAATAAAAGGGAATGAGCGGGCCGGCGGGGTCCTTCGCCGCCGCCAGCAGCGTTGCGACATCATCGACGATGTAGCGGGTGATAATGGGCAGATCGAGGGCCCGCGTCTCGGCAAGCGTAAACCACGCCAGATCGAGCAACTCGCCGTCTGGCGCGCCGGTAACAGGCGCCGCGCGGTCCCATTCAGCCGAGAAGAACCACGTATCGAACCGGCGTGGGAACCCTGGCGGCGTAATGGCCCGCGCCAGCGGCGTCAGGCGCTCGTAGGCGGGTGTCACGGCCAGGCCTGCAAAATCAGCCCAGGTCTGTGGTGCTTGCCAGCTGACAATGTCCGGCGACGCAAGCAGTATGCCCGCTTCCTCATACAACTCGCGGATGGCCGCGCAGGCGAAGGCCAAGCGGTGGTGGGCGTTAGGCGGTAGCTTTGCCACACGTGTGAGGTCTGCCGCGTAGGCCTTATCAGCCTCATCGACGCGTCCGCCTGGAAACACCCATTTGTTGGGCAGGAACACTTGCGCCGGCAAGCGCCGCCCGAGCAGCAAGCGCGGCTCTGCCCCAGTGCGATCAATCAGCACGATGCACGCCGCATCGCGGACCGGCGGTTCTGCGTTATGGTGGTGTGGCGGGAAACCGGCCGGCATTTGCGGGCGGCGCCTTAGGGCGTGGTCACGGGCAACGGATCGGCGGGCGCAATATCCGCGCCTTCGAACGCGCCATCGCCGAAGCCGTGCATGCGGTTAGCCCACTGATATCCGATCAACGCGCCTTTAACGCGCGGCAGGAACCACAGGCACAGAGCCGCCGTCAGCGGCAGCCAGATCGCCAGCTGCAGCCAGACCGGCGGCGCCAAATGCTGCTCGCTCAACAGGATGCCGAACACAATGATATGGGCAACGATTGAAATCGTGAAATACGGCGGCGCGTCGTCGGCGCGCTGGTGGTGCAATTCCTCTTTGCACGATGGGCAGGCGTCGTTGACCTTGAGGTAGCTGGTGTACATCCGGCCCCTCGCGCACGCCGGGCATGCCTGCTTCCAGCCGCGCTTGACCGACAGCCAGACCGGCCGGTCCGCTGCGCCGTCCGCGACCACGCCGGGCGCGCTGCTGGCACTGCCCGGGATGCCCTTTTCGAGCGCGGATTGGTTGACGGAGGAGGTGGTTGTTTTGATCACTGTCATGACCACCAACTTGGTTCCAAGTCTGATCGCGGTCAAGACCCCCAGCCGCCGCAGCCAACAATCCGCTGCACGCGCTTACAAGCGGCCGAGCAACTCGGCTTTCTTCGCCTCGTATTCGGCATCCGTCAGAATGCCCTTCTTATGCAATTCGGCGAGTTTCTCGATCAGGCCGAAAATCTCGTCTGGTGCGGCGTTTGGCGCGGGCGTTCCGGTTTTTGCCGTCAGGCTGGCGCCCGGCGGCGGGACCGGTGCGGAGGACTGTTGCGGAGCGGACTGCGCTACGTGTGCTGCCGCTGCGCTGCCACCGGCCGGGCTCATGCCATTGGCGCCGGCTACCGGCAAATCGGCGACGCGCACCAAGCCGAACTGACTGGTGAACGTCAGCGATTGATCGCCACCCTGCTGCTGCGAAACCCGCCAATCTGATTGTCGCCGGTATCGTAAACCGTCACGTTGCCATTGTTGTTGATGGCCAAGCGGCGCGCGCCGGGAAAATACGCGTAACGCAAATTGTTCTGCGATCCGATGGAGCCTGCCGCACCAAGATCCGCCGGCCACCAATCGGCCGATCCAGTGCCAGGAATGAACAAGCTCGATCCCGAACCATAGCCGCCCGGACTTTGCTGCTGTCCGCCGCCGCCCTGATACTGCGCCTGTCCTGTAGTGTTTTGCCAGCTGCCGCTTTGGTTCTGCGATTGCGTTTGCGCGGGCCGCGCGAACATCGTCTGGTTCTGGACAAGGCCCGACAAGTCTTGGGCAAGCGCGCTCACGCGCCCCTTCAAATTGTTGTTGAACATGTCGCCGATCATCACCATGCCGCCCGACGACCACTGGCCCATACCACCGAATTCGTAGTGATTGAATTGCGCCTGCGAGCCGTATCCAGCTGAGACCGCGCGCAGCATCTCGGTCACAGCATCGGCGGTGAACCCGTGGCGCGCCGCTACGTCATTGACAATGCGGACGCCGTCGTCGCTGAGTTGTTGCACGTTGGAGTTTCCTTTTTAGTTTGCGGAATGCGCGCACTGCGAATGTCGCGCGCGATGGTGTGCACCGCTACCTAGGCTTTTGTTCAGCGTTGGCAAGGTCCGACTATGACGGACCGTTATGTTGACGCACATTCGGGCACGCACGGATCTGTGTCTCGGCAGAACTGCCCAGCGATTGTGCAAATGCATGGCGTTGCGTGCCCGGCACTCGGCCAATACCCGCTTTCCCGTGCGCGATGCGGCATTCTTATGCCGCTTCGCAGACACGGGACCTTTACCCCTCGTGACATTCCCCAATATAGCCACCGCGAAAGATCCCGGATCTTCGGCGCGGCGCTTCGCTCCACGCCTCCGTCCGGGACCGCGGGTGGTGGGGATTGCCTACAGTCATGGCCGCGAAGACGGCCACCCACGACAAGAGCGTCCGTATGCGTTATGTTGCTATCGGCTGCCAGTCGTTGGCAACGGCATTGCCATCGGAGTAGGGAGAATGTCAGCATCCGGCAAAGTCCGGCGCCGGTGTTGGCGGCGTGGAGGCTTGGCCACGACTTGCCAATTGTCCTCGTAGATCACACTGCCAGGCCGTCCGATTTGACAAACGTCCGGTTCCGCCAACTCCCGATGGATAGTCACAAGTGGAAATTTCCTGGCCGCGTCCTGCAGAATTGAACCAGCCGAAGTCAGATCACATTTCATTGCTTTCAGCCGCGCAATTTTGCGCTTGGCCAAACCGCTTTCATAAAGGCCGAATTAGGTTCACATATTGCAGGTCAACAATGTCCTGAATTCGAACGGCAGCTGGTATCCCCCAAACAAGATGTCGTCGTTGATCAACGCAAGTAGAAACCAGTCGCCGCCCACGGCCACCACGTAGCCTTTGACTTTTCCGCTTTCGAGCGTTCGTGTGAAGCCGATCAGGATTTTCGACTTGAGTGCGGCGTCAATCTCTATCCGCAACGATTTCGCCATGTGCCTTCACCGCCCGCGCTTGAAGCCGCCGCGCCCGGTCTTTCCTCGGCTGGCGTTGAAGCGGTTGCGCGGTAGGCCGCCGCCAGCTTTGAGTGCTGCGAACTGGCCCTTCTTGCCGGGCGATAACATCTCAAAGCGCAACGCGCCCGCTGACGGCACAACTTCTAGCAATTTTACTTCGACCACATCGCCGAGGCGATAGCCTTCACCCGTTTTGGCACCAACAAGCGCGTGCGCCGCTTCGACGTGGTGGAAGAAATCGTTGCCGAGTGAGCCAATCGGAATATAGCCGTCGGCGCCGGTATCTTTAAGCCGCACGAACAGGCCTGAGCGCGTGACGCCCGATATGCGGGCGGCAAAACTGGCGCCGATGTGGTTTGCCAGATGATTGGCGATCAAGCGGTCGGTCGTCTCGCGTTCGGCTGCCATGGCGCGCCGCTCGGTATCCGAGATCGCTTGTGCGACCGCTGCTAAGCGACCGAAATCCTCGTCCCGCATGCCGCCCGCGCCAAGGCTCAACGCCCGCACCAGCGCGCGATGCACAATCAAGTCGGCGTAACGGCGGATGGGCGATGTAAAGTGCGCGTACTTCGCTAAGTTCAAACCAAAGTGCCCGATGTTTTTCGGGTTATATTCGGCTTGAGATTGCGAGCGCAAAATCACCTCGTTGATCAATTCCGGCACGGGGAGATCTTTGGCTTTTTCCAAAATGACGTTGAACGCTTCAGGCTTCAGCGCACCGGCATGCGGCACTTTCATGTCGAGGGTGTCGAGAAAATCCTTGAGGCCTTTGAGCTTCTCCGGGCTCGGCGCGTCGTGCACGCGATAGACCAGTTGCGATTTTTTGGCTTCCAGCGTTTCCGCCGCCGCCACGTTCGCCTGAATCATGAACTCTTCGATCAAGCGATGCGCATCAAGCCGCTCCGGCGTGACGACGTTGGCTACGCGGCCCTGGTCATCGAGCAAAATTTTGCGCTCCGGCAAATCCAGATCGAGCGGGCCGCGTTTGTCGCGCGCCTTGCTGACAGCTGCGTATGCAGCCCACAACGGCTTTAACGCCCGTTCCATCAACGGCGCGCACTTCTCCGACACGTTGCCATCAATCGCCGCTTGCGCTTCCTGATACGAAAGCTTGGCGTGCGACTTCATCATGGCCCGCATGAAGCGCTGGGAAACCTTCTCGCCGTTCTTGTCAAAAATCATTTTGACCGCCAGACACGGGCGTTCTTCGCCCTCGCGCAGCGAGCACAGATCGTTGGAAATTTTCTCCGGCAGCATCGGCACCACGCGATCCGGGAAATAGACCGAGTTGCCGCGCAATTCCGCCTCGCGGTCGAGTTTGCTGCCGGGCCGGATGTAGTGCGCGACGTCCGCAATCGCCACGATCACACTCCAACCGCCCTTGTTGGTGTCGTTCGTGTCGGGCTCGGCATAGACTGCGTCGTCGTGGTCGCGCGCATCCATCGGATCAATCGTCAGCAGTGGCGTCGCGCGCAGATCAACGCGGCCGTCCATTGTGGGCGCTTCGAGGTGCTCGCATTCTTCGATCACGCTTTCCGGGAAATCCTCAGGAATGCCGTGGGCGTGGATGGCGATCAATGATACTTGGCGTTGGTCGTCCGGGTTGCCGATTGATTCTAGAATGACTGCGCGTGGCGTCGCGAACCGCCCGCGGCGGACAAGCTCAAAGCGCACCAGATCGCCGTCGCCCGCATCGCCCGCGTCATCCGGCAAAACCGGCCAGCTCTTCATTTCCTTTTTTTCAATCGGCTCAATCGTGCCGCCGCCGCGCTTTGATGCGCGATAGATACCGAGCATGCGGCGCTTTTCGCGCGGCAGCTTTTTCATTGGCACTGCGTCGTACTGCGCGGGGCCTGCATCGCGCGGCAGTTTTGTCAGCTTGGCGAGCACGCGGTCGCCGATACCGATCTCACCCGCGAACGCCGTGCCATCGGCCAACAAGCGTACAACGGGCCGCTTGCCGTCGTCTTCTTCCCAATGCAAAGGCTTGGCGACCAGATCGCCATCGCGGTCGCGGCCCGTCACTTCAAGCGTTGTCGTTGGCGGCAGTTTGCCCTTCTCGCGGAAATCCTTCTTGGAGCCGGCAAGCGTGCCGTCTTCCGCCATCTCGGCCAGCAGCCGCTTCAACGCAATCTTCGCGCCGCCAGAAATGCCGAACGCACGCGCAATCTCGCGCTTGCCCGCCTTGCCTTGCGAGGTGTTGATGAATTCGATGATCTGCTGCTTCGATGGCAGGCCGCCGTTGACGGGCTGACGCGGCGCCGCCTTCGACTTCTTGTGGCCGGGGGCGTCGGTTTTCTTAGCCAAGATGTGTGTCCATATGTTGCGTGCCGTGACCGAACATCCAGCCGCGCGAATGTCAAGGTTAAGCGCAGAAAAGCCGGTTGCGGCAGCAAAAGCGCGCGCCCAAACAGCCAAAACCCCACAAACCAACACAAACAGAACGTCCATTCGCCAAACCTCGCTTCACGTCTCCCGCAAGCATTGTGCGGGCGTGGTGGAGGGGGGAGGACAACTTTGGCCGGAAAAACGCAATCACATTTTGCGTGAAGTTAATGCCCAACACAAACGTCATCCCCTCGCAGGCGGGGATGACGTGGGAACGTGTTCGCCCAATCGCCGGACTTCTAAATCAAGCCTTTGCAGCAGCCTTCTTTGCAGCCGCTTTTTTGGCGGGGGCTTTTTTAGCCGGAGCTTTTTTCGCGGGAGCGGCGGCGTCGTCTGATTTGGCCGCCGTCTTCGCCTTCGGAGCGGCCTTGGCTTTTGCAGGCGCCTTCGTCGTTCGCTTAGCCTTCTTGCCGCCGCCGTTGGCAATGCGCTCAGCCAGAAGCGCCATTGCTTCCTCAACCGTCAGATCGGCCGGCGCCTTTGACTTCGGCACCGTTGCGTTGACCTTGTTGTGGCTGACGTAGGGGCCATAGCGGCCTTCAAGCACTTGGATCTTGCCGCCTTCAACCGGATGCTCGCCCAAGTCTTTCAACACGGTTGCGGCCTGACGCTGGAAGCGGCTTTTTCCGCCGCCCGCGCGCTTTTCAGCGAGCAACGTCACAGCGCGGTTGAGGCCAATCGTGAAAACCTCTTCCATGCCTTCGAGGTTGGCATAGGTGCCGTCATGCAGAATGAACGGTCCATAGCGGCCAAGCCCTGCCGTAATCGGCGTTGCGGTTTCCGGGTGCTGGCCGACTTCGCGCGGCAACGACAAAAGTTGCAGTGCGCGTTCAAAATCAAGCGTTGCGGCGTCGATGCCTTTCGGCAGGCTTGAGCGCTTCGGCTTTTCGTCGCCCTCGGCTTCGCCCAATTGCACGTAAGGTCCAAAACGCCCGTTGCGCAGCGTCACGGCAACGCCGTCGTCGTTATAGCCGAGCACTTTGCCGTCGAGGGCCGCATCGCCGCTATCGGACTGCTTAAGCTGGCGCGTGTAGTTGCACTCTGGATAATTTCCGCAGCCGATGAACGGGCCGAACCGGCTTGGCTTCAAGCTGAGCTGTCCGGTTCCGCACTTGGGGCATGAGCGCGGCTCGGAGCCGTCTTCGCGCGCCGGGAAAATATGTGGCGCCAGCATATCGTTGAGCGCGTCCATAACCTGGCTGACACGCAGTTCCTTGATGTCGTCGATGGCAATCGTGAAGTCGCGCCAGAATTCCTTCAAGACGTCCTTCCAGGCCAGTTCGTTGTTCGAAATGAGATCGAGCTTTTCTTCAAGATCGGCTGTGAAATCGAACTCGACGTATTTCTTGAAGAAGTTTTCGAGGAAGCCGACGACTAGGCGGCCCTTGTCTTCGGGCACCAAGCGCTTTTTGTCGATCTTGACGTAATCGCGGTCGACCAGCGTCGCCATTGTGGACGCATAGGTCGACGGCCGGCCGATTCCGAGTGCCTTCATCCGATCAACAAGCGTTGCCTCTGTGAAGCGCGGAGGAGGCTGGGTGAAATGCTGATCCGCGTCGATCTGCTTGTCTATCAGACGTTCGCCCGCAGTCAGCGGCGGCAGGCGACGGCTATCGTCGTCCTCGGGATCGTCCTTGCCTTTTGCAAGGGTCAGAACGCGATCGTCGCGGCCTTCTTCATAGACCTTCAAAAAGCCGTCGAAGGTCACGACCGAGCCATTGGCGCGCAAGCCGTAGTCCGTGCCGTTGCGGCCCTTGACGGTGATTTCGGCGACTGTCTGTTCAAGATCTGCAGCCGCCATCTGGCTGGCAATCGTGCGCTTCCAGATCAAATCGTAGAGCGCTGCCTGATCCTTATCGAGATGCTTGCGCAGGCTGCTCTGGCTTGCGCTTGGGATCGGTCGGGCGGATGGCTTCGTGCGCTTCTTGGGCGTTCTTGGCTTTGGTTTTCCATTCCCGTGCGAATGGCGTGTAACGGCCACCATATTCCGACGAGATCACATCGCGGATGTGGGCCACGGCTTCAGGAATAATCTGCACGCCGTCGGTTCGCATGTAGGTGATCAGACCGACCGTCTCGCCGCCGATGTCGACGCCTTCGTACAGGCGCTGGGCGACCTGCATCGTCTGCTTGGCCGAGAAGTTGAGTTTGCGCGACGCGTCCATTTGTAGTGCCGCGGTGTCAAACGGCGGATATGGGTTACGCTTGGTCGCCTTCTTCTCGACCGACGCAATTTCGAAATCTTGTTTTTCAATGGCTGCTTTGATCGCCGCCGCGCTCGCCTCGTCCTTGATATCGAGCTTCTTCAACGTCGTGCCGGCAATCTCAGTCAAGCGGGCTTTGACGTCCTCGCCTTTGCCCGTCTGCAGCGTCGCCTCGATGGTCCAGTATTCGTCGGTCCGGAAGGCTTCGATTTCGGCTTCACGGTCGCAGATCAAACGTAGCGCCACCGACTGCACACGGCCCGCCGATCGCGCGCCCGGCAGCTTGCGCCACAGTACCGGCGACAGCGTAAACCCGACCAGATAGTCGAGCGCGCGCCGCGCCAGATAGGCTTCCACCAGCGGCTGGTCGATTTTGCGCGGTTCTTTGAGTGCAGCCAGGATCGACTGCTTGGTAATGGAGTTGAACGCCACCCGCTCGATCTCGGTGCCCTTCTTGATGGCCTTCTTCTGATTGAGGATCTCGAGCAGATGCCAGGAAATGGCTTCCCCCTCGCGATCAGGGTCGGTTGCCAGGATCAATTTGCTGGCGTCTTTAAGGGCGTCGGCGATTTCCCGCATAATCTTCTGGGATTTCGGATCGACATCCCAATGCATATTAAAGTCGTTATCCGGCTCGACCGAACCATTCTTGGCCGGCAGGTCGCGGACATGGCCATAGGAGGCGATGACCTTATAGCCAGACCCCAGGTACTTGTTGATGGTCTTGGCCTTGGCGGCGGATTCGACGATGACGACGTTCATCTCGCGCATTCACTCCTGGGGCGGGCATACCCGTCCCGGTTGATGGACCCGGTTGCTTGTTTGACGCGTGTCATCCGGCGGTTCTGGGTGGGCGGGGAACATGGTTGATCGCCGCAGCCCTGTCAAATCCCGGCAAAAGACCCACCTAAAGTGGTGTAGGCTAGGCGTGTTGCAATCTTAACGAGAATATAATACCCAAGAGTCACAATCATTGGGGGCGTTGAAAGGGGCAGTGAGTATGGTCGAGGGGCCACAGCGACGTGGGGCGGGCGAACCGCCATTGAACGAGGACCGCAAAGAACGTCTTCTCTACCTAGCGGACATGCTGAGCGAGTTGCAAGATATTGCTGCTCGCGAGGGTTGTGTCACCTTAGCGGGTTTGCTGGCGCTGTCTCATGTCGAAGCCAACCAGCAGGCGGCGGGAAAGACGGATATCAAGGCGCGGACTTGATCGGCCCTTGAGATATGGCCGCGCCGCAGGCGGCACGCAGCTCAAGCGCTGTCGCGCCGGGCAATGAGACCCGTTCCGGGGCGCGTAATGTGCCCCGCTAGATCGAGTTCCATCAGCGCGATCTGTACGGCTCGCGTGCTCAATCCCGTTGCCCGCTGGATCGCATCAAGATCGACCGGTGCTGGCCCCAGAACGGCCAGCACAAGGCCGCGTTCGTCATCGCCAACAATGGGCGGCGGCTGATCGGCGGCGGGTGCCGGCTCGCGCGGTTGCCACCGCAGGTGCGCCGGTCCTTCGCGCAGGCCAGAGACCGGTTCAAGCACACGCATCACGTCTTCGGCGTCCGTCACCAGCGTCGCGCCGCTTTTGATCAGCTTATTGGTGCCCTCGGCGCGCGGGTCGAGCGGGTGGCCGGGAACCGCAAACACATCGCGGCCCTGCTCGCCGGCATAGCGCGCCGTCACCAGCGTGCCGGAACGCGCGGCGGCCTCAACGATAATCACACCAAGCGAGATGCCGGAGATAATGCGATTGCGGCGCGGGAAATCCTGGCCCCGCGGCTTAAAGCCCGGCGGCATTTCGCTGACGAGGCATCCGTCCGTTGCGATCTCGGCGTGCAGTTCAGCGTGCTCGGGTGGATAGATGATATCGAGCCCGCCGGCCAGCACGGCAACTGTACCGGATTTCAGCGCCGCCCGATGCGCCGCCCCGTCGATGCCGCGCGCTAGGCCCGACACGATCAGATACCCGGCTTCCCCTAAGCGGTGGGCAAACATGGCGGCAAGTTTGCTGCCGGCCGCCGAGCACATGCGCGATCCGACAATAGCCACGGCCGGGCGCTGCAGCAGTTCGATGCGGCCCTTGACGTACAGCATCGGCGGCGGCGCATCGATGGCGGCAAGCGCGGACGGATATCCTGGCTCAATCGTGAAAACCGGCCGCGCGCCGATGCGCTCAGCGGTTTCAAGTTCGGCTTGGGCGTCGCTCGCCGGGCAAACGCGGACCGGCCGTTTGCTGCGCGCGCGTTTGGCGATCTCGGGCAGGGCATCGAGCGCGCGCTGTGCCCCGCCATAGCGGTTGATCAATTCGCGAAACGCCACCGGCCCGACATTTTCCGATCGGATCAGCCGCAGGCAGGCCAGCGTCTCGGCGTCCCCGAACTTTGCGACCGGCAAGGGCGCCGGTTCAAACAGTGTTGGTTGCTCAGCCTTTGGCGCCAATTTCCGGCTCCTCGCCTTTGATCAGGCGGCCAATGTTGGCGCGATGTTTCCACAGCAGCAGAACTGTCATGAGCGCGGCCAGCGCCGCCATCTCTGCGTGGCCCATCAACAGCAATGCGGTGGGCGTCGCAACGCTGGCAACCAACGCCGCGAGTGACGAGTAGCGCGAAAGATACGCAACCGCGATCCACACGAGCGCGAAGACGGCGCCGCCTTGCCAGACGAGGCCGAGGATCACGCCGATATAGGTCGCGACACCCTTGCCGCCACGGAACTTCAACCACACCGGATAGAGATGACCAAGGAACGCGCCGAGCCCCGCAAGCATGGCAGGCGCTAAGCCGAAATAGTGGTCGGCGATCAGCACGGCGGCCGTGCCCTTCAAGCCGTCAAGCAGCAGCGTGGCGGCGGCGAGCTTTTTATTTCCCGTCCGCAAAACGTTTGTCGCGCCGATGTTGCCGGAACCGATTTTGCGCACGTCGCCAAGGCCGGCCGCGCGCGTCAACAGCAAGCCGAACGGGATTGATCCAAGCAGATAGCCGAGAGCAAACGCATATCCGAGCCACTTGGCAAGCCCGCCAGCCATCAGAGTAATAAAAGACGACAGCGGGCTCATGGGGTCGCGGGTATCCTTGCCGCGGACATTGGCGCCCGCCTGCCGCACGTTAAGCAAAGTGCGGGACACCTGCAACAGGGAGGTGGTCAGAATCCCCTCGCGGCACCTCGTGCTTCCCGTTATGGAAGCCTCATGACCACCACCGATCCCTTCGAAATCTTTCTCGTTACCGCTCCGGGTTTGGAGAAGATGCTGTTTCTGGAAGCGCGCGCGGAGGGTTTTGCGAGTGCGCGCTATGTGCCGGGTGGTGTGACCATGCAGGGCTCATGGCCCGATGTCTGGCGCGCCAACCTTGAATTGCGTGGCGCTGGCCGCGTCACTGCCACGCTCGGGTCATTCCACGTCTTGCATCTGTCGGAACTCGATAAGCGCGCCAGCAAATTTCCGTGGCGCGAAATCTTGCGGCCGGGCGTGCCGGTGTGCGTTGACGTCAGTTGCAAGAAATCGCGTATCTATCATTCGGGCGCCGCCCAAGAGCGCATCGAAAAAGCCATTGCGAAGGAGATGGGGGCCGCGATTTCACCGGATGCGGGAGTCACCATTCGCGCGCGCATTGAAAACGATATCTGCACCATCGGCATCGACACGTCCGGCGAGCTGCTGCATAGGCGCGGCCACAAGGAGGCCGTCAACAAAGCGCCGATGCGCGAGACGCTTGCGTCGCTATTTCTTCGTCAGTGCGGTTACGACGGAACAGAGCCCGTGCTCGACCCGATGTGCGGATCGGGAACCTTCGTGATCGAGGCCGCCGAGATCGCCGCTAGATTGGCGCCTGGGCGCTCGCGCACGTTCGCATTCGAACAACTCGCAACGTTCGACGCGCTGGCGTGGTCTGAACTGCGCGCTGCGGCTGTCGCGCGGGCCACAACGCCTAGCGTGCGGTTTTACGGCAGCGACCGCGATCCCGGCGCCATCCGCATGAGTGAAGCCAACGCCGCGCGGGCGGGTGTCTCAGATTTTACAGACTTCAAATGCCAAGCGATCAGCGAACTGGTGCCGCCTGAAGGACCTGCGGGCCTAGTCATCGTCAACCCGCCTTATGGTGATCGCATCGGCGAGAAGCACAATCTGACGCCGCTGTATCGCGCGCTCGGGCAAACCTTGAAGTCGCGTTTTTCCGGCTGGCGCGTTGGCGTCATCACCAGCGGCAACGAACTTGCGCACGCAACCGGATTACCGTTTTTGGCCACCACCGCCCCTGTCGCCCACGGAGGACTGCGCGTCACGCTTTGGCAGACGGAAGCGCTGAAGTAGCATGCGCCCAATGAGGGCGTTCACAGCGTCACGACCACGCTGCCAACCTTGCGGTGTGTGTCGGCGCGCGCATGAGCATCGCATATCCGATCCAGGGGAAAGCAGCTGTCGATCACGGGTTTGAAGGCGCCCGCCTCGCATAGCTGTCTGAGCACTTCGATATCCTGAGCGCGCTCGGGCGCAGGGCCGCCTGCAACTTTCAGCCCGCTCATCTTCGATTGAAACGGCGCTTTGACGAGTTCGCCAAGGCTGGCGGCGATGATCAACAAACGTCCGTCTTTGTTGAGCGCAGTTTTTGAGCGCGCAAACGGCGCGTTGCCAACCGTGTCGAGGATCACGTCCCACGTGAGCCCGGGCGCTGCGAAGTCCGACGCGTTGTAGTCGATCACCTCATCCGCGCCGAGCGTGCGGACAAGCGCCGCGTTCGCCGCTGAGCAGACACCCGTGACATGGCAGCCATAATGCTTGGCCAATTGCACGGCCGCCGAGCCGACAGCACCCGACGCGCCGTTGATTAAAACCTTCTCGCCGCGTTGTACGTTTGCGACATCGCGCAAGAAATACAAAGCCGTCGTGCCGCCGAACGCTATGGCTGCGGCCTCTTCAAACGAGAAGTCCGGCGGCATCAGCGCGATTGCGCCATCGTGAGGCATCACTTTCAATTCGGCATGACAGCCCATCGCCACGCCTGGGAATGCAAACACGCGGTCGCCTTTTTGAAAGCGCGTCACGTTCTGTCCAACCGCTTCGACAAGACCTGCGAGTTCTGTGCCGAGCACTGGCTTGCGCGGACGTGTCAGCCCGAGGAACAGGCGCGCTGGAATCGAGAAGCCCGGCGGAAAGTTTGCCCCGCGAATCCGCGCGTCGCCAGACGACACGGTTGTGGCGTGGACGCGGATCAGCACGTCGTTGGGCTTCGGCACGGGCGCGGGTACGTCGATCACCCGCACCACATCCGGCGCGCCATACGCTGTGCAAATGGCAGCTTTCATTATTGTGTCCCGCGGTTGCGTATCATGGTGCCCTCAATGGTCGCGCATCTGGGCAGGAGTGCGGCTGTGACCGGCGAGCGCCCCCTCCGCCAACTGTGCCTTCCCGGAAGCCGCGTGTGAAGCGTCAGCGAAACACAAGAGGCTATCCGGGATCACGTCCGTCGAACGTGAGCAAGGACGCGATCCCGGGTCTTGGCGATTGATGCTGCGCATCACCGCCTGCCCGGGAAAGCATAGGATAATTAAGTCCGCTCCACACCCGCATACTCATACACCGTCTCGCCAGCCACGACCGTGCGCAGAACGCGGCCTTGCATTTTGGCTTCGTCGAACGGTGTATTTTTGGAGCGCGAGCGGAGCAGGTCTTTGTTGACGACCCACGGCTCGCCGGCGTCGAACAGCACGAGATCGGCAATCGCGCCTTTGACGAGGCGGCCCGAGTGTAACCCAAGCAACCGCGCCGGGTTGATGGTCATCGCCTTTAACAACGCGAGCAATGTTACTTCACCGGCGTTGACGAGGCGCAACGCAGCGCTGAGCAGCGTCTCAAGGCCAACCGCGCCGTCTGCCGCTTCCGCGAACGGGCGGCGCTTGGTGTCGGCGTCTTGCGGATCATGTGACGAGACGATGATATCGATGTCGCCGCTGGCGATGCCGCGCACCATCGCCACGCGGTCGTCCTCGCGGCGCAGCGGCGGGCGGACCTTGAAGAACGTGCGGTATGAGCCGATATCGTTTTCGTTCAGCGTCAGGTGATTGATCGACACGCCGCACGTCACCGCCATCTTGCGGGCCTTGGCGTTGCGGATCACGTCCAGGCTTTCGGCGCAGCTGATGGTCGCCGCGTGATAGCGCCCGCCGGTCATTTCAACGAGCCGCACGTCACGTTCAAGCGTGATCGTCTCCGATAATTTTGAAGCGCCCGACAAGCCGAGGCGGGCTGCGACTTCGCCGGAGTTCATCGCCGAATTTCCGGCAAGATCTGGGTCTTCGGTGTGATGCACGATCAGCGCGCCGAAGTCTTTGGCGTAGTTCAAGACGTTGCGCATCACGCGGGTGTTCGCAACGCTCGATTTGCCGTTTGAAAACGCAATCGCGCCGGCGCGTTTCAGAAGACCGATCTCGGTCATCTCCTCGCCTTTGAGGCCCTTGGTCATCGCCGCCATCGTGTGGACGTGAACCAGCGCGTTGTCGCGGGCGCGGCGCTGGATGAAGTCAACAAGCGCCACGCTGTCGATGACCGGATTGGTCTCCGGCATCACGACCATTGTGGTGACGCCGCCGGCAGCTGCTGCGTGGCTGGCGGTCTTTAAAGTTTCGCGGTGCTCGTATCCGGGTTCGCCGGTGAACACCTGCGCGTCGATCAGGCCGGGTGCCAGCACGTGGCCCTTGCAGTCAACAACGGTTGCGCCTTCGGGCGCGTTGCGGCGCAAGTGCGGGCCGATATCGGCGATCAATCCATCTTTGACAAGAAGGCCACCCGGCTCATCGCGGTTGGTTGCCGGATCTATGATGCGGGCGTTGATGAACACCGTCGCCTTGCCAGCGCTCATCGGTTTGTCGAGTGATCTGTTGTGCGGGCTCATGACAATTTGTCCCCGCCACTTGAAGGAGTGCTATTGAGGAGATGCGCGGACAGCGCTTCAAGCACGGCCATGCGGACAGCAACACCCATTTCAACTTGCTCGCGGATGACACTGCGCGAATGATCGGCGACCGTTGACGCGATTTCAACGCCGCGGTTCATGGGGCCTGGATGCATGACCAGCGCGTCGGGTTTGGCGCGCGCCAGCTTTTCATGATCGAGGCCAAAGAAGTGGAAGAACTCGCGGCTGGACGGTACGTAAGAGGCTTCCATGCGCTCGCGCTGCAGGCGCAGCATCATCACGATATCCGCGCCTTCGATGCCCTTCCACATGTCGGTATAGACTTCGCAGCCGAGCCTGTCGGGTTGCGACGGCAGCAGCGTTGACGGCGCGATGATCCGGACATTGGCGCCGAGCGTGTTCAGCACGTTGATGTTCGAGCGCGCCACGCGCGAATGCAGAACGTCGCCGCAGATCGCGACCGTTAAGCCCGCGATGCGGCCCTTGGCGCGGCGGATGGTCAGCGCGTCAAGCAGCGCTTGGGTTGGGTGCTGATGCGCGCCGTCGCCGGCGTTGATGACCGAGCAATCGACCTTCTGCGACAGAAGCTCAACCGCGCCTGCCGCGTGATGGCGGACAACGATGATGTCGGGCCGCATCGCGTTCAGCGTCACCGCCGTGTCGATCAGCGTTTCGCCCTTGGTGACCGACGAGGTCGCGACGTTCATGTTCATGACGTCCGCCGACAGCCGCTTGCCGGCCATCTCGAACGACGCCTGCGTGCGGGTGGAGGACTCAAAGAACAGGTTGATCAGCGTGCGCCCGGCCAGAACGTCGCGCTTGGGCCCGCCTTGCCGGAAGTGATCGGCGGCTTTGTCAGCGAGATCGAGCAAAAAATTGATTTCGGCTGCTGACAAACCTTCGCAGGTCAGCAGGTGGCGGCGCGGAAACCGCGTCAGCGCTTTGGGTGTCGGTGATTGTGCCATTAAAGCGGTGTCTATACGGGGAGTCCCGCCCGGGGGCAAGCGCCACAGCCCCCCAGGCAGCGCATAACTCACAGCGCGGTTAAAGGTATGCGCATTTGTGGGGTGTTTAGAGACCGGGCACTGCTGAGGGGAGGTCAGGCAACTGGAGTATCCGCAGCTGGAGTATTCAAAGGGTGCGGATAAAATTGACCTTCGCCACTCCCCCCCTCACGTAAACAACCAACTCGACACCGCGCCCCTCCGCGCGAGGTCGGCGAGGTCAGCGTCGAAGCCGGCGAACATCAGGTGGGATGCGTCGCGGTCGAACCACGCGGCGCCTGACCGCGCGTCCCGGTAAGGCGCAAGCAGCGTGCGCCAGGCGTCCTGATCGAATATGCGCTCGCTGTTGCCGAGTGCCGGTAACCGCTTCAACGCCTGCTGGCTGGCCATCCACGTGTATGCCGCCTGCCAGATCTCGGTTGATGCCGCCATGTTGTGGCGGGCCTTCAGCTGGTTGATGGCGAGCACGCCGGCTTCGCGCTGATGCGGGCCGATTTCGAGGGTCGCGACGCGCGCGCCGTTGCGCTTGACGGAGAACAGGCGGCATTTGTCACGCACGATCCGCTCACCGTATTGATCGGCGCAATTCTGCATGGCGTGCGCTTCCGCCAGAATGTCGGTATGATTGAGCAGCGGCTCAAACGTGTAGCCGAGTGCCGGCCCTGTTTTCAGCCACGGATCGGTGACCACACCCGGCGGCAGCTGCAACACGAGCCGCATCCGGTTGAACCAGCTTTTCGCCGCGCACAGTGCTGTGTCGAAGGCGATCTCCGGCCGCCACGGCACGACGATCAGTTTATGCGCCGCCATCTCCGGGTGGCCTGAAAACCAAGCGTAAGCCGCAACAACGGCGATCAACTTTTCAGCATCTCCATGGTCGGCAAAAATGTGCTGGCCTGCCAGCCAGATCGCGAAGTCCTCGTGGCAGGCCTTTTCGGCGAACAGCACGCTTTCCAGCCAGAACGCGCTCTCGCGCGCGGCCATCGGCATACGCGAGGCTATGCGGCGGCCGAACGCTTCGGACTTCGGCAACGCCAGCGGCAAGGTTTCGAAGGCTTCGGGAGGCAGGCGGCGCAACCACATCGGCAAATCCAGCGCGCGGGCGACGGACTTCAATTGCGCGCCCTCTTCGACGAGCGATCGGGCGTGCAAGCGTGATGCAAGCGTCCCGCGCCGGGCCGCAAGAGTATAAAGCGCGCCGGGAAACACCAGCGCCAGATCTGCAATCCGCGGCGATGAGCGCACGAGGCGGCGCACGTCGCGGCGCACGGCTGTGGGAAAGCGCTGCACAGCGCGTTCGGTTTCGCTGGTCAGGCGAACAGGCACCAGGCGCGGCTCGGCGCGCGGGCTAAAATCGGCATGTTCTAGGGCATCACTCATTACACAATGGTCCGCTGCTCCACCCGTAATCCACTCAGCCCCACACCAGAGG
>JABFRT010000024.1 GCA_013141015.1 Hyphomicrobium sp. | reverse complement strand
TGAAGAGCGCTAACGTGGCCGCAAGAATACTCCAGCCTGGATCAACAGCTGCAGCAAGCAGCACCGGCGGAACCGCGGCAAGCACCGAACCAATAAACGGCACGAAGCGCATGATTGCGGAGACAACGCCCCAAAGAGCCGCGCTCGGTATTCCTATCGCCCAGAGTGCGAGGCCGATGAATAGGCCGAAGGCTCCATTCAAAAGTGCCTGCGCAAGAAAAATCTGCGACAGGCGGCCGCCAGCTTCGCTCATTGCGGATGTGGTGCCGCTGAGATGGTCGGTTCCTACCACGCGCACGATGCGATCTAGAAGATCGCGGTACTGAACCATCAGAAAAATTGTGAAAAGCAATGCCAGTGCGGCTTGCGCCAGGGGCTGACCAAGGACGGGAAGAAAGCCCAACACGGACAATCTGCCGTTGGCATCCTGAGGGGAAGTGAGCACGGGCGGCGGCTGTTGCGCCGCAGCCGTTTCATCCCGGGCAACCGGCAGGCGGGGTGCACCTTGCAGATCGGATACTTGACCGTTCTCCTTGGCCGAGATTTCCTTTTCAATCGCTGTCCCGAGTGAAGTCACAGCCTCCGAGGCTTTTGCCAACGCGCTGCCCCCTTTGCTCGCAGAGCTTACAGTGCGCACTTTCTCAATCACATTGGCGCGGTACTTTCCGAGATCCGACGTCAAATTGAGAATCTCGCTGCTGGCGATCACTGCGAACATGGCGACTGCGACCGTGGCACCAATAATGGTTGCAAAGACTCCGGCAGCTTTTGGAAGGCCTAGCTTTGAAAGCGCGCCAACGACCGGTGTGAGGATGAATGTCAATAACACTGCAATTGTCAGCGGAATCAGGATCTCCCTTCCGAGGATAAGCCCCGCGATCAGGATCGCGCCTATAGTGAGTGCGGACGCAAGATTGCGCAACGAATCCGATAGTAGCGGCATTTCCACTCCTCAGTCCTAGGTCTTGATGATCCGTTGCACAGTGGTGTCGCGCTTAAACTGCTGCGGTCGCCGCAAGTTCCGCGTTAAGCGGCACGCGGCATCCACTCAGCGCGAAGGTTATTGCACTGAGATCATGGAACCAATCGGCAGCGCATCCGTTTATCCGGCAAGGGTCCACTGCAACTAGCGCAGGTGGACACCCTTGAAGTGGATCCCCGTAAGTACCGATTGAGGAGACAGCGAATGTCCAGCACGAGCGACAAGATCAAAGGCCACACCAACGAAGCCATCGGCAAGGCCAAGCAATCCATCGGCGGCGCGGTCGGCTCCGACAAGCTTGTTGTTGAAGGCAAAATGCAGGAATTGAAAGGCGATACGCAGAAAGCCATTGGGTCAGTCAAGGACAAGGCCGCGGAAGCCGTAAACAATGCTTCGTCGTCAGGCACGACTGATGTGGTCAAAGGCTACGCCAACGAAGCGGCTGGCAAAATCAAGCAGACCGTAGGCCGGGTCACGGGCAGCACCGAGACCGAAGCCGAGGGCATCGCCCAAGAAGCAAAGGGCGACGCGCAGAAGGCAGTCGGCGACATCAAGCGTTCGGCGGGCGGCTAACCTGAGATCGCACCTGGAAAGGTCTGGATGACCAATTCATCCAGACCTTTGCATTTTGCCCGGTTGGCTGACAGTCCAACGTGGACCCGAGCCTTACAAAGAGGCGAAAATGGTTGCGGCTTATCGCTCGGCGGCTCCGTCCTGTTCGAGATCATCAACAATGCCCAAAAATACCAAGTCGCTGCCCGCACGCCGCCAACCGGCAACAAAGGTCAACAAGAACCTGCAATCGCTCAAGACGCGTGTTCGCCAAATGATCACGAAGGGAGATCCGCTATCTGAAAGCGGACGTGATCCAGAGCAAGAGGCCCGAGAGGTGCAGCTGCGCATCTCACAGCTGGAAAATGAAGCGGCGGAGACCTCTGCAAAAGGGGCCGCGGGCAGCCGCGATCATAAGCAGGACTCGCTTGAAGCGCGTGTCAAAAGCCTGTCGCGCTCGTTAAAGCCAAACGGCAAAAAGAAAAACGTCAAGACACGATAAGACCTCGCTGTCAGATCAGCGGCCGCAATGCCGGTGGCACCGATTCTATATTCGCTTCGTCCATCATGCGCTTTTCATCCAACAACTCGAACATCCCATTTTTCCACTTGAAGAGACGCCGCGCTATCAACTTCTGCAGCGTCTTGTTGGTATGAACGAGCGACATTCCCAGCGAATCCGCGAGATGCTGCTGGGTGAATGGGAACGGCACCCGGTTGCCATTGGTGAGGCCAAGCTGGCGGCAGCGCACAAAAATATCGAACAGTACGAATGCGGCCCGTTCTGACGCCGACCGGCGGCCAACGCTCAAAAGATTCTCGTCAAGAAGACGCTCGCTGCGGGACGCAAGCCACGTCAAATCGAACGCCAAGCTTGGATGACTGGAATAGAGATTCCACAACTTATTTCGAGGAAATACGCAGAGCACCATCGGCGTGAGTGCTTCCACTGAGTGCTGCATTTCCGACATCATCGAGCTCTGCAGCCCGAGAAAATCGCCAGGCAACACGAAATTCAGGATCTGCCGGCGCCCATCAGCCAGCGTTTTATACCGGAATGCCCATCCGGACAGCACGGTGAACATGTGCGGTCCGCTGGTGCCTTCAGCCAGAATGGTCGCGCCGGTATCAGCTGAGAGTTCGCCGTTTTTGAAACTTTCTATAAATTCCATCTCCGAGGCAGCGACCACACGGAACACTTCCATCTTCTTCAGCGGGCAATGCTGGCATCGTGTCTTTCTCGGCGCGCTAATTTTCATTTTTTGCCTTGTCACGCTCCGGTTACCACCGCGTCCACACTAGCGCCTGACGCAACCGGTCCGGCAACAAAGACGCGGCGGATGGTAAACGGTTTCATGTCAATAGCCTGGAACTTTTTGACTTCGTGCACGTTAAACGCCCAATAGGTTCGATATTGATTGGAGCTTAAAATGGGAAATCTGCTGCACTACGCCATCGTTTTTCTGGTCGTCGCGCTGGTCGCGGCATTTCTTGGCTTCGGCGGCGTCGCTGGTACGGCGATGGACGGTGCCCGGATACTTTTCTGGGTGGCGATCGTCCTATTCGTTGTATCGCTGATCGGCAGCTTGATAAAGCGGGCGTAAGTCAGCTGCAGGACGCCTGAATATTCCAACAAGTTCGCGCACGGCTGGCGTCCTCGGATGACCAGCCGTAGCTGTTTTGCAGGGGCGCCTATAGGCATGGCGAGTCCAGGTCCGAATACAAAGCAATACGCGCCGATGGCGGGGAAACCGCGCGCCGCACGCGCTGCGCATTTCGTGCTGATCATCACGGCGTTACTATTGCCATCGCTGTCCCTGATACCGCTTGGCGGCTTATATCTCTGGGACAACGGCTATCTGCTGATCTGGGCCATCGCCTCGATGCTGACGGTTGGCTTTGTCTTCGCCACTCAGAGGTGGATGTTCGCAAGGATCGAAGGTGGCACCGCTGAAGCTGGCCAACCGGCCGACGCGCCGGTTACGGCGGCACCAAACCCCAGCTGGACGAACATCGAGCGAAAGGCCTGGGCAGATGTGCGCGCCGTTGCAACGACAGTCGATATCGATGCGATCAGCGATGCCCAAGCCCTTTTCGATCTCGGCCATAAGACCATAAACACCGTCGCCAATCGCATTCACGCCGGCAAGCACGATGCACTCTGGCAATTCACGATGCCGGAGGCGCTGGCCATTTCGGAACGGGTCAGCGCGCGGCTCGGCACATTCATGCGCGAGAATATTCCCTTCGGCGATAGGCTCACCGTGTCGCAAGTCATGCAGGTCTACCGCTGGCGCGCCATGACGGACTATGCGGGGCGCGCCTACGACATCTGGCGGATTATCCGCTTGAGCAATCCGGCTACCGCGTTGACAAACGAAGCACGCGAACGGCTTTCCCGCGCCATGTTCCAGTGGGGACGGGAACACGTCTCGCGGCGGCTGGTGGAAACCTATGTCGAGGAGGTCGGCCGCGCGGCAATTGATCTCTATGGCGGGCGCCTGAACATTTCAATCATGGACATTGCAGCGGCGGCGCCACCCCTTGCTTCTCAAATTGCCAGTGAGGCGATCCTGTATGCGCCGATCAGGATCGCGGTTATCGCTGGAAGCGACGCGGATCGCGCATTTCTCGCCAACCTGCTTGGCGCTATGGAAGTGCAACGAGGTGCGAGCATTGCCGCCTTTATGCGCGGCGACAGCGATGCCAAACAGCCGTCCCGCCATCCGCCGCTCCGCATCACAGAAATTGAATGGAACACGAACAACGGCAGTCGCGCGTTAACCCACGAATCTAGCTCTGGCCCGCCCGCAATTGTGGTTGTCGCGCTCCCGGCACTACGGCCGCTGCCGCCGCAGTTGCTCGGAGCGCTTGAACACATCAGCGCACAAAGTTCGCATATACCGCCGCTGTTGGTGCCGGTTCTTAATGACGGCGGCGCGGCGTCAGCGGACCAAGTGATCGTTGACGAATTGCAATCCCTGCACTTGGGCACAGTGAAGCCGCCCGTGACCATAGACTTCAAAAGCCCCGATACTAACGCAAATGCTGAGAATTTATGGTCTGCAATCGAAACAGTCACATTTGAAGCGCGCCGCAATCAACTCATGCAGCAGGTTGAAAGTGTGCGCTCACAGCCGCGCCGGCTTTCGGCTTTGCGGCAATCCACCAATGCTGCGGCCAATCTTGCAAAGAGCGCGTTGCGCTTCTCGCGCCGACAGCCGTGAAGCAGGAGGGCGCGGAACCAAATTCACACCACGACGTTTGCGTTCATAGATGCACTTGATGACACCTATGGAGGACGAAAATGGCTTATACGCGTGAAGCAACGAAGGATGATATTCAATCGGCCGCACAGTCAATTGCCAGCAGCATATCCGAAGGGGCCAGCAATATTGCAGGCTTGGCTGGCGCGAAAATCGGACAAGTCATTGAAGGCGCAGAAGAGACTGCATCTGCGGCAGCCGAACAGGGCCGGGATGCTGGCCAGCGCGTGCAAGAAGTGGCTGGCAATCTGAAAACAGCCGTCA
The DNA here is from genome assembly GCA_013141015.1 of Hyphomicrobium sp. GTDB lineage: Bacteria > Pseudomonadota > Alphaproteobacteria > Rhizobiales > Hyphomicrobiaceae > Hyphomicrobium_B. Next base: position 42,482 of record JABFRT010000024.1, on the reverse strand, counting down.
ATAAATCCGTCAAAGACCAACCGATGGCCACGCTCGCCGTTGCGGCAGCAATGGGCTTCGTAATCGGCGCACTCTGGAAGTCATAATTTCATTTCAACCGGCCGCTCAAATATCGTCGGCAATAGGGGATTGTGATGTTCGCTGCTTTGCTCAAAAGCGCCCAGGCTTCGGTGGATAGTGCCATCGGTCAAGCCGTCAATCGCATGGTCATTGCGGTCCCCTTCGTCGTCGCGACGGCATTTGCTACAGCGGCGCTTTATCTGCGCCTTGAACGCGCGTATGGCGCTGAAACGGCGTCTCTCATTCTCGCTGGCATGTTCGCTGCTGCGGGCCTCCTAACCGTTCTGCTCTCCGGCCGGTCAGCGGCGCCCAGAGTTGAGGCGCTCGTTGAGGATGCCCGAAGCGAGACGGCCGGCACAGACGCTCCCAATGTTGCAGCTGCGCCCATCTCCAGCGTCGACAAAGAACTTCTTCTGGCGGCGCTGACAACTGCGGCACCCATCGCGTTACCGTCCATCGTGCGCGGCGTCTTGCGCAATTTGCCGCTCGTCGCAGTGATCGTTGCCGTTATTTTGATGTTCCTGTCGAACAGCACGCAAGAGGGTGAGGCCACACCAGCCGATCCAAACTCCTAGATAAAGTGCTGAAAATGAAGACTAATTAATTGGAGGCATGTTTAGAAGGAACTTTTGGCCAGGCCCTGCGTTGCTGTCATTCCGGTTCCCCCGTCCGATCGGATCGTCCGGGCAGTGGTGGGCCACTACAGAGTGTCTACTATTGGATCAAAGTAGGTTTGCATGCGAACACAGTGGCATCGCATGCACACCAGGGGGGTCGATCATGAAGGACAAGACGAGGCAATCACCACCTATGCAATCGACAACGAGCCAACTGGAAGACGGGGGCAGTAGCGGCCTTCCGCCCGAGATCCAGGAGCACATCGGCAAGCAACTGCGACATGTGTACGGCAAGCTGCTATCGGAACCACTGCCCGATAAATTCGGCAAACTGCTTGAAGCCTTGAGCAAGGAAGCCGCAGACAAAACGGACACCAGTAAATGAAGGCAAGCGATCCGGCCCCACTCGCGGATCAGTTGGCAGCGTTGGTGCCGAACCTGCGTGCGTTTGCGCGCTCTCTGTGCGGCAATCCCCATCAAGCCGACGATCTCGTTCAGGAAACTTTGGTCAAAGCTTGGAAACACCAAACCAGCTTCACGCCAGGTTCAAACCTGAAGGCGTGGCTATTTGCTATTCTCAGAAATACGTTCCTCTCCGAGCGCAGAAAGCACAAATACGAGGTCGAGGATCAGGACGGCATCCTGGCTGGTCAGCTGAGCGTCAATGGTGCCCAATCTGGGCACATGGATATGATCGATTTTGAAAAAGCGTTTGCCCAGCTGCCGGACGAGCAACGCGAAGCTCTTGTCTTGATCGGTGCCGAAGGCTTTTCCTACGAAGAAGCGGCGCTGATGTGCGGATGTGCGGTCGGCACGGTCAAAAGCCGTGTTAATCGAGCTCGTGTGAAACTTTGTGAACTCATGGGCGTGCAGGGCGCCGCGGACTTCGGCACCGAACCCTTCCCGCAGCAATCGATCCGCAATTAGACCGGACAAAGCCGCGGTTTTCCCTCTTGCACGGCATGCGATGGTGCTAGAATATGGCCGTAAGGCACTGGTTTTGCTACAACTAACGGCGGTTCTCGAGGCTGGCAAAAAGATTGCCGAAGGGATGAAACCAATTGCTGGCGAAAGCGTTTTACGACCCAGTGGAGATTTGCGGTTTCTTGAGGTTAGAGCCGGGTGACTGTCGAGCGACCGGACGAGGTCTTTTGATTGCGCACGGAACAACCGGACTTTATCAAGGCCGGCCGTAAGACTGACATGTATCCCAGGGGAACATCATATGAGTGAAACAATTGCCAATCTGATTTCTCCGGAACTTCCATACTTGCGCCGGTTTGCCCGTGCGCTCAGTGGAAGCCAGGTGTCTGGCGACGCCTATGTGGTGGCGTGCCTTGAAACGCTTGTCGCGGACAAACGATCCTTTGACCTTGCGTTGTCGCCGAAGGTTGCACTTTACAAGACATTTCTACAGGTCTGGCGCTCGGCCCCCATCAACATGAGAACGACCCCGGTGAACCGGGCGAGCATCGAAGAAACAGCTGACAAGCGCATTGAAACGCTGACACCATTGCCGCGCCAGGCCTTCCTGCTCGCCGGCCTCGAGGCGTTTGGGACCTCGGAAATCTCCGACATTCTCGAGCAACCTGTTAAGGAAGTGCGCCGCCTGCTTGATGTTGCAAGCCGCGAAATCGCCGAACAAATTTCGGCACGCGTGCTCATCATTGAAGATGAGCCAATGATCGCCCTTGATATCGAAACGCTTGTGACGGACATCGGCCATAAGGTCGTCGGAATCGCCGCGACCCGATCAGACGCCGCAGAAACAGCGCGCGCAACTTCGCCGGAACTCGTTCTCGCAGACATCCAGCTGGCAGACGGAAGTTCCGGTATTGATGCGGTGAATGACATCCTCGCGCATACCAACGTGCCGGTCATTTTCATAACCGCCTACCCAGAGCGCTTGCTGACCGGCGAAAGGGCCGAGCCAACCTTCCTGGTGACCAAGCCCTTCCGTCCGGAAATGGTCAAGGCAATCATCAGTCAGGCGCTATTCTTCGATATCAAGGCCGGTACGCGACAGGGTGCAGCCGCCTAGTCCGAGCCGGGGACGTGGCCGGGGACGTGAAAGTGCGGGCAAACATCGCCTTAGTGGTTCACCGGTCTTTTAAGTATTTGATTGCAAGCGGCGGATTGATGGCACAGCCCAAGTTGGATGAATTCGGCGGATGCGTGACCCCAGCAACGGCCGCAGTATTCGATACTGTATCGGCGACCGATCCGGTGCCGGGCTTGCGGTTACTCGCGTCAAGTCCGGACTGCGTCAAACTTCTCGACGTCGATGGCCGGGTGAAATTCATGAACGAGAACGGCCTCGGCCTTCTTGAAATCGATTCATTCAACAGTTTAGACAATCGCAAATGGGTGGAGTTCTGGCCTGACGACCTTCGTCCCGCTGTTGAAAAGGCCATACGGGAAGCGCAGTCAGGGACCATCGGACACTTCTCCGGCTATTGCCCTACCGCCAAGGGCACGCCGAAATGGTGGGACGTCAAACTCAGCCCTGTCTACGATAACAGCGGTCAGTTGATCTGGCTGCTGTGCGTATCCCGCGATGTATCGAGCCAGAAAGAAGCCGAAAACGCTTTGCGCGTCAGCGAGGAGCGGTTTCGCGCGCTGGCTGACAACATCGCGCAGTTCGCTTGGATGGCAGATCCGACCGGCCAAATCGTCTGGTATAATCAGCGATGGTTCGACTTCACAGGCACCACCCTTGATGAGATGAAGGGCTGGGGCTGGCGGTCCGTTCATCACCCTGATCATATCGATAGGGTTGTCGCCAAATTTACAGCCTGCATCGAAGACGGCACAGTCTGGGAGGACACATTTCCGCTGCGCGGCGCCAATGGCGAGTACCGTTGGTTCCTGTCCCGCGCTATGCCGATCCGCGACGACAGCGGCAAAATTGCCCATTGGTGCGGAACAAACACTGACATCACCGAACAACGCAGCGCCAGCGAGCGGTTGCGGCAACTGGCGCGGCTTGTCGAACTATCCCACGAAGCAATCATCGTTCGCAGCTTGAGCAAAGGCGTGATGCTGTGGAACCGCGGTTGCGTTGAGTTGTACGGCTACACCAAAGACGAAGTTATCGGCCGCGATGCACACGTGTTGCTCAAAACCGAAAACGCTCTGTCCCGCGAGGATCTTGAGCATCTGCTTCAGTCCGACGGCACATGGTCAGGTGAACTTGCGCGGACCTCAAAGGACGGGACCCGCGTTTGGGTTGATAGCCGTAAACAAGTCATCCAGCTTGGCAGCGAATTTGTCGTACTCGAATCCGATCGCGACATCACCGAGCGTCACAGAGCCGACGAAGTCCGCAATCTGCTGGTGGCGGAACTGCATCATCGCGTTAAGAATACGCTGGCCATCGTCCAGTCGCTCGCGTCGCAGACCGCAAGAAATTCGCGCACCGTTGCTGATTTCGTCGCCGGCTTTAGTGGCCGCCTGCAATCGCTGGCCAGCGCCCATAACGTTCTCACCGACACCAATTGGTCGGGCGCGCTGATCCGCGATGTGGTGCGCGTGCAGATCGAGGTGATCGCCGGCGACATGACGAAGGTCGATTTGAGTGGTCCGCACATTTATGTGCCGCCGCAGGCAGCACTGCAATTGACCTTGATCCTGCACGAACTGGCGACCAACGCTACAAAACATGGCGCTCTATCGCAGCCGGGCGGCAGGATTGGCGTGACGTGGCAGCATGTCCCAGGCAATACCGACGAAGTGCGACTTGTTTGGCGTGAACTGGGAGGTCCACGGGTTGAAAAACCGTCGCGCCAAGGGTTCGGCCTTTCACTCATCGAGCGTTCGGGGCGCCTGCCGCATTTGAACGCCAACATGACGTTTGAGGACTCCGGCGTCGTCTGCACGGTGGTTGTCAAACTCAGCGAGAAGACGCAGATACCTCAGCCATATTTCAATCCGGCGCGAAAAGTTGACCGCTTCTAACCTGTGGAGTCTCTTGAGGAATAGAGCGCATCATCGCAAAGGCCGGACGGTGTGCTCACGCGTCACTTATACCGGCCAACTAGCTTGCCGTGTCGATGGCCGGACAAAGAGAAGCAATGGCTGCGTGCGTATCAGTGATCCCTGCAGACACCTCAATCAATCGAACAGCCAATCAATCATATCGCACCAGGGTGTTTCGAGAGCGCGGCGAAATAGTCCGGCGGCAATACTCGAGCGAACTGGAGAAAATATGCCAAGCGTACCAGCCGCAACGATTTCCCTGTGTTATGGTAGCGCTTTTGAATAGGCCGCATCCCCGCATATATCGAATTGACAACGGATTGCAGCCGTTTAATTTCGCCAAAAGTGACGGGTGCGTGATCACCACTTCCGTCCTGTAAGCAGCTCCAACCTCACGGCCGCTTTCATGTTCAAGAAGACGCAGCTTATTTGGAGCCTCGGTAAAAGCAGCGCCAATGGCAGTCTGGTTGGCAGCCTTGTATTCGATGCAATTTTGGCCGCCCTGCTTGTCGCATGTGTCTTCGCCATCCGGTTTGCGCTCGGCATATTTGGCGCAAACATACTGATATTCGCAGTCTGCTATCCGGCAATACTCATTGCCACACTAGGCCACAAACTCATAAACTGACTTTGCAACGGCTGCGAACAGTGATTCAAGCTACCAAACGGGGGAGCTTGAGATGGCACGCTACGAACTCACCGACGCCGAATGGAGAATCATCGCGCCGCTTTTGCCGAATAAACCGCGTGGCGTGCCGCGTGTTGACGACCGGCGCGTCTTGAACGGCATCTTCTGGCGGTTGCGCAGCGGCGCGCCGTGGGCCGATATTCCAGAACGCTATTACACGACCTGCAAATCGCTTCGTGCGCTGGCGGGCAGCCGGTGTTTGGGATCAGATTTTGAAGGCCGTTTCGCAAGCCTACAACGGCAAAATCCAAATGATCGACAGTTCTGTCGTGCGCGTGCATCAGCACGCAGCCAACGGCGAAAAAAGTGGCCGGAGCCGTTTTATGGGCCGTTCCCGCGGCGGGCTCACGACCAAGATCCACGCGCTCGTCGATGCGCACGGCCTCCCGATCCAGATCAAGCTGACCGAGGGCCAAGCTCATGACGGCGTCAGCGCTACTGATATGCTGGGCTTGCTCGGCGACGGCTGCATGCTTCTGGCTGATCGCGGTTACGATTCAAATGCGCTGCGCGAAAAGATCACCAGCCAGGGCGGCTATGCCAACATCCGGCCGAAATCCAATCGCGTCGAACCGCCGGTGTTCAGTCCGTTCGCATATAAACTGCGAAACCGGGTCGAGCGCTTCTTCAACAGGCTCAAGCATTACCGCGCCATCGCCACCCGCTTCGACCGCCACGACGATAACTTCATGGCCTCAGTGAAACTTGCTGCCATCCGCATCTGGATGCGGTTTAATGAGTCTGTGGCCTAGTCGCAGGTCTGCGGTGTGGCGTTATTGCTCTCGTCATATCCACACTTGTGTTCTGGTGGGCCTTTGTGCCGCCGGCGTATTCGTTTGCACTGCTGTCCGCGACAGACGCCATTAATCTCATACTCTATCTGGTCGCTGGCGCTGCCATAATCTGGGTCGCTCACATTTACCGCGCGGCGTTACAGGAGTTGCAAGAGCAGAAATCCCACAATGAATTGCTGACACGGGAATTAAACCACCGCTCAAAGAACAGCCTTGCGGTAATTTCCTCAATCGTAAATCAAAGCCTGAAACACGATACGGAAAGCTCGCAAAAGATTATCGGCCGCCTCGCCGCCATGAGACACGGAGACGAGTTGATTCAATCGGGCAACCAGCCCGCGGCACCGCTGGAAGCTGTCATAAGGCGTGAACTTGAATTCTACGACCACAGCCGGCTCAAGATGGCCGGCGCCGAAGTGCAGGTTTCGGGTGCGATTGCGCGCTCCGTGTGCATGGTTATCCACGAACTCGCAACGAATGCAGTCAAATATGGCGCTTGGTCGAACACCACAGGTATTGTTACGATAATTTGGCAAACAAACGGATCAACGGCATCAATCGATTGGAAAGAGACCGGCGGTCCTCCGCCAGCAGCAAAAAACCGTGCCGGTTTCGGAACATTCTTGATCGAGCGCCTGCTGTCTCAGTACGGCGGCGACGTGCAGTTGACGTGGCCTTTAAGCGGGCTTGTGTGCACTTTGACTGTTCCAGTGCGGGTGCAGGAAAACGAGGTCAGAACGTGACCGCGAGGTTGCTGACGTTCGCAGGACGGGCGCAACACGCTCAATTCGCATCAGGATATGATGCGTCAATGGCAGCGTCGTGCCGAGTTCCTGTGAGACCAAGCCCCTCCTTCTGATTGGAAGAAACAAGTATTTCAGCTCATCAAACTGGTGGCCGCCGGGGCTTCTACAATCGCCATACCATCACCCCGCACTTAATTTCCCTTCCTGATGCCTAGCGGACCCAGACTTCGACTCGCCGGTTCAAGGCCCGCTCGTCTGCAGTCTGATTGCAGGAGACTGGAGCCAACGCACCGTAAGCCGAGTGCACGATATTGGTGCCCTGGGGCAAAGCCGTGCCAACGACCTTGAGAAGCGCATCATGGACGCGGGCCGCGCGACCGCCGGCAACCGCGGCATTGCTTTCGCGGCTTCCCACGCTGTCGGCGAAACCGAGTAGCAGAACAGATCTTGCTGCGGAACTTTTTGAGGTTACGAAGTTTGCAAGCTTGCCGATATCATTGACGCTGCGCGCATCAAGGTTCGCCGTTGAGCTGCCGAAGCGAAACGTCAGTGACAGCCGCTGAGCCGCGCGCGTGTCTTTGATCAAAGTGGATAAGAGAGCCGGGCTCTCGGTTCTGGCCGACATGCCGGAGTCGACGGCAATGCGGCCCGCTTGATCGTTGAACCCGACAGTTTCCGGGTCTCTGTCGATCAAGCCCGCGCTTTTGAGAACCGGCTGGGCTTTGTCTGACATGACGAACGACAGAAGTGCCGCAGCCAGAGGGTTTTTCAATTTGCCGGCCGTGTAAAAATAGAGCTGCCCTACCAGCGGGTATTCTCCCGCTTTAGCGGAAAAAATCGACGCTACCGATGAAAGACCGCATGACCGTGAGATGCTTATGGCCTTTGCCTTGCGCACGAAGGCAAACGGGCTAACGCCTATTCCATGGCGATCATTTGCAACCTCATCTGACCATTGGGTGGCATGCACGAACCGCTTGGCTGCGTCTGTGAGACTGACACCGCGCGGTTTGAGCACCTGACTATCGAACTGGTCCCAGGCTCCCATTTCGCTGCTTGGCGCATAGACGTTGATTTTACCCGCCGGTTGCCCCAATTCAGACCAGTCCTTGATCTGCCCCGAAAAGACCTTCGCGATGTCGTCGAGGCTCAAGGAGGTCACAGGGTTCTCCTGCGATACGAGTACGGTCAAGGCATCCTGTGCCCATGGGTGGCGCAGGTAGGCCGCCGTGACGTCCGCTGCGGCAGGGGCTGGCGTTACCACCCCATAGTCTGAGAATACGGGACGACGCGCCCAGACAACGTCGGCCTGGTCTTTTGCGAGCGCCGAGAGCCCGGCCGCCTCACCTTGCCGCTCGATATTGATGCGGCCGATCAACCGGCCGTCTGCGCCATTCAAGCTGTATTCCAGATTTTTGACGTCGGCGCCGATTTTCAACGAAGCGCTGGCGCCGAGGCTGGCTGCGAACGCCTTGATCAACCGGGGCAAAGCTTCTGTGCCGATATCGCTGCCACCGATCCAGGTTGTTGTGAGCGGCGACCCGGGCGGTATCGCGGCCACGGCTTGTGATTGCTGATCATCGCTGCATGGCCCGCTGACGCACACAAAAGACTGTGCGCTGACGGCGAGGTCTCCAACTCCATCAACTGCAATCACCCACCCTTGATGATCCGATGACACCATCTCGCCAGAGATCGCGAAGGCGTTGTCGCGCTTGCGAACGGTTATCTCGGCGGCAAACACAATGGAACTCTGCAGCAGCAGCCATGTAGAACATGCAATTGCGATTAACGACGCCGGTGAAAACATTTCTGGAAACTCCGTCACATCGACTGATAATTGTACCTTATGGCATGTCTAGAGAAGTCCTGCTTTCAATGCTTCGGATATTATGACGCCCCCCAAATCTGCCGCAAAGGCAAGAGAAAGGGTAAACACGGATGGTGAGCATGACGTTACGACTGACTAATCTGCAGAATGAGTAGTAGGCGCGGTTTGTAAATTGCGTAGTGGAATTGCAAAGGAGGCGTTCTTCGTTTTGCATTCCTTATGACCGGAGATGGGACATGGTGCAGTCTGAAGAAGCTCGAATGGAGAAGCTCGCCCAGCTCCTGCGACGTTTGGAAATGATTGAGAATAATCCGGCAACCGAGGTGGCCGGTGCTCGCCCGTCAAGCCCAGCAATCCAAGAGCCAGACAGCAGCTCGAGCGAATTGAAGCCGGAACGGCTGAGAGATCGGCTTGAAGCTGTGCTGCCGCAAGCCAGCCCAGATATCGCCGAAGATCCAGCGCTAAATGACAGTTCGGCAATGCCTGCTTCGCCGAACATTGCCGCAATGAGTTCTGCTCCACGAGATGCAGTGGCGCGCACAACGCGCGTGAGTTCAACGACTGAAAAATCGTTCTCGAGCGAAACAATGAGGCCATCGCGCAGTTCTGGGTCAGAAATGGGCGCGAACAAAGGGGCAGGCAATGCAGCGCTGGTTGTTCTCTCTGTAAGCTTCGCCGCACTCGTTTCGATGGCGGTCACACTGATGTTTGCGTTAGGCCATTTTGGCGCACTTCCCAAGGTCGGACCGATCACGCTGTCGTGGTGGGGAGCGCAAAGCAAAAGCTCAGAAGCGACGGTCCAACACGCGCCAGCCCAAGCTGTTGCCACCCACGTCCTCGATGAAGCCGCACGTAAGGCAGCTGCCCCCACCCCCGCAACAGCAGGGGCGATCGCCAATCCAAGTTTGCCAATTGCTTCCCCAGTTGACGCGTCTTACACACCGGCGCCCCCCCTTCAGAACGCGGCAATGTCCGCGCTACCTGCGCAAGCCGGCAAACCCCACGTCATTGTTCCGCCGGACTGGGTTGTTCCTTTCGGGGCGTCGATCCAGCTTCCCGTCATTCAAGCCGGTGGAGATCAAACCGCCAGCCAACTTTTGATTTTTGGCCTGGAGCCAGGCGCCAGCATGCGTGATGGCATTGAAATCGTCGCTGGCACTTGGCTGGTGGAAAGCGACAAGGTCAGCGTTGCACAACTCAGCAGGGGTGCGACAGCTCCAGCACGGGTCCCTCTATTGATCGAAGTTCGATCAGCTGCCGGCACGGCCATTGAGCAGCATCACGTTAACCTGCTTACATCAAATGGATCTCGAAATTGATCAAGGTCAACACGCCAGCGGTTTTGAGCCTCTATTCTTGTACCTGCGGGAATGTTTGTGGATTTAGGGCTTTGGCTCGCTGGCATGAGATTTCCCGGATACGAGGCCGCACGTTTTTCGGGACATGGTTTGGTATTTCCGAAGCGTGGAGGCAGTGTGCCACTGGCCGATCATGAATTGCGACTATCGGAGGCTCACTCGCCCCGGTCGAGCGCGCGTATAGGCTCGACTCTTGAAGAGGCTAGGCGCGAACTTATCGCTGCCGGAAGGCTATTGCGGAAGATTGTCGAACCCGCCGGCCTGACGTTAATCGACGAAGTCGAACAGCGCATAGCGAAGCTCACTTGTAAAATTGCTTTCATCGGCCAAATAAAGGCCGGCAAGACTTGCGTTATCAATGCCTTGTTGGGCCAGGGCAGTCTGCTCCCTACCGACGTCAATCCATCGACATCCGCCATCACGCAACTGCACTTCAACCAGCCATCGCCATCGGGCGACGCCGCGATCTTTCATTTCTTCAACAAGGAGGAATGGAAGGGGCTGGCGAGTGGCTCGGAGAGGTTGCGGTCTCTCACTGAGCTCTTTGTTCCGGGATTTGAAGAAACGCGACTGCGCCAGAACGTTGCTGTCGTTCGATCGCGCGCGGCAAGCCGGCTCGGTCCAGAGTATGAGCAGTTGCTCGGCCGTGCTCATGGCTTCGGCAATTACACGCCGGAAATGCTCTTGAGGTACATATGCGCGTCAGAAGGCGTTCCAACTGACAGTGACGTTGGCCTCTATTCGGAAATAACGAAATCCGCCGACATCTATTTTGCTGATGGGCCGTTCGATTTCCCGGTGACAATTATCGATACGCCAGGAACCAACGATCCATTTCTCATCCGGGATGAAATAACCCGCAGTAGCCTCGAAGGCGCCGATGCTTATGTTGTTGTGCTTTCGGCGCAGCAACCTCTGGCGGAAGGCGACGTATCACTTTTGCGGATTCTCCACGGCTTGCAGCGGGACCGGATCGTCGTATTTATCAATAGGATTGATGAACTCGGCGATGCCGAGCGCGATGCTGAACAGGTCATCGATTTTGTACGAAACCGTCTGGCTGCAGAGTTCCCAGGTGGGAACATTCCTATCATCGCCGGCAGCGCACGGCTAATGGCTGCGGCCTCGCTTAGCTCATCAAAAAAGTGGACGCCGGCACTGGCGCCAAAGGCAAATCATCCGCGAGTGCGCAGTTCGGCTGACAAGAGCCGCGTCCAACTGGATTCGGGCTTGCGGGCGTTAACGGCCGTTCTTGATGATCTCCTGGCAACTACCCAAAGCGCCTATTTTCTCCGCACGATGACCGGTAATTACACGAGCTTGGCACAGGTCTATGCCAACGCGGCTCGTGAGGAACTTCAGCTCCTGCACTCGAAGACTACGCCTGGACGCACACGGCCCAGCAACGCTGAGCAAGGTCAGAGCGCTCTCAAGTTGGACAACGAGACGATCGCCGCAGCGCTGGAGGTCATTCAGCAAGCCTCGATAAATCTGGAAATCAATCTCCGTGATCTTCTGGAAACAGCGGCTCAAGAGCAGCGCGCCAATTTGATGGAACTTACTTACAATTTTGCAGCCGAAGAGCGTCACTACCTAACAACAACTCTTGCCCGGCAGCGTGGCCCGCAGACATGGACTTGTGACGTCTCACGGCTTCGGCAAGCCCTTAACATAGAACACGTCAAAGGCTTTGAGCGGTCATGGCATTCCCTGACGGCCTATTCGTCGGCCGTGGCGGCCAACCTTGAAGCCTTGATCCAAGCATTGATGCCTGGAGGCTCGTTAATTCAGCAGTCAACCCCGGGGATCAACCCGGTGCCGATCCCGAACCCATCGGCACTTGGGCAATATCTGCTCTTTGATCTCGACCAAACGGTCTGGTGGCGCTTCTGGCGTACAAAGCCCTCGAGTGACGAACGCGGACAAGAACTGCAGCGGATGATCATCCATGAGTTCTCACCTCTCGTAGAGCTCCTCCTGTCAGCTCACAACCATGCGCTCAATGAGTACATAGACACGACCACGCGCTGGCTGATGACGATGTGCCACAATATTATCCAGATGCTGCAGCGGCAACTTGATGGCTTGGACGCAGAACGCGACTATCCGGCTCGTGCAACAGACGAAACGGAAGCGGGGCGTCACAATCGTCAAAATGCCGATACCGAGAGCGACCTCCAATTCCGTCAGGCGACCGCCGAGAGTGCCCTTGAGTGCCTAGCTATCGTGCAACGGCACCTTCAACACCGGCCGGTTGCGAACCAGCCAGCGTTGGACGAATAGTCATGAATGATTGGACCCCGGCAGAGAGTAACTTCAGGACAGAACCCGATGAACGGAGTGCTGGCGTTGAGGCGCACATTTCAAGCGCCGCCAGCCGTGCAATCAAGCGGCTTTACAGGCTTGCGGACAAGCCAGCCTGCGTGATCCTGCTCGGGGAGCCAAACTCGGGCAAGACGACAGTTGCCAACACGCTTTTGGCTGGGGGCACACTTCCGACAAGCGTCATTCCGAACACGCGCTATCCGGTTCTACTGCGCTATGGCAATTTGGTTGGCGTGATAGGGCACACGACGAGCGGACTGAAGCTTCCGATCACATCCGTGGACGATATCAGAGGTCAGCAACTCGCCTTGCTCGAAATTAGCATGCCCAATCCGCGTCTCCGCGATTTCGAGATCGTCGATACGCCAGGCCTATTCGAGTTAGGCTCTATTGAGGGCCGTGCCGACATCTCGCCGTTGCGCATTCCCATTTGGTGTACGTCTGCAACGCAGGCCTGGAAGGAAAGCGAGCGGCGCGCTTGGATGCGTTTGCATCCCGCTTTGCGCCGGCGTGGTATGCTTGCCGTGACGCGTCTCGATCTCATCCCGGACCCTGCGCAGCGCACGCGATTGATCACACGTCTGCGAACCGAGGCCGGTCCGCACTTTCGCCAGATCGTCTCCGCGGTTGAAATGGCCGGTTATGTGATGCCCCTCACGCTCGAAATTGCTGCAACGGCCAGTGTATTGCGGGAGCGCCGTCAACGTACCATAGTCATGCTGTCCAAAAGGATCAGCAATTTGGACCGGAACAGCAAAGTGGAGATGGAGATGGCGCGCACAGCCGTGCCGGGTTGTTGATCCGTTATGACCTTTTCGAGCCAAATCCGCGACATGCGGCACGGCCGGGCGAATTTCACTTTTCATGAGGAGGCAGCATCAAGCTGGCAAGATCCATGGCCGCCATAGATAAAGACGCAAGCAAGGCGCCGTCAGCGTTCGCACAACTCGATCTAATCGAGGCAACGGCAAAGCGCGGTGAAACGCTACGACGCGCAAAGGAGGTCCAGCCGCCTGCGGGGGATGCCCGCCTCTACGATATGCTTGTCGAGCTCCGGCGTGATATCCAGCAATTGAAGGATGAAGAGCGGTCGCTCGCGCAGTCGCCAGACGAGCGCATGATGCATGGACTTCTCAACGAGCTTCGGCGCGATATTGAAAGCCTGAAGCGAGAGCAGGTGCAGGATCAATTTTCGAGCAGCCCCAACGAGCGGCACCTCCGAACACTGCTTCTCGAGCTGCGTCAAGACATCGATGCGCTTAACAAAATTGGCGACGGCTCTCGCAATTCGCCATCTGCCGGTGGCAGATATAGTCCGCAGCCATCTGGGGTTGGCAATGCGCTCAATCTTGGCATACCGCTTGGTATTCTTGGTGGCATTGCCGCTGCCTTCGCTCTGCTTTTGACAACGGGGCTTATCCGTATTGATGCCGGCACGGCTACGCACGCACCTGCGGCGCCTACGGCACCTGCGGTCGTTGCCCCAGCCACGCCACAAGTTGCGCCCCAAGCCATTCACCCCCCTGTCGTAGCGACGCCCGATCAACTTCTCCAGACCGCGAATGTGCTACTGGGGCGCGGTGAAATCGAGTTTGCGCGTCAGGTTCTGACCAATGCGACGACGCAAGGCAGTGCGGTTGCAGCATTGATACTGGCCCGGACTTATGACCCGGTCCGCTTGTCGCAAATGTACAACCCGTCAGGTATTGCACCCAACATCGAGCGGGCTCAGACGCTTTATGAAATTGCAGCCGGTTCGGGCAATGCCGAAGCCATCGCTCGACTCGACGAATTGCGTAGCGCTAAACAACCGAAGTAACCCAAATAATTCATTGGGTGGAGGGCTGTGCCCCCACACCAATACTGAAGCGTCAGGAGGCTAGGAACGTGGCAGCACTTGAATGGAGTGACGAATTTAGCGTTGGCATTGATCTCATCGACAAGCAACACAAGCTACTTATCCGCGCAATCAATTTGCTGGCAATGGCGGTGGAGCACAACAGCAGCCGCGATATCATGAAAGAAATTTTCCGGACATTGCGCGATTATACGGACACACATTTCGCGTATGAGGAGTTGCTGTTTGACCGCTTCGGTTATCCCGACTCGGTCAAGCACAAGCTGCAGCATAAAAATCTACTCGGACAGGTTATCGATCTCGAACAGCGATGGCTGGCGGGCGATGCAGAGATTGGCTCGGAAGTTCTGACCTTTTTGGTGGAATGGCTTCGCAACCATATTCTCGGATCGGACAAGGCCTATTCGGCATTTCTGATTACGGCTTTGAAGAACGGATAAAGTTATCATGACCGAAGCCCCCAAGCCGTCCCGCCCAGTTTTTGCGTGCCGCTTCGTCGGACCCGACGACGAGGATCCGCGCAATTCCATACTGTTCTGGGAGCCGAAGACGATTCAGGAATGGGTCGCAAGCTTGAACCGCTGCAACGAAATCGTCGAATCCCATCTCGACGACCTCGAACGGAGCATCGCGCCCATAAAAAGACTTTAAGGATTTGCGCTGTTGACGTTGGGCAACGATCTATCGAGACTAGTCAACGCGCTTTCCCTTTTCATCAATGATGACCTCGCCGTCTTCCTTGGTGAAAGGTCCGATATCCGGGTTCGGCAGAATATCGAGCACCGCTTCTGACGGGCGGCAGAGCTTGGCGCCCTTTGGCGTGATCACAATTGGCCGGTTGATCAGAACTGGGTGAGCCATCATGGCGTCGATCAATGCGTCGTCGGTGAGATCGGGATTATCGAGGCTTAGCTCGGCGTAGGGCGTCCCTTTGCGCCGAAGCAATTCGCGCGGCGATAGTCCCATTGCTTCGAGCAGGCCGCCCAGCGTGGTCCGTGAGGGCGGCGACTTCAAATATTCAATAACCTCTGGCGTTTCTCCAGACTGCCGGATCATCGCCAATGTGTTGCGGGACGTGCCGCAGGCGGGATTGTGATAAATGACGATGCCCATAGCTCAACCACGCGCTTTCGATTGGGCGTGGCGGTGCTGAACGGCCCGGCCTGCTTCGTACCAGCCCTTTGAACTGTTGACGATCTTGACCACCGACAACATGACCGGAACCTCGATGAGCACCCCCACCACGGTTGCGAGCGCTGCGCCTGAATTGAACCCAAAGAGACTGATGGCCGCCGCCACGGCCAGTTCAAAGAAATTGCTGGCGCCGATCAGCGCTGATGGGCCAGCGACGCAATGCGCTTCACCCGCAGACCGGTTCAACAGGTAAGCCAAGCCTGAGTTGAAATAGACCTGAATGAGGATCGGCACGGCCAGCATCGCGATAATGAGAGGCTGCGCCAGAATTTGCTCTCCTTGAAAGCCGAACAGCAAAACAAGCGTCGAAAGCAACGCCACCAGAGACAAAGGCTGCAGGTAGCCGAGCATGTGATCGAGCGCGGGTTGACCCCCTTGTCCAAGAACAACGCGGCGTACCACCTGAGCGATGATGACCGGGATGACGATGTAAAGGACGACCGACAGCAGCAGCGTTTCCCAGGGGACGGTGATTGCGGACAGGCCGAGCAGCAATCCGACGATCGGCGCAAACGCAACCACCATGATCATGTCGTTGAGCGCGACCTGGCTGAGCGTAAAGTGTGGCTCTCCCTTAGTCAGGTTGCTCCACACAAAGACCATGGCCGTGCACGGGGCTGCTGCCAGCAGAATGAGACCTGCAATGTAACTGTTGATCTGATCAGGCGGCAGATACGGCTTGAACAGCCCGCCGATGAACAGCCAGCCCAACAGGGCCATGGAAAACGGTTTGACCGCCCAATTGATGAACAGCGTGACACCGATACCGCGCCAGTGCTCTTTGACCTTCGTGAGCGCGGCGAAATCGATCTTCACCAGCATCGGGATGATCATCAGCCAGATCAAGACGGCGACCGGCAGGTTCACCTTGGCGACTTCTGCCGAGCCAACCGCTTGGAAGAAGCCTGGAAAGAAATGCCCCAGCGCAATGCCAAGCACAATGCACGCGCCGACCCAGACTGTCAGATAGCGTTCAAAAGTAGACATGAGGACCTTGTGTTCGTCAATTTCGGTTGTTGGGTTGGTTCTTGTTCACGCCGTCACGTGCTTGCGGTTTCAGCGGCTGTGGCAGCGTCGCCAATTTCCTGAAGCCGCTTCTTCAGCGTCAGATTGTCGAGCGATGCGAACGGTAGATTGACGAAAATGCTGATCCGTTGCATCAACATCCGGTGGGTGTCGGCGAACGCGAAGTGCTTTTCAGCATCAGTCCCGGCAACGGCCGAAGGGTCGGGCACCCCCCAGTGCGCACTGATGGGCTGTCCCGGCCAATGGGGACAGACTTCATTGGCCGCGTTGTCACAGACCGTGAAAACAAAGTCGAGCTTTGGCGCGGTCGGCACTTCGAATTCGACCCACGATTTCGACCGCAGTTGCGACGTATCGTAGTTCAAGGATTTCAGCATTTCGAGCCCGATAGGGTTCACTTTACCGCTCGGCATACTGCCAGCGCTGAAACCCTTGAACCGCCCTTGCCCGAGCCTGTTCATAACGCATTCGGCGATGATGGATCGCGCCGAATTGTGGGTGCACAAAAACAAAACATTGAACGGCCGTTCGACGGTCATTTGCATCCTTCCTTACTGGTACAGACTTTGCGGGTTGCCTTGATGGTTGAGCCACACAGGTCCGGCTGACCCTGGCAGCAATCCTCTGTCAGGTAGGTCAAAAGCTTGCGCATGGCCTCGACATGGATGGCGTATCGGATAAAACGCCCTTGCCGTGTGGCGATGAGCAAGCCCGTGCGATCCAGTTCTTTGAGATGAAACGACGCGCTGGTAGGGCTGATTCCGATTCTGTCGGCAATGTCCGAGGAGGGCATGCCTGTCGGTCCTGTTTTGACGAGAAGGCGGAATATGCGAATGCGGTGTTCTTGAGCGAGGGCACCAAGCATCTCAATGGCAGCTTTATCTTTCATGCGGCTTATGCTACAATCATTGTTGTAGTATGCAAGCGATATATCGTAGCTTTCCGTTCAAAGATTGAAGCTGTCGAAATTTATGGAAATGTCACAAACCGGGAGGCCATGCGTACAGGCCTGCGTTCCAGATTGCCCTATTCGGCCGCACTCTTTGCAGCCGCCGCTATTGCAACGTTGCAGGCCGTACCCCCGGTCGTTCCGGCTATGATCGCAGGCGAGCCTCTCGCAGCGCTCGAATGGCAGTTCCGGATTCCAAGCCCCCATGCCGATTTCTGCATGGCTGAAATGGCGCGCCGCGGCATCATGTCGTGGCCGGGCGTCGTGATCTACGGAAAAGCCGTGCGTGCGGACTGCCGAAGGCTGACGCCGTCAAAGGATGGCTCAGATCTTGAACCGGCTGCCGTTTGCCGCTCAGGCCATCAAATGGTACGCGCTTAAAAACAGACCTTGCTCGCAATTCTCGATGCGCACGATGTGCCAGCCCGGGCGATGTCCGCTTCTGAATAGTTGCAGCGGTCAGCCATGGTCCATAACAGCATTATCAACTCCTTGGCAGTTGTGGATTGAGCTTTATCCGCTGAGGTAACACTGCCCAAAATTGTGCGTAAAAGATTTCCTGTCCTCAACTCTGTCCAAACGGACTGCGTAACGATTACGACCCGCTCCACAATACTCACTTCGCGCTTCCGGAAAATGTTTCAAATATTCAGCGGTTGACCCGTCGCTGAATTCCAATCGGCCTGCCTCAGAGAAATGTGTGTTCCTGATTTCTCCGCGCTTTCCCTCGCAATCCCGATTGGCCCCGCGTCGCTGAAAAAGTGCGTTGCGGGTGGACCTCATATGTCTCAATTTCTAGTCGACACGTAGCGAGTGGAGAAAGTTGTTATATTTGGGCAAGCAAATAGATCGCAGCGAGACTAGCCTATCGGGCAGCCGGTCCGGCTACTCAATTCCGGCGCAGCAATAATAGCGGGGCCGGAAGGGCAGATCAGTTGCACTACAAACCGTCGAAGCGCGCGGTGGAGCCGTGAGATAAATGGCGGAGGGAGTGGGATTCGAACCCACGAGACCCTTACGAGCCTACACGCGTTCCAGGCGAGCGCCTTCAACCACTCGGCCATCCCTCCGCAAATTGCCCGGAACGGGGCGCACTATACCCAACGCAGACTGAATCGCAACCGAACGGGGAAAGTGCCGCGCCTAGGCGCTTTTGACCACCAATTTGCTGAGATGTCCGGGGCACGCTGCCGCGACCCTGGCCGGCAATCGCTGCTCCCCCTTGACCCGCGCCGCCGCCAGCCACAAAACAAACGCGACAACCTGCCAAACAAAAAATAAGCATAACGGCACTTATTGGCTTCGACCCTGCATGACCAGCCAGCGCATTTTAAAACTTCTGGCACTCACGTCGCTTGTCGCGACCATTGCCGCTGTCACCAATTGGCGGCAGACCGGCGAAGCGCCGTCGCCCTGGCTGGTGCGTTTTGCTGCCGCCGCCTTCGGCTGTGCGTTTCTGGTTTTCGTCATCGATCAGGAAACCCGGCCACGCATCATGCTTCAGTTCCTTGCAGCCTTGTTTGCCACTATCGCGCTATTTGCATTTGCCGCCGATTTCTCGGCGGCGCGCGGTGCAGGCAGCGGATTTCATGCGGCGTCCCTGCTCGACAGGCTCAATGACTTTGCGCCTTCGCTGGTCAATTCGGCGCGCAACGGCGTCACCCGGCTGCTGGGTGCCAGGGTTTGGGACCCCGTCATCACTTCAATTGCGGGACTTCCCGCTTTTGTTGTCTTCATCGCTGTGGCGATGTTTTGCGGGTTTTCCGGCCGCCCGCGCCGCGAAGTGCAAATCTATATCAACTAGGCTGCGGACATTCATGGCGGCGCAGTGAAACGGTTTGCGTTAAAGTTGCGTATCAACTCCTGACAAATTCACTTTCAGTGAGGCGCCAATGATCTTTTCCCGCCGCGTGACCCGCATGCCAGACCCTGCACAAGCCCCCGTTGGCCGGGCCGATCCGATCCTCAATGGTGCCAGCCATTACGTGCTCGCGCGCCCGTTGCTGCCGCCTTATCCGGCAGGCTTGGAGGTCGCGGAATTCGCCCTCGGCTGCTTCTGGGGCGCTGAGCGCTTGTTCTGGGAACTAGGCCCCGGCGTCTGGATCACGGCCGTTGGATATCAGGGCGGCACCACGCCGAACCCAACGTATGAGGAAGTCTCGACCGGCAAAACCGGCCACGCAGAAGTGGTGCGCGTGGTGTTTGACCCGGCCGTGCTGCCATACACCCTGCTTCTCAAAACATTCTGGGAAGCACACGACCCGACGCAGGGCTATCGTCAGGGCAACGACATCGGCACGCAGTACCGGTCGGCAATTTATACGGCGTCGGACGCGCAATTTACCGCCGCAATTGCCTCACGCGAAATGTACGCCCGCGAAATTTCAGCCAAAGGGTTTGATGCGATCACCACGGAAATCCTGCAAGCGCCGGTGTTCTATTTCGCGGAAGCCTATCACCAGCAGTATCTGGCGAAGGTGCCCGGCGGCTATTGCGGCCTCAAGGGCACCGGAGTCGCCTGTGCCATCTGACTTGGCTCAGCGCCGCAGCCGGTCGACTATTGTTTCGCCGTATGAAGCTTGCGCAAATGCGGCTTCAACGCCGCCGGCGCGTTGGCGATGGCTTTCAAATCAACTTTGGCTTGTTCGGGCACATCAACGCCATCCGGCCCGCTTTCCAGCACGGCTGTACATTCCTGCGGAAGTTGAGCCAAGGTGACCGGCGGCGCGGGAGGCGCTGGCTTCCAGCCCGGTGGTTTCGGCGGCGGTGGCATCTTTGGAGGCGCCAACCGCGCCAGCCATTCCTGCACTTCCTTGCCGCAGCCGTCTTCGCCGGTCACCGGCTTTTGCGGCGCGCAACTTTGCGCCGAGCCGGCCGGGCAGCCGATGCGGATATGGAAATGATAATAGTGCCCCTGAATCGGGCGCACCTTGCCAAGCCAGCCGCGATCAGGCCCAGCCGCCTCGCACAGCGCCTTTTTGATCGCCGGATGGACCAGCACGCGCTCGACCTCGGGATAAGACGCGGCGCGTTTGATCAACTGCACGTGTCCCGGTGTGAAGACTTTCGGATCCACCGCCAGATCGGTCGAATCGAGCATTGAAGTGGCGCTCAATTCCTCGCGTTCCTTGCGCGACAAACGCTTGTCCGGCATCGGCGTCAACCAGACGTCGGCATCAAGGCCCAGCTGATGGCTGGCGTGCCCGGTTAACATTGGTCCGCCGCGCGGCTGCGAAATATCGCCGACAAGAAGACCTGGCCAGTTGTCTTGCTTTTTTGAATCAAGCGCCAACGTCTCGACCAGCTTGACGAGATTGGGATGCCCCCAATTGCGGTTGCGCGACAGGCGCATGGCTTGCCACGCTGGTCCATCGACGGGTAGTGCGACGGCGCCGGCCAAGCATCCGCGTGCATAGGTGCCGATGGCCCGTGCGGCGAGCGGTGCCGGGGCCTTGGCGGCGCCGAACAGNTGTTTGGCCGGAATAAGCGGCGGCGCAGGCGGACCATCTGTCGAGCGCGCCGTCGGATCGGGTTCGATGGTTACGGTTGCCGTGCGCTGCGGCGCTGATTGTTGGCTGTTGTCGATGATCACCGGTGCAATCGCCGCTGCCGCAGGGGCTGACGGTGGTGCAGCCTGTTCGGGAAGATCAGCCGGGGCGGCCGTTGGGTTTGCGGCCACCGGCTCCGCGCCCGCGGCAGGGGGCGACATCTCAGACCCGTCCGCGTCGTTGCGGCTGTCGTCGGTTTTGCCGTCAGACTTGAAGCTGAGACCTTGGCCACCCGGCACGTAAGCGGGTAGCCCCTCTTCGCCCTCCGCCGTAGCCTGTTGCTCGGCATGCAGCGGCGCCACAAAAGCCGGCGTCAACCGCGCGACAACCTGCGGCCGTTCCAGCGCAATGCCGGCAGCCGTTAAGCAGGTCATCGTCGTTAGCCAGCGCCTCAGCCCCATAGGTCCCTTCACCGGTCGCGTCGTTATGCCAAATCAGATCCGATCATACGCTCATCTCAGGCGAAAATCAGGCTTGCGGCTTTGCGGGCCAGCCAGGTCTTCACAAATTGGATGAAAAAGCCCATCTACCATCCTGACCAAAAGCCATTTATCGCAAATCATGGCGCGCGTGCCGGACATCGCCTTCCACACCGGCAGGTTGAAGAAATTAGCCAAACCACCATTTCCTTTGTTTGTTGGGTCCGCCACTTCCTTTGGCCCCGGAATGCGCTACTACCCTCAAGTCCATGACCCACATTCTTGAAAACGGCCCCGAAAACGCTGACCACCGGCTGATCATCGCACACGGCGCGGGGGCGGGGATAACTTCGCCATTTTTAGAGGCGATTGCCGCACATATTGGGGACCAGGGTATCGCGGTTACGCGCTTTGAATTCGCCTACATGGCGGCGCGGCGCGATGGCGGCCCAAAGCGCCCGCCACCCAAAGCCGAAAAGCTGACCATTGAATACGCGGACATGATCGCGTCCGTCCGCGCGCGCGTGCCTGAGAGACAGAAGCTGTATATCGGCGGCAAGTCGCTCGGCGGACGCGTTGCCAGCCTGATTGCCGATGAGCAATTCAAAGCCGGCGCAATTTCGGGCCTCGTCTGTCTCGGCTATCCGTTTCATGCCCCAGCGCAACCATTGAAACTGCGCACCGCACATCTCGAAGACCTGTCCTGCCCGGCGCTAATCGTGCAAGGCACGCGCGATCCGTTCGGGCGGCGCGATGAGGTTGAGGCGCTGAAACTTGCGCCCGCCATACAGCTGCACTGGATCGGCGATGGCGATCACGATTTCGGGCCGCGCGGTGCCTCCGGCTTTACCCGCAAGGGCAATCTCGTGGATGCTGCTGCCGCAGTCGCCGGTTTCATAAAATGCGCCTGAAGTTGACGGCGCAGCGCCCCAACCCTACGGTGCGCGCGCCTTGCACAAGAACCGCCACGCTTCCACTCAAACTTGAGAAGATTTTCAGCCAATGACGTCCGCTGCCGCCGAACTGTCCGCACTCTCCGCCGTTTCCGACGCGAAGGCCATCCAAGATGCCAAAGCCTGGCCGTTTGAGGAAGCCCGCCGCCTGATCCAGCGTTTGGACAAGCTGCCCGGCGGCAACGACAAGACCGTGATCTTTGAAACCGGCTACGGCCCGTCAGGCCTGCCGCACATCGGCACGTTCGGCGAGGTCGCGCGCACCACGATGGTCCGCCATGCGTTTGAAGTTTTGACCGGCGGAAAGCGCAAGACGCGGCTGATCTGCTTCTCAGACGACATGGACGGCATGCGCAAGATTCCGGACAATGTGCCGGACAAGGCGTTCCTTGAGCCGCATCTGCATAAGCCGCTGACCGTCGTGCCCAATCCCTTCGGCGGCGGCTATAAGAGCTTCGGCGACCACAACAACGCCATGCTGCGCCGCTTCCTTGATACCTTCGGCTTCGACTACGAATTCGCCAGCGCCACCGACTACTACAAGGCCGGAAAATTCGACGACGTGCTGCTGCGCGCCGCCGCCCGCTACGATCAGATCATGGATGTGATGCTGCCGACACTTGGGGCCGAACGCCAAGCAACCTACAGCCCGTTCCTGCCGGTCTCACCAACCTCTGGCCGCGTGCTCTACGTGCCGATGAAAAAGGTCGACGCCAAGGCCGGCACGATCACCTTCAACGATGAAGACGGTAGCGAAGTCACGCTGCCCGTCACCGGCGGCCGCGTGAAGCTGCAATGGAAGCCGGACTTCGGCATGCGGTGGGCCGCGCTTGGCATCGACTTTGAAATGTTCGGCAAGGACCACCAGACGAACGCGGTGATTTACGACAAGATTTGCGAGATCCTCGATGGTGTCGCGCCGCAGCACTACGTCTACGAGCTGTTCCTCGATGAGCAAGGCCAGAAGATTTCCAAGTCGAAGGGCAACGGCATCACAATCGACCAGTGGCTGACCTACGCATCGCCCGAGAGCCTTGCGCTCTACATGTTCCAGAAGCCGCGCAGCGCCAAGAAGTTGCACTTCGATGTGATCCCGCGCGCAGTTGATGAATACCTGCAATTCCTGACGGCGTTTCCGAAGCAGGACGCCAAGCAGCAGCTCGACAATCCGGTCTGGCACATTCACAGCGGCCATCCGCCGAAGGCAGAGCTGCCGATCTCGTTTGGCTTGCTGCTCAACCTCGTCTCGGTATCCAACGCCGAGAACAAGGATGTTCTGTGGGGCTTCGTTGGCCGCTACAGCCCAGGCGCGACGCCGCAGGACAATCCGATCCTCGACCGGCTGTCGGACTACGCCATCCGCTACTTCAATGATTTCGTGCGCCCGACCAAGAAGTACCGCGCGCCCGATGAGGTCGAACAATCAGCTCTGGAAGCGCTGGATGCGGCGTTGTCCGGCCTGCCCGCCGGCGCGACCGCCGATGTCATTCAGAACGCGATCCTTGACGTTGGCCGCGCCGTCCCGCGCTACCAGGATCTGACCAAGACCAGCCCGCAAGGCGGCCCAGGCGTCAAACTCGATTGGTTCCAGGCGATCTACGAAGTGCTGCTTGGTCTTGAGCGCGGCCCCCGCCTTGGCACATTCGTCGCGCTGTACGGCATTCCCGAAACGCGCGCGCTGATCGCTAAAGCCCGGACAGGCCAGCTTTCTGCCGCTTGACGCAAACTAAAATGGAACTCGCGCGGGAAGCGCGCGGTCACTTTAGATCACGCGCGGGAAGCGCGCGGTCACTTTAGATCACGCGCGGGAAGCGCGCGGTCACTTTAGATCACGCGCGGGAAGCGCGCGGTCGGGGCCTTTCGGCGTCGTCTTCGCCAGCTGAGTCCGCTGCCGGTGCCGGCTCGTTTGCGCGCGGGCTGCCCTTGGCCAGCGGAATATCGATCCGCCACAAGTTGGCGATCATAGTCAGAAGTTTATGTTCGCGCGCTTCGATGTCTTCCCGGCCCCAGCGCGCCACGCCCAACACATCCGACGTAATCGGCAACAGCGGGATTGAAGGCGAGGCATCGGCGTAGATTGCCTTCTTGGCTTCAAACGCCGCGTTGCGCGCCTTGTCGTTCTGGTCCTGGGAAATGAGCACCAAGTTGCCGAGGCTTTCCATACACTGACTGCGATCTTCAGCCGTTGGAAACAGCTTGCGCCATTCGCTCGTTGCCGGTGGTCGCTGCGGCAGGATGTGCTCTATCGTATAGAGTTCGGGATCTAGATCGATAAACTTGCCACCTAAGCTGTCGCCAAGACGCATCAGCAAAAGCTTACAGATTTTCGGACCGCGCTTGTGCAGATCCTTAAGATGGAACACGATGCTGCGAGTCTCTTCCCGGGTCAGCTGGAACGCTGGGTGCGTTTCGTCGATTGGCGCACCGGAGCGGATTGCATCGACAATGTCGCTGAAGCGGCGCACGCGCTTGCCGGTTCCCGCGCACAGCAACCGCATCAGATGGGCCATGCGGTCGATTTCACCGATCAACATTGCGGCCCGCTCGGGATCGTTCTGCCAATCCTTAAGCGCGAGCATGGCTGCGGGCGCCCAATCGCCATCGGCCAGCCGGTTGAGATATTGCAGGCGCCGCACGATATCGGGGGGAAGCCCGGGAGCGCTGGCGTTGCGTATCGTTTGATAGGTGCGGGCTAGGGGTACGAATACGTCATTAATGAAAGGCACCGCGCCGCCGACATCGGACACAACGGACCGCACACCCGACACGACCTGGCGGTTGTCATAGCCATAGATCTTGCGGATGTGCGAGAAGAAGATTTCGAATTCCTTGCCAAGTTCCGCGCCCATTTCGTCCCACGTCCGGGCGATCCAGTTGATGTCGGTTCCTGATACACGGCTCAAGATATCGGCTTTCAGAATGTCATCGCGCTGCAACTGCTTGCCGCGCTCATTCAACACCACAAACGTCCTGTGTGCACGGTCGATATCGTGACTGACGATGACCACGACTTCGCAGTTTTCGGAGATGAAATCGAACAGCCGCGCCCGCACGTCATCAGACATGCCTTTGAGTTCTGAGACCAGCAGGTCGCGCATGGCCAGCATGCTGCGCTCCGACGGCGACAGAAACGGGGTCTCCGGTTTCAGTGCCGTACTCGCGTCCTGCAAAACGTGCTGCTCGAACAGTGCGCGGTCGCGGCTGGAGAGATGCATCCGGAACCGCTCTGTGCGGAAAAAGCGGCTGCCCTGCTGGGCGTGGACCATTCCCTGCACGCGCTTGGCTATAGACTTCTTGGCATCAAGATCGCGCAACACGCAGAACAAGGTGATCAGCGTCACAAGACGCTGCTGACCATCGACAACATCGAACTCGCGCGGCGACATTTTCGGCGTCAACCGCAATGTCAGTGTGCCGGGCGCGTCCATCAACAGAATGGTGCCGAGAAAGTAGCTTCCGTCCGTCTCCGTTTCGGTGCCAAGGCCAGCCGCTTCGATCAGATCGTCAAGCAACTGCTGAACCTGGTTGTCACCCCACGAATACGGCCTCTGATACACAGGGACGTTCAACAGATAGGGGCCAGAAAGCAGTTCCGATAGTTTGAGAGCCGCGGTGGTAAGCACGAACAACAACTTTCCAGATTCTAAGCGTCGAAACGGTAGCCAGGCCGCTGCCTCATGAGCAGCGCCTCTTCTCCGGCTTGCCTTGCTGGCCGGGAGCCGCTACCAGCTTCTGCTAGACTTCAGACTAAGTCCTAACATGCCTTTCCGACGTGCGATCAAGTGGGACCAACGTCCAAAAACAAATAAATCGACTCTATCTTGACCTACAAAACTTGACTCGGCCATTCGCCGGCAAAATCAGGGTTTGCATAAATGGCGGACAATGCCGCAAAAGTAGACACCTCCAGAGTTTACAAGATTGTTCCCGCGCGGCTTTGGAGCAACGCTCAAGCCTCCAGCGCATTCACAGGCTCAGCTGACGATCAGCGTGACGGCTTCATTCATCTGTCGGCGGCGGCGCAGATCACCGGTACGCTTTGCAAGTATTTTCGCAATCAAGCCGATCTCTTGCTCGTCGCCTTCGACAGCGCCAGTCTCAGCCCGCACCTCAAATGGGAAACGTCGCGCGGCGGCGAACTCTTCCCCCACTACTACGGATCACTCCCGCCCCACCTTGCGCTATGGCAACGGCCGCTGCCACTTGGCGCCGATGGCCTGCCTCAGTGCGATGTTACCCAACTCATCGAGGATCGGTTGTGATGCTTTCAGCGCTTTATCCGCTTGCCCGCACCGCATTGTTTGCACTCGAGCCAGAGGCCGCCCATGAAGCGACCCTCAAGGCGCTCGAATGCGGCGTCTATCCGCGCGGGGCCGGAGGCGATGACCCGATTCTCGCGCAAAACGTGTTTGGCCTGGCGTTCCCCAACCCCGTTGGCATTGCGGCTGGATATGACAAAGACGCGCGCGTGCCGGATGCGATCCTAGGGCTCGGTTGTGGTTTTGCCGAAATCGGCACCGTAACGCCAAAGCCGCAGTCTGGAAATCCGAAGCCGCGCATATTCCGCTTGACTGCCGACAACGGCTTGATCAACCGCCTCGGCTTCAACAACGGTGGACACGCGGCAGCGCTTACCCGGCTCGAAGCGCGCCGCGCCAACGGCGGCATCGTCGGCGTCAACATCGGCGCCAACAAAGATGCGGCCGACCGCAGCGCCGACTACGTCAAGGGCATCGAAACGTTCCATCACTTGGCCAGCTATTTCACCGTCAACATCTCGTCGCCCAACACACCGGGCTTGCGCGACCTGCAAGCCCCTGAAGCGCTCGACGAGTTGCTGACGCGCGTGATGAGAGCGCGTGCCGCGCAAGAAACCAAAGGCGGTCCGCGCCGGCCGGTCATTGTCAAAATCGCGCCTGACATTGCCGAAGAGGATATTCCGGCGATCACCGCGCGCCTTGCCGCCCACGCGGTCGATGGTATTGCTGTTTCCAACACCACGTTGTCTCGCGCGGGCTTGACCGATAGCCGGGCCGGAGAATCAGGCGGGTTGTCGGGCCGTCCGGCGTTCAACCGGTCAACCGCCATGCTCGCCCGCATCTATCAAGCGACCGGCGGCAACATCCCTATTATCGGCATCGGTGGCATTGACAGCCCCGATACGGCGCTCTCCAAAATCGAAGCCGGCGCAACGCTACTGCAGCTTTACACTGGTTTGATCTACGAAGGACCGGGTTTGATCGGCCGCATCAAGGCGCGGCTTGCACATGATGCGCGCGCCGCTGGCACTGGCGGACTGGCTGCAATTCGAGGCCGTAAGGCCGGCGAATGGGCGAGCAAGCCGCTCGTCTAACCGTGCCTCAATTTCCGCTGCTTAACTTTCATTGCTAGGCCGCGCTTTCAGCAACCGCGCGATCAACCACAGCGGCACGACCAGCATGGCGCCCAGCACCATGTATTCAAACAGCCACGTGACGGCACCAAAGCCCAGGTCGTAAACATGGCGTGCAAACTGATCGAGCACATAAAAGAAGTTGCGCGGCGTTATACCAAACACCGACAGCAGGACGCCAGCGAACACCGACAGAATGGCGAGACGCAGAATGACGCCAAGCGGCGATCCGCCGAGAAAGTCCCGCACGTTCATGCTTTCTGTCTCCGTATCTCGACCCGGCATTTGCACCGCAGCAGATCATCGCTTACCACACTCCCGGGCTGCAAAGCGAGCCAATGAGCAGGTATCAGCGTACAAGGCTTCATGGCAGCACGACGGCGAATCGAAGCAAAACCGAACGGCGCCGAAGCAGCGGCACATTCGCCAGCCCGCTTGCCGCAGGTCTTCGCGGATTGGTTTGCGCGCCGAGGCTGGCAACCGCGCCCGCATCAGCTGGCCCTTTTGGACACGGCACTAACCCGGCGCTCAACGCTACTGATCGCACCGACGGGCGCTGGCAAAACATTGGCCGGGTTTCTCCCAAGCCTCGTCGCGCTTTCCGCCGCCAAGCGCGCGAAGAAGGGTGCAGGGCTTCGCGTGCTCTATATCTCGCCGTTGAAGGCGCTGGCGGCCGATGTCGCCCGCAATCTTGAAACGCCGATTGCCGAGATGGGCCTCAAGATCCGCACCGAGACGCGCACCGGCGACACGACTGTTGCCAAGAAAGCCCGGCAACGCTCTCACCCGCCGCACATTCTGCTGACAACGCCAGAGCAAGTCGCTCTGCTTATCAGCCACCCAGACGCCTACTATCTGTTCGCCGATCTCGACACCATCATTCTCGATGAGTTACACGCGCTGGCGGCGTCCAAGCGTGGCGATCTTTTAGCGCTCGGAATTGCGCGGTTGCGGCAGTTCGCGCCGGACGTGATGACCATCGGTTTATCCGCGACCGTTGCCCGCCCGACGGAACTGCGCGCCTATCTCGCCGCGCAAACGATGCCCGAAACGCAGCTCGAACTTGCAGATCTGATCACCGTCGAAGGCGGCGCCAAGCCCGACATCAAAATCCTCAACGCGGCAGCGGATATTCCTTGGTCGGGACATACCGCGCGTTACGCCATGCGCGAAGTCTACGATGCGATCCGGTCAAGCCGCCTCGCGCTGATTTTCGTCAACACGCGCATGCAAGCCGAATACGTGTTCCAGGAACTCTGGCGCGGCAATGACGATAACCTGCCAATCGGCCTGCATCACGGATCGCTTGATGCGGCCCAGCGAAAAAAGGTCGAAGCGGCGATGGCCGCCGGCACCTTGCGCGCAGTGGTTGCAACGTCCACACTCGATCTCGGAATCGACTGGGGTGACATTGATCTCGTCATCCATATCGGCGCACCCAAAGGCGCGAGCCGTCTTTTGCAACGCATTGGCCGCGCCAACCACCGGCTGGACGAGCCTTCGCGTGCGCTGCTGGTGCCGGGCAACCGCTTCGAAGTGCTCGAATGCCGTGCAGCGTTGCAGGCGGCGGAAGCTGGCGCGCAGGACGCGATGCTGTCGCGCACCGGCGCGCTCGACGTGCTGGCCCAGCACATTCTCGGCATGGCGTGCCACGCGCCGTTTCATCCCAATGACCTATTCGCAGAAGTGCGCGCGGCTTTGCCGTATGCTGGACTAACCCGCACACTGTTCGACCGGACGATTGATTTTGTTTCAACCGGCGGATACGCACTGCGCGCCTACGAGCGGTTCGCGAAACTGCGGCCCGATATCGATGGGCGATTGCGCATCTCAAACGCGAAAGTTGCCCAACAGTACCGCCTCAACGCCGGCACCATCGTCGATACGCCGATGCTGAAAGTCCGGCTGATCTCCGGCAAACGCGGCGCAAAGATCAGCGCGCTGCAGGGCGGGCGCGTGCTTGGCGAGGTCGATGAATCGTTTGTCGAACAGATGCCGCCGCGGGCCACGTTTGTGTTTGCCGGTGAAGTGCTGCGCTTTGAAGGCCTGCGCGAAACCGAAGTCTATGTGTCACGCGCCACCGCCAGCGATCCGATGATTCCGAGCTACGGCGGCGGGCGCTTTCCTATGTCGACGCATTTGGCTGAACGCGTGCGCTTGATGCTGTCAGACCCTTCCTCGTGGAGCGCTCTTCCGGACGAAGTTGCGGGCTGGCTTGAACTGCAAGGCCAGCAATCTATTCTGCCAGGTGCCAGCGACGTATTGATTGAATCCTTCCCGCGCCAGGGCCGGCACTTCATGGTTGTCTATCCCTTCGAGGGGCGGCTGGCCCACCAGACGCTGGCCATGCTTCTGACACGGCGCATGGACCGCGCCGGATTGGAACCCCTTGGTTTTGTCGCCAACGACTATGCACTGTCGATTTGGTGCCGGGGCGACATCCAAGCCGCCATCGCAGCGGATCGCGTCAACCTTGGCCAACTATTCGAACAGGATATGCTGGGCGACGATCTTGATGCGTGGCTGGCCGAGAGCAGCTTGATGAAACGCACGTTCCGCCACGCAGCGGTCATTGCCGGGCTGATCGAGCGCCGCCATCCTGGCAAGGTCAAGTCCGGTCGGCAGGTGACGATGTCTACGGATCTGATCTACGACGTGCTGCGCCGCCACGACCCCGGCCACCTTTTACTCGAAGCCGCTTGGGCCGATGCGGCAACCGGTATGCTCGACATCGCCCGCCTTGGAGAGTTTCTCGCCCGCATCCGTGGGCGAATCAGGCATCAACCGTTGACGTGCGTTTCGCCGTTGAGCGTGCCGGTGCTTTTGGAAATCGGCCGAGAAAAGGTCTATGGGCAGGCACAAGATTCGATTCTGCGGGACGCGGCAGATATTTTGATCCGTGAAGCGTCAGGCGCATAGTGCCACCATGACGGTACGCGAGGGACACCAATGAGCAGCCTCAGACCTGAACGCTTCAACCTCAATGACGCCCGCGATCAGCCGGTGTCGATCTGTGGCAAGGCGTTTCGCGCCCACATGTCCGGCGCCTTATATTGGCCAGCCGAAAAGGCGCTGATCGTTTCTGACTTGCATTTGGAAAAAGGTTCGCACTTTGCCGCGCGCGGCCAGATGCTGCCACCTTACGACACGCGCGAAACGCTGCGCAAACTTGCCGACGTGATCGACACCTACGACGCTGCAACCGTGATCGCTCTTGGAGACAGCCTGCACGACGCCCGGGCAGCGGAGCGCATTGACGGCGCAGACCTCGCCACGTTGCGCATTCTGCAGGACGACCGCGAATGGATCTGGGTCACCGGCAATCATGATCCAATGATTGCGCCCATCCTCGGCGGCACGGTTTTGCCATCCCTTAGTGTTGAGGGCATCCGGCTTTGCCACGAGCCTAGCATCGGTGCGGTCACCCACGAAATTGCCGGTCATTTGCATCCTGCGGCGCGTCTCGTGGTCCATGGCACCTCGTTGCGCCGTCCGTGCTTCGTCGGCAACGGCCTTCGCTTGGTGATGCCGGCTTTCGGTGCATTCGCGGGCGGGCTGAATATTCTCGACACGGCCTTCGAGCCGCTGTTTGGCTGCGACGGCATGGCTGTGTGGATGCTCGGACAGGAGGGCCTCTATCCTGTCGCCACCCGCCTTCTGCGCGAGGATTGAAAACGCAACCGCCGTTAAGCGGAGATGCGGCTGAAGGCGAACGCTGCACTGAGCCCTGCGAGCGCTGCCAGCACAATCATGGCGATGCCATAGAGCAGCGGCCGCTCAAACGCCGCGTCATGCAGAAATCTTTCAACGCCTGCGCGTTCCATCGTCACCTTGCTGGTGTAGCTGCTCAGCAGTTGACCATCGCGCAGCAGATAGACGCGCGCCGTCAGTGGCCCGACCGGAACATTCGGCGGCAGCGTGATGGTCGAGCGGAACAGGCTCCGGCCGATAAAGCCGACGCCATAGTCAGACTTCACATACAGGCCATCGCGTTGCTTCAAGCGCAGAACGGCCAGACGGAAGTCTTGAGCATCTGCGGTTTCACTGAAGCCGATTGAGGCACGGCCGGCTGGCTTCATATTGATATGCTTGAAGCCGATTTCATTTTTGGTGAGTAAGTCCGCGTCAGCGATCTCGTCAATTGGCCGTGTCGAAGCAATCGCGTAGTAAGCCGGAAACGATGCAAAGCGCATCGACTGGCTGTTGATCCACAGCCCGCCGACCCGGGCCTTCTTGCGCACAACGGCCGGCGCGGTCGTTCCTTCGACCACGACCACAACGTCATAAGTGCCGGCTTCCGCGCTCGGCTGGCGGCTGTTTTCAACCGTTCCGAAAATGATGATCTCCATGCCGGTAAAGCCCGACGTGATAGAGACGCTGCGGGTCGAGACGTCGGCTTCAACAGTTTCGCGCGGCAAGTCGGCGGGAGCACTCAACACCGGCTGAATGAGACAGGTCAGCAGAACGGCAAACGCAGCAATGGCGGCATTTCGCAGGTTGCGCATCACCGCCCCCCCTGCACGCCGCTGAAAGAGAACAGTTCCTCAGGCGTCACCACAAGATCGACCGCCATGCGCACGGCAACGATGAGCACCAGCCCTGCCAGAAGAATGCGCATCTGCTCGCCACGCAGCTTCTCGCCCGACAAAGCGCCGAATTGGGCGCCAAGCACCCCGCCGCTAATCAGTAACAAAGCCAACACGATATCGACCGTACGGTTCTGCACGGCGTGCAGCAGCACCGCAAAGGCCGCAACGAAGACGATTTGGAACAGCGACGTTCCAACAACCACGGAAGCCGGCATGCGTAGCAGATAGATCATCGCCGGGATCATGACAAAGCCGCCGCCGATGCCCATAATCGCCGCCAAGAAGCCGATGAACATGCCGATCACAGCTGGCGGGACGGCGCTGATATAAAGTTTCGAGCGATGAAAGCGCATTTTCAGCGGCAATCCATCGACCCAGCTATGCTGCCCGCTTTTGCGCGTCCGGCCGGCCGAGCCAGCCTTGATCTTGCGCCAGGCGTTGAGGCTCTCGATCATCATCAGCGATCCAATGACGCCGAGGAACGTCACGTAGATCAGGTAGAGCGCAAGATCGAATTGACCGGCTTTGCGCAGCAGGCGCACGACTTCGACACCAATCAAGGTGCCGGCCAGCCCGCCCGCCATCATCACCACGCCCATTTTGAAGTCGACGTTATTGCGCTGATATTGGGTGAACGCACCCGACACTGAGGACGCCACGATATGCGCCGCGCCCGTACCGACGGCCACGGCTGGCGGAATACCGAGAAATATCAACAGAGGCGTCAGCAGAAATCCACCGCCAACGCCGAACAAGCCGGATAGGAATCCAACCGCTGCACCGAGGCCGAGGAACACCAGCACATTGACTGGCATTTCAGCGATCGGCAAATAGACGTGCATCACGGCGTCCGCTGTTAGCGTTCCGGCTCAAAAGCATGGATCTCATCCCTATCGGACACCAATCCGGCGGCGATCACAAGTCAGGAAAAGGTTGTAAGCCGGGAAAAGGTCCTGAAGTTCAAGCCGGTTACAGGCCCATACGCATCGGCCAAGCTAACAATGCGAAGGGCGAGGCACCAGGTGCCTCGCCACAAATCGTGTCACACAAAGGAACCGCCCGGCTCGCGGCGCTTAACCGTTGACGCCGTTGGACGGGTTTTGCTTCCATGCTTCACCAGCCTTGCGGGCGTCATTGACTTCCAGATCGCCGCGCTTCACTTTCCACATGCCAATCATGCTTTCGGCTTTTGCCAGCTGTTCGGCCGTCAGCTTGCCCTTCAGGATATCGCGGCGGCGCACAGCTTCCTTGTCCCCCCCCTTGGCCGCAAGCGACAGCCACTTATAGGCCGACGTCAAATCCTGATCGATGCCGAGACCGTTTTCATGCAACACGGCAAGATTGAACTGGCTGTCGGAAAGACCATGTTCTGCGGCTTTCTCGAACCACGTCGCAGCGGTTGCATAATCAGGTGAACCCTTTGTTTGGTTGGCACTCATCACGGCCAAATTGTGCATAGCCTTGATGTTGCCCTGCTCAGCCGCGCGTTTGTACCAGTCTTCAGCGCGGGCTGGATCGGCCTTCACACCAAGACCGCGCTCATAAAGCGTGCCAAGCCGGTATTGCGCCTGGGCAAAACCTTTGGACGCCGAGCGCTGATACCATTTGGCGGCATCCTTGAAGCTCTGATCGGTGCCTTTGCCTTCAGCGAGACGCGCGCCAACTTCGAATTCTGCCGACGGATCGCCGGTTGCGGCGGCCATGCGCAGCGACAGCGGACCAACGGTCGCCGGCGGCAGATCGAGTGCTGAAGATTGACCCATTGCGCTCTTGGCGACATTGGTTTGGCCGGTTTCAGCAGCTGATGGGCCAGGCGCCTCAGAATTGGACTCGGGAATGAGAGCAGCCGGCGTTGCAACAGCTGCCGGATTGTCGAAGGCTGCCTGACCGAGCTGACCAGAAACGGCTGCCATCGCCTGCTGACGCTTGGCGCGGGTCAGTTCCGCGGCGGTCATCGGCTTTTCACTGTCAACGGCAATGCCGTAAAGCGGGACGGTCGTCGATCCGACAGTAATTTCGTCGGTCACGATCTCGCCGCGCGTGCCCGGCTGCACGTTCATCGGCTTGGAGCCATCGTCTGGTGGAGTAATGGCAGCATCAGCCGGAGCGGGTTCTTCGGCCGGCGCCTGTGGAATGTCCGATTTTGCTTCCTTAGTTGCGGCCTTGCTCGACGCCGGCTCGAGCGACGAAGATGTTCCCGGAGCCTTGACCTTTGCCGGTGCACCTGTTGCCGCAATAGGCCTCGCCGGGCCGCGGCCGATCTGCATGGTGTACCAAGCGCCGACCAAGGCCAATACGGCGCCGAGCGCTAACACTTTGAGGCGCGGCGTGATGGCTGGACCGACGGCCGACTTCCCAGCACTTCCCGATGCAGCTTTTACTGCAGGGCGTGCGTTCGATACCGGGCCCTTGGGTGCGTCCGCCGTCATCGACGGTTCGGTGCGTGCATCCGCGCGCATATCCGGGCGCTCAAGCGTCACTTCGCCGAGGTCATTTTCTCCCTCCGCAGCGAGGCGCATCTTGGCGCGGCGCGCTTCGGCAATGAAATCCTGGCGCAATTTTTCAGGCGACCGATGCTGTGCTGGCTCGGCCGGTGCGGTTGGCTGCGACAGCATTGGCCCAGACCCATCAGGCCCGCCCGATGCCTGCGCGAACGGCGACGACATGGTCTTGGCGGATGCAACGGCGGCAACAGCGGCATCGAGAGCGGCAACGGGTTCGCTTTCAATGTGTCCGCCATGACGGACGTTCTGATCGACACCGAAGCGCACCTGTTCGCGCACATATTCCTGCGGAGCCGGCTGAGCCTGTGCTTGCGCATGGGCGCTTTGAATGGCGTTGAACTCCATCGCATCGACGCGATCAAGCAAGCGGATCATGGCCTGTTGCAGCGTATCCAGCAGCGCCGAGGTATTTTCTTCACCCTGACGGGACTCGCTGATGAAGCCGCGCAGCATGTCGCGCAGCTCACTGCCGTCGTTCTGCGGCACTATCAATTGCGGTTGGAGCTTTGCGAACTGCTGGGCTGCAGCTTCGGCCGCAGTGCGGGCAACCGACTGCAGATCGATTTCCGGCATGACAGACATCGCTGCAGCCGGTTCGTTCGGTTCGAACATCGCCGCACGGTGTACGTCTTCAAGCTTACCCGCGATTCCAGCCAAGTGATCTTCGATCACATCAAGACGCATCAGCTGCTGATGGGCGTTCTCCAAGTGACCAGCCAGTTCGCTGACATGGGCCTCAATTAGGCGCACGCCTTCAACATCGCCGCGCGTCGCGACACCGTCGAAAAGACTGCTGAAATGCTGCTCCAGCTGATCGACGCGCTGGCCGATAGCGAAGAACCCCTGATCGGGCCGGATCTCGTTGATCGACTCGTCGATGCGCTTGGAGACCTCGGCAAAGCGCTGCTCAAGCCAGAGATGATCGACACCTGGAACGGCGGCCTGCATTGGCATAGCCGCAAAAGACGGTGTTGCAGCGTGTGTGTCTGCATGCAGTTGCCCGGTGATCGCGGCGTGTGACGGGAACCCGGTGGCGCCCGACTCATACAAGCCTGTCAGTGCTTCGGCAGCATCACGATCCCAAGGGTCGCTGCCCGAACCGGGAAGGCTCGATTCAATCACGTCGAATGTGTCGATGCCGGCCTGTGCGCGGCTTACTTCTTCGTTGCGGCGGCGAGTGGCGGCTGAGGCGGAGTCGGACGCCGAGCGCAAGGCTGCGGGCGGCTCGCCACTCAAATGTCCTGCCGAATAGGCGCTTGCGGGTGCGGGTGCGGGTGAAGCGACAGCCGGCTGAGCCGGCACGGCGGAAGCGTGGTACTGAGACGCTTCATGGCTATCGAAGGCGGTACTTGCAGCGGGCATGGCACTGCGGTCAAAAGCGGCCGTACCTTGCTCGCTGGCTTCTGCGATACGCGACGCGAGTTCCGCCATGCCCGCCTCGATGCGCTCGAAGGCGCCAGCGAAGTTGTCCGGCACGCGCGGCTTGATGGCTTTAGCTTCCCGGCCAATAGCAGCCATGCGGTCTTGCAGCTGCTGCAGCGTATCGGAGTGGCGGCGGTCAGCCTCCGAAATCTGATCGACGATCGCGTTCAGCAGACCTTTGAGGTCTCCGGCGCGGCAGCCAAGCGCCGGTTCTTGCGCCTCATCGGCGCGCAGGGCTTCCACCCCCTGGCGAATCTGCTGACTGAATTCTGTGCTCGCCATTTCAATTCCCTCGGTCGTGCCGCCGCGCGCATGGCCGATTGCCCCGGTGACATGACGGATTGGACGGAAATTGAGGTCCAGAACCGCGCGCAGCGAATGCAGATCAAGCCGGACGCGGTACGTGTTGAAGCCCTGCACCGACATTCTCAGCCGCCAGTAAACGTAGAGTTAAGCCTCCAAAGGAACTGTTTTTATTGTTTATTATCAATACATTGCGCAGCCAGAACCGAGGTGCCAATGGCATGCGGCCGAACCAAGTCGGCCAAGTGATTCGTTTCCGGGGTGCGAAGCGGGCGGCTGGCGTGATTGCCGCATCCGCTTGCCACAGTCGCACGTTAACATGGTGCCGCTTCTGCCTGTCCGGCGCGGACGTGACCGCAGACATGATTCTTGGAGACCCTGACAATGCGCAGCCTGCCAATGCCCATTTTTGCTCTAGCCGCAATGCTCGCCGGCAGCACTGGCGCGTTTGCCGATCCGGCTGCCGAAGCAAAGGGCCGCTTTGCGATGACGCCGGTTGACGGCGGATTCATGCGGCTCGACACGGAGACCGGCGCGGTGGCGCTGTGCACCCGAAAAGCCGACGCCTGGGCGTGCGAGCCGGTCGATGACAAGACGGCGGCGAGTGACGACAAGGCCAAGATCGAAGCGGAGAACAAGGCACTCAAAGACCGCATCAAGGCGCTGGAGGAAAGCCAGGCGGCTGGTAAGCCCGCACCCGACGGCGGCTACCAGACAGAGCCGCCGGGCGGAATCAGCAAACTGCCGACCGAAGAGGAAGTTGATAAGGCGCTCGACTACGTCGAACGGATGTTCAAAAAATTCCGCGACCGCGTGCAGAAGTTCGAAACGCCATCCGACCCGGCGCCGAAGGCCGAGCCGAAATCAGATACCCCGCCCAAAACCGGCCAGGGCGGCGGCGCGCTGTGAGAGGCAACGCGTCGATGCGAAATCGAGCGCCAAGTTACACGCCTTAAAGAGCTTACTTAAAAGTGGGAACCGGTTTTCCGATAGAAAGCGCGGCAAAACAGAGAGCCAGGGTCGGTCGTTGTTTCTATCAAAACCCGACAGACCCTAGCTTCGCGTGTGCTTTTTTAGATGTAAACGCTGCATTTCGCGGTCGTAGATAATCTGGCCACCCGGCACGCGGATATCGCGCACCACCTCCAATGAATGCCGGCTGGTCTCGGGGCGCAACGCGCTCATGCCAATAGCAACAAGCGCCGCGACCGGCAGCCCGGCACTTCCCGCGATCAAACTTGGCAGGCCAAACAGCCCGGCTTCGCTGGCGAAAATCGCAAAGGCCGCAACACCAAAGCCAGACACCATCCCTGACAATGCGCCAAGCGTCGTCAAACGCTTCCACCAAATCGAAAGAACCATGATCGGAAACAGGCTTGCAGCGGTCAGCGACAATGCCCACAGCACCAGCTGCAGCGGATCAGCCGGCGCCATCAATGTCAGCAGCCCGCCGCAGCAAGCTGAAATGGCAACGAAGACGCGGGTGATCCAGACCCGGTTTTCATTCGACGCCGGCTCCCACGACAAGCCTTGCACCACGTCTTCCCCGAGGATCGCGGCAAGCGAAATCGCCGTCGCACTGGCGGTGACGAGCGCTGCCGCAACGCCGCCTGCGAGCAACAGATAGACAAATGCCTGCGGAAGTCCGGCCGCTATAGGCAACGTGAACAGCAGGCCGTCACGGTCGAACCGCAACCCATCGAACGTCAGCCGCGCGGCCTTTTGATCAAACTGCACAAAGCCCTGCGCCGCCGCATCGAACAGCCATTTCGGCAGCGGGCCGACGCGTTCGCTCATCACCACGTCAAGTACGAAATCCCGCATGAACACCGCCACCGACGAAACCGTCAGCAATGCGAACCCGAATACGACCGTGGCCCATCCAAGCGACTTGCGGGCCTCATAAACTCCAGGCGCTGCGGCCACGCGTGGCAGCAACCATGGCGCTGCGGCAATACCGCAGGCGATCATGATGACGCCGGTCGCAAATCCAAGCGGACCCGCCGCGCCAAACGGCTGCGTGTACGGCTTCACGATCGCCTGGAATCCTTCGCCCGGCAAATCAAAGGCAAACGGCCCGGCGCGCAATATCTGCAAGCCCTGACTGACTTCATTGCGCACGAGTCCGCGCACCAGTGGGCCATGCGTCAACTGCGGAACAGGCAGGCTTGTCACGAGCACCGCGACTGCGGTTGCAGCGATGACGAGCGCCATCAGCATCGCGATGGATTGGGCGACGCCGGTCCAGGTGAATGAGCGTTTACCGCCGGGCGCGACCGAAATCGAAATGACAGCGATCAGCAGGAACGTCATGAAATAGGTGCCAAAACCGCTCAGTTTTGCGGCAAACCCGGCGCCCAAGCGCAGCTCGGCGGAAAGCACCAATAACATCGGCACAGCAGCAATCATGGCGGCCACAATGCGCAACAGTTTGCTATCGAAGCGGCGTCCAAAATAGCTCGGCACGGTATAGGCGCCGAACTTGCGATAGAATGGCGCGAGCAGCATTGCCATCACGACGAAACCGGATAGCCCGCCGATCATCAGCACCAGGCCGTCGAACCCCGCGAAAAAGAAGATGCCCGCCGCGGTCACAAAAAACGTCGCACCCGTCGCCGACATCGCCATCAACAATCCGGTGTAGCCCGACGGCACCCGGCGTCCAGCAGCAAAAAAGCCGAGCACGTCTTGCGTCGCAGTCGACAACCCGATCGCCGCATAGAGCATCAACGGCACAAGCAGCAGGCTCATCCGCAGCACGCCATCGCTGATCGCCAGCTGCTCAAAAATGAGGGCCAGGAGAAACAACGCCGCAAACAGCGCTGAGAATATGCTGAAGTAGGTGCCGAGCCTGGGGTTGACCAATCTCGAGCGCGCTGAAAACGCCATCCGCCGCTTTGTCCTCAAGTATCTTCGTGTGCGCCATGCCAATGATCGATGGCATTTTGCCGGTTGACGTAGCTGGCAACGGTAATCACCGCGATCAAGAAAAAGCCGTGCGCGGCCAGGAAATAACCGAGTGGAAATCCAAAAAACCGGTGCGGATTGAGTTGCTCGGCATACATCGGCAACACGATCATGACAGCAACGAACGGCAACAGGCTGGCGAGCATCTGCCATTTTGTGTGCCGCCAATACGGCTTGCGCTCTTTGCGTTCGATCATATTGGCCTGCCCTCTAGAGCCGCGCTGTTTACCATATGGGGTCTGCTGCGGACGCGTCTAACGCGCATTCATGGCCCAACTTTGCGCAAGATGGGGCCTTTGACCAGCGGGCAATTTCAGATGTTTGGCGGCATCGGGATTGTAGCTGCACGGCCGATCTCCTAATGTTTTGCCGCGAATCGCATGGCGCAGAGGCGGAGTTCGTCAAAGAAGCGCGCCAGCATCGGGGACTTGGCACAGCAACTGGGAAGGACTGCAACTATGGGAATGATTCAAGAGTTTAAAGACTTTGCCATGAAGGGCAACGTCGTCGACTTGGCCGTCGGCGTGATCATGGGGGCGGCATTCGCGCCAATCGTCGGCACGCTGGTTGATAACATCATCATGCCGCCAATCGGCTATTTGATGGCAGGCGTCGACTTCTCGACTCTCGCCGTCAACATTCCGACACTTACTGACCCCGTCGCCATCAAATATGGCCTGTTCCTCAATGCGGTCATCAAATTCCTAATCACGGCGTTCGCCATCTTCCTGCTTGTCAAGGCGATGAACTCGGTCAAGAAGCCGGCACCCGCCGCAGCACCAGCCGGACCGCCGCCAACCGAAGTGTACCTGAAGGAAATCAGAGACCTGCTGGCCAAGCGCTAGGCATCAACTGAATTTCATACCAGAACCCCGGATCGCAAGGTCCGGGGTTTTTACTTTTTTAAGAGCAGCTGCCGCCTCCCAACACGCAGAATTTGGCGCAATGCTTGTGGCAGAGCTTGACAGATCCGCGGTCAAACATTGGCCCGTTCGCACGCGTGGCACTGTCCAGTGTCGCACCCATTTCAAATGCCGGATCGTAAGGTAATAGCGTGCACGGCAGCACGACGGGGCCTTCCGCGCCTTGACGTTTCACGACCATTCGCGACGTTGCGCACATTATGTCGCTTGGGCTTTTCTTCAAAATATCCCAGCATTTCGTGGTGATTTCCGGTCCATCATAGCCGGACTCCATTTCCGGCAGAAGCATGAGCCGTTTAGGGTCGGCGGCATCAACACCCCAACTGTGCGAGGTGATCAGTGTTTGATAACCAGCCCGCGCAGCGTCCTCTGTCTCATGCCAACAGCTGCGCCCGGCAATCGCTATGCGGAATTTGTTGGCCGCGAGCCAATCAAGACCTTCGAGGGTCTTATCGAAAGTTCCAGGACCGCGTTCGATTTCGTGCAGGGTCTGTGTGAAATGATCAAGACTGACGCGTATCGTCAGCCGGTCCCCATATAGGCCGTTCAATCCGATCAGCGCCTTTTTGATTTGCGGCCGCTGCATCGGCAGCATGGCGTTGGTCAAAACGAGAGCATCGAAGCCAAGCGCCAAGGCCTGGCCGAGCATCTCCGTGAAGTCCGGGTTGAGAAATGGCTCCCCACCGGTGAAGCCGATTTCGCGCGCGCCAAACATCTTGGCCTCATCGAGGAATGCTTGCGCCTCCGCCGCTGTTAGGTAAGCCAGACGGTCATTGGTGGGGCTCGATTCAATATAGCAGTTGCGGCAGGTAATGTTGCACATCGACCCGGTGTTGATCCAAAGCGTAACCAGCCGGTCAAGCCCAACCATGGCGCGCTTTTCGCCCTTCGCGGTCCAATCTGGATCTTCGAATTTCTGCCGCACGGTTTGGGTCTGGACTGCTTTTCCGGCCACGCTCAAAGGGTCCTCAATTGCGCCGCAAGGGCGGCTTTTCGATTGTTCTGGTGTGTGTTAGACGATTTTCAGCGCGGACGTAGTTCAATGGTAGAACGGCAGCTTCCCAAGCTGCATACGTGGGTTCGATTCCCATCGTCCGCTCCATGTGATGGAGTACGCTACATCTTGCGCCAGCGTTACGACTTCCGACCGGTTCCAAGTCCATAAAAGTGTTGTGTAATCCCGACGATAGCTTCGCAATCGCGATCTTTGCGGACATAACGGCATCGCCGGGCCTGCTCCTCGTTACACGGATGCTCAAGCAGCTCAATTGGCCAGCGACCCCTCTGGCTTAGAGACTAAGTTTGCTCTTTGTTCCCTTTTGAGATCGCTGAGCGGAGCAGCTTACGTGATTATGTATCATAGTCACGTGCTCAAACATCGCGCCAGCGCGGCCGCGATAGCGAAGCGCTCAATCGTTAGACCGGCATGGCGCTTCGGCAGCTATCCCTGACACCAGACGAAGCCACTGCGAACGAAAACGAGGTCTCCACCAGCCCAAAAATTGTGACATTACATGCCGTTCAGCGTCATGAAGACGCCGATTGCAATCAGGCCGGGTTCCCCTTTATTCTTAACCATGGGTTTGGGGACCATCAATTGCTGAATACATGCGCTGCATGTGGCCGTGCCGGCTGCGCTGCGGCCGCAGCTGCTCATTGCAGCCCATGATTTCCCCACACAATTTGTGCGCGGCCTCATATCAGGCGGAGGCTGACGCGGCATGCGGCTTCGGCGCCTGTGTGTTTGGGGCACGTCATGGCAATTCTGAAGTCGGTCAAAAAAATCATCGGACTAAGCGGGCAGGATTATCTTATCGGCGGCACTGGCGCCGAAGACCTATTTGGTCTGGCTGGCAATGACACGTTGCAGGGCAATGGCGGCGACGACGTGCTCTCTGGCGGAACCGGCAAAGATACAGCCGTATTTTCCGGACGTTTTGCAGACTATGACTTTGCAAATCCGGCTGGCGGACTTCAGGTCACGCACGTGCGCGGTAGCAGAGCCGACGGCTCCGACCTCGTATTGAGCGATGTCGAA
>JABFRT010000057.1 GCA_013141015.1 Hyphomicrobium sp. | reverse complement strand
TACGGCGACGCACTTCGTTGCCATCAATACCTTTGATGACCTGACCATCGACGTAACCGGCAGCGGCTTCACCTATGACGCAATGGGCGACATTCTGAGCGGAAGCGCCAACAGCTTGGTGATTTATGTAGCGGCGGTGCCTGTCGCCAATTTGACCTACAGCCCGGCGATCTCCATCGTGTCGCTGCAAGACGGTCTCGACCAGTATCGCAGCAGCGGCTTCACAAACACCACGCTGTTGGATGCGTTGTTTAGCGCCGTTCCAACGACCACGACCGGCAATACCGGCCCCGACTCCCTCTACGGCTGGGACAACACCGACTATATCAACGGCGGCGATGGCGCCGACACGCTGTTTGGCGGCGGCGGCAACGACACGCTCAACGGCGGAACGGGTATCGATGCGATGACGGGCGGCGATGGCAACGACATCTACGTTGTCGATTCCGCCAGCGACACGACAACCGAGACAAATGCCAACATCAATACGGGTGGAATCGATCTGGTTATGAGTTCCGTCACCCGCACGCTTGGCACCAATCTCGAAAATCTGACGTTGACGGGAACGCTGGCCATCAATGGCACGGGCAATGCCTTCAACAACGTGCTGACTGGAAACGCCGCG
This sequence comes from Hyphomicrobium sp., assembly GCA_013141015.1. Classification (GTDB taxonomy): domain Bacteria; phylum Pseudomonadota; class Alphaproteobacteria; order Rhizobiales; family Hyphomicrobiaceae; genus Hyphomicrobium_B. The sequence goes on along the minus strand of JABFRT010000057.1, from coordinate 35,538 downwards.
GCCAACGTGCTGACTGGCGGCGCCGGCGCCGATACGATGACCGGTGGCGGCGGTAACGATATCATTCTGGTCGATAATGCCTGGGATCAGGCGTTGGAGGCGGTAGGTCAAGGAACCAACGACTACGTTTATGCGACCAACAGTTTCGCGCTGGCCGCTGGCCAAGAGATCGAGGGGCTTTCCGCCAATCCCCAAGCTGGCACCAATCCGATCAACCTGACCGGCAACGAGTTCAGGCAAATCATTCGCGGAAACAATGGCACCAACACCCTGCTCGGTGGCGGTGGCAACGATAGCCTCTATGGTTATGCCGGCAATGACACGATTGAAAGCCAAGCGGGCAACGATAGTCTGTTTGGTGGCACCGGCGTTGACCGCTTCCAATTCCGCCAATCGCAGTTAGGCGCCGCATCAGGCATTGACCGGATCTACGACTTCACCGCTGCCGATTACATCAAGATCGACACGGCGTCTGTGTTGTCGGAGCGGGCGCTTTTGTCCACCGAGTTTGCGGCGGGCACTACCGCTCTCGATGCATCAGACCGCGTGATCTATGACCAGGTGAGCGGCGCAGTCTGGTTCGACGCCGACGGCACTGGCGCGCAGGCCAAAATTCTGTTCGCGGTGCTCGACACCAAGCCGGTCATTGCGGCGTCAGAATTTCTGCTGTTTTAATTCCTGAGCGCCGGCTGTGAGCCGCGTGCCGCCCTTCCGGATGCATGGAGGGGCGGCTTGGCGTTGCCGTCACGCCCTCAGCCGGTATCCGGTTTTGAAGACTACCCACACGGCCCCCATGCAGATCGACAGGAGAGCCAGCGTGATCGCCAAGCTGGTGGTCACGCTCACGTCCGCCATTTCGAAAAAGCTCCAGCGGAACCCGCTGATCAAATAGACTACAGGATTGAACAGCGACACCGTCTGCCAGAACTCGGGCAGCATCTGAATCGAATAGAAAGTACCACCAAGGAACGTCAACGGCGTGATGATGAGCAAGGGAATGAGCTGCAGCTTCTCAAAGCCGTCAGCCCACAGCCCGATCAGAAATCCAAACAGGCTGAACGTCACGCAGGTCAGCACCAGGAACGCCAGCATCCAAAACGGATGCGCAATGTGGATCGGCACGAACAGGTGCGCCGTCGCGAGGATGATCAGCCCCAAAATCAGCGATTTGGTTGCCGCCGCGCCGACGTATCCAAGAACAATTTCAAACGGCGAGATTGGAGCTGACAATAGTTCATAGATCGTGCCGGTGAAGCGGGGGAAGTAAATGCCGAACGAGGCGTTGGAAATACTTTGCGTCAGGATTTGCAGCATGATTAGGCCGGGCACGATGAAGGCGCCATAGGCGATGCCATCAACCTCGGTGATCCGGCTGCCGATCGCCGATCCAAACACAATAAAATAGAGCGCAGTCGAGAGAACCGGCGAGAAAATGCTTTGCATCAAGGTGCGCCGCGCCCGCGCCATTTCAAAGTTGTAGATCGCGGCGACTGACGTAAGGTTCATTTCGAATTCCTGACGAGTTCGACAAAGATATCCTCAAGCGAGCTTTGCGTGGTGGTCAAATCCTTGAACGCAAGGCCTGCGTCGCGCAAATCGTTGAGCAGCGCGGTGATGCCGGTGCGGTCCGAGCGCGTGTCGTAGTGGAAGATCAGCTTGTTGCCGCTATCGGCGCGTTCAAGGCCATGCGCGGCCAGAGAAGCTGGCACAGCGTCGAGCGGGACTTGCAGGTCGAGCACCATTTTTTTCTGGCCGAGCTTGCGCATCAGCTCAACCTTGTCTTCAACAAGGATAAGCTCGCCCTTGGCGATCACGCCGACGCGGTCTGCCATTTCCTCGGCTTCTTCGATGTAGTGCGTGGTCAGGATTACGGTCACGCCGGACGCGCGCAAGGCGCGAACCACGCCCCACATATCCTTGCGCAATTCGACATCAACGCCCGCCGTCGGCTCATCAAGAAACAGTATTGAGGGTTCGTGCGACAGCGCTTTGGCAATCAACACGCGCCGCTTCATGCCGCCCGACAGGGTCATGATGCGGTTGTCCTTCTTGTCCCACAGCGAGAGATCGCGCAGGACCTTCTCGATTATCTGCGGATTGCGCGGCTTGCCAAACAGCCCGCGGCTGAAACTGACGGTATTGAAAACCGTCTCGAACATATCTGTTGAAAGTTCCTGGGGCACCAGCCCGATCATGGCGCGCACGATCCGGTAGTCGCGGACAATATCGCGGCCATCGACTTGAATGTCGCCCGAGGTGCGGTTGGCGATGCCGCAGACGATGTTGATCAGCGTGGTCTTGCCCGCGCCATTTGGCCCGAGCAGCGCGAAGATTTCGCCGCGTGCGATGTCGATGTTGATATTTTTGAGCGCATCGAAGCCTGAGGCATAGGTCTTCGACAGATTCTTGATCGAGACGATTGGGGTCATGCTCTGAGACTTAGGCGAGGCGGCCGCAAAGCTCAAGGGCGCACGCGCGCGGGTAAGCACACCGGCTACGCCGCTTTACTTTCTACCCGCACCACCTTCAACGCCTCCTGCGCGGCGTCTTGCGGTGCGCCCCAGAAAGCCTCGAGCGTGGGCCCGCGTTTGACGAAACGGTCGCGAAACAAGAACCACCAAACCTCATTGAGCCACACGCGGCGGCCGATGCGTCTGTACCACTGCATGCCCGCACGCGCCACGCGGTCAGGATGCAAATACGTGCGCATCAAGGCTTTGGGGCGGGCCTGCACCAGCACTTCGAGCGCCTTGATGCACAAGAACGTCACCCAGGGCGCGAGGTGCTTGTTTTCGAGAACCTGATTTTTGTAGTCCCAACGCCTCTGGTCAAGTTGTATGACGCGCCGGTCTTTGGCCTCGCGGAAGAACGGCGTCCAGCGGTGCGGCGTGACGTACAGCGTGATGATCTGATCGGGGTCGTAGACCAGCAGTTGCCGGAACGCGCGCAGATAGTCCCACAGCGTTTCATCCTCGAACCCGACAACGTAAGAGCACAGCGAAAGAATGCCGTTGCGCCGGAGCAGCCGGATCGCCTCGCGGTCAGTCTTGGTCGCGCCGCCCTTGCGGATTTTCTCGAGCGTCAGCGCGTCGGTGTGTTCCATGCCGATCAGGAAGCGTACGAAGCCGGCTTTGCGATAGAGATGCAGAATATCGCCGTCGCGCACGATATCATCCGCGCGCAAGGTGCCAATCATTTCAATCGCCACGTTCTCAGCAATGATGGCTTTCAGCAAGTCGCGCCAGACTTTCTTGGACGTGGTCGGGTTTTCATCGGCGAGCGAAATGAAGGTCACGCCGTGCTCGCGATAGAGGCGGCCGATCTCTGCAGCAAACTTTTTGGGATCGCGATGCCGCCAGCGTGTCCAGAACCCGCGTTGTCCGCAATAACTGCACAGATGCGGGCAGCCGCGCGAGAACTGCATGACGACGCCGCGTTTGCCGCCGTAATAGGAATAGCGGGCGTGATCGATCAGCTCCCAGCCGACGCGGTAATCGTCGAGGTTCTGGATCATCGGCGCTGGCGGCGTCGCATAGGGTACGCCGTTGCGGCGGAACGCGATGCCGGGGACTTTTTCGAATTCTGCCTCACATGCAGCAAGCCGCACTGCTGCGCCCCCTCTCCCCTCGGGGAGAGGGCCGGGGTGAGGGGGCTTGGAATCGAGCATTTCCAATCCGCACGAAGCCCCCTCATCCGGCCACATGAGTTTGGCGCTCCGCGCCGTGTGGCCACCTTCTCCCCGAGGGAGAAGGACATCATCGCGGTCTGCGGATTTGTGGCGACGGCTCATGTGCTTGAGCGCGCGCATAACCAGCCGCGTGGTTTCCTCGCCCTCGCCACGCACGATCAGATCGACTTCGGGCAATTCGTCGAGGCATTCCTGCCAGTGATACGTCGGGAACACGCCGCCGTAGATGATCACAGCGTCAGGCAGCATCGGTTTTAGTTGGCGCAACAGCGCGACCACGATTGGATGCGCCGACGTCGAGCCGTTGTGACCGATCAGTATTACGTCGGGAGCGCGCGCGGCGGCGGCGTTCGCAATTTCATCAAGCGGTGTATTATCCACATCGCCGTCAATCATTTGCACGACGTGACCGTCGTCGATCAACGGTCCGCCAATCGCGAGCAAGCCAAGCGGCGGCAACATCTCGCCCGGCATCCGCGACCCGATCGCCTCATGCGGCGGGTTGATGATGAGAATACGCAAAACATATCTCCTGCTACTTTGGCTTTACGTCGTAACAACTTGGGAATTGTCCAATTGCTCCGCGGGGCGAACCGACATTCGAGACGGCCGCATCCGGGATCCGGTAAAAGTCCAATTGGCGAAAACTCCAGCCGTAGAGAGCGTCACCTTTTCGTGCGCCTGCATGGAGATGCCATTGGTACTCGGCCCCTGATATCGCCAGCGCATGAATGATCGAGCCGGCGTCGAGGCAATCTGGCGCGAGTTTGAATGCAGCACGCTGCAGATTGATGTTGAAAAGGACCTGGGCCACGCTGAGAAACGCGATCAGCCAAGCGATCACACTCAATGCCGGCCAGAACAGTCGCCACGCTCGGCGCTCTTGTTTCATGGCATAGAATGCCACGACCAATCCAAATACAGACGCAATCGCAGCCGGGACGAGAAGTATATCGGGGAATGTTTGAAGCGCATTGGCAAAAGCATATGGCGCCAAGATTGGCCAGCCCAGAATGCCGAAAATGGCGAATGGACCAGCTTCAGAGACTTGAGTTGGCAGCAGCACTGCATAGCCGACCAGAGTTGCGACAAGCAATTTCAGCGTTGCACTTCCAAAAGAGAGCCTTGTCTCCGGACCTAGTTGGTGATGACCACTCATAGATTGGTCGTGGCCTTCAAAACGTAGGATCCACACCGGCAAATCCGTTGCGTCGACAACCGCCGCGCGAAATCGCACACCGCGAGCCGCTCGTTGACGGGCGACGCTGCGATCAGGGCCAGTACGAAAGCGGCGCAACGGGGATCGCGCGCACTTTCGAGACAAGCGGGTCCGAGGGGGAACGGACCGCTGTCAGGGATGTCTGGAACCAATCGCAGCGCCGGGGACGTCATAGGGGCACCTCAGGGAAACGCGGCCCTCAGTGAGCCGCATCCTGAGTGTGACCGCGCGGCGTTCGCCTTGGCACTGGAAAAACCGGGGATTTCCATCACCCATCCGCCGCTGGAGCCTTGTTTCCGCCGGTCTTGTGCGGATATGTGAGGCGGCGGGTCTGGGGCCGCGTCGCGGGGATTTCATGAGCACATCGAAACTGCGCAATTTCTCCGGCTTCGATAGCGAGACCTTGTCGAACCGCGTGCGCGAGGAACTGGCGCGGCGGCGCATGACCCGGCAGGCGCTTGCGGACGCCAGCAAGATATCGATTTCAACGCTTGAAAAAGTGCTCGCCGGGCGGCGCGCGTTCACGCTCGGCACCATTGTGCGCTTGGAAGAAGGGCTTGGCGCCAAGTTGCTGGATCGCACCCCCCTCAACGGCAACAACGGCCACGCGCCTGACGCGAACAACGGCACCGCGCCCGATGGCCTCGGCAATTACAATCGCGCAGCCGTCAGCTGGCTCGAGGGATCGTATCTGACGTTGCGCCCGTCGTTCGGCGAGCGCGGCGCGGTTTACGCTTATCGCACTGACATCTCATGGGACGACGCAACATCGACGCTGGTGTTCCGCGAACTCGAACGCACCGACAAGGACTACGCGCAGTTTGGCTCCGTCGCCGTGCCGCATCAATCGGGCCATATTTATCTGGTCACCAACCGGCACGGCCAGCACCGCATGATCGTTGTCGCGAAGCCGACCATTCAAGGCGAAATGCACGGCCTATTGACCACACTGCAATCAGGGCGCGGCGCGCATCTCTCGCCTGTTGCGACGCCGATCGTGATGAAGGCCGTGCGCGATCTCGCGGCCAAAGTGCATTACGGACGGATTGCGCCGAGCCACCCGGCACACGCCAGCTACAGCGCTCTGCTGCGCAAAACCTTGTCCGACAATTTCGCGGCCTTTTTGGCGGGGTGATGTCTGCTGCGGCTCGTCATTCCGGCGTCGCGGCACGCGACGATGGCAAGGCCATCGCAGGCCGGAACCCAGACAAACATCCCCACGGACAACGAGGCTATATCTCAAGGATGCCGCACTGGCCGTCGTATTGAAGCTTGTCTGGGTTCCGGCCTGTCGCGCGTCCCGCGCGATCGCCTCGCGACGCCGGAATGGCGATGCAGCGAAAGATGCAGCGAACCCAAAAGATGCTTTAAAAACAGCCCTTACCGCACCGCGACGCGAACGGTTTGAGCAGCGCCGGAGGTCGCGCCCGCCGCATCGGTGACGATGACGTCGAATTGGCTGACGGCCGCATCGCTGCCATCGTGCGCGTAATGCACGCGGCCAGCCAGCAGATCGGCTTGCGTGAAGCTGTCAACGGCCAGGCCCGGCGCGCCTGATTGCGTGATCATGCCGCCGGTCACGTTGGAAACCGCGAACGTCAATGTCGCGGGCGCGTCGTCGGGATCAATGGCCGACAAATCGGCGGGCGTAATGCGAACCGTGCGGCCACGCGAAACGGCGAGATCGAGATCGCCACCAATCGACGGCGGCACGTTGCGCACGCTGGCGGCCAGTTCCGCGCCCTCGTCCATCGCAAGCCGCCCGTATTTGACATTGCCGCTGACATTGCCGGTCGCGCGGATGGTGATCAGCTGCTGCACGCGCACGTCACCTTTAAGAACGCCTTCCACGGTCGAGGTGTCGGATTTGATCCATCCGCTGACTTTGCCGCCATCGCGAACAGTCACATCACCGGCGGCTACTCCGCCATCAATCGTGCCGTAGACTTCGACGCGGCGGGCGCCGGACACGGTTCCCGTCAACACCGCTTCAGAGCCAATCACCAGCACGCCGTTATTGTCGGACATTACGCACTCCACACCCTGTTAAATTCCCTAGGGCTATCGTTGACCAGCAATGTGTCAGCTTGTCGACTGACAATTTGGCTGGAGGGTGAGCAAGGTAAACGGCGGCCCGCCTCAGGCGCGCCGGACCAGCATTGGCATAACGCCAAACAGCCCGAACATGACAAGTGACAACGCGCCGTCAGCCGTTTGCAAATGGGCAAGCCACTCAGCGAACGTCCAGCCGCGCAAGAGCCCGGCAAAGATCGCCTCCGCTGCCATCAGCAAGACAAAACCGGTAGCGCCGATGACCGCCCGGTCAACCATGTTCGGCCGCGGCTCCATCCGGCCGATGACAAACCGCGCGGCGAAGTACGTCGCCGCCAGCATCACCGGTAATTCGATCAGCGTCGCGGTGAATTGGCCAAGCCTTGGCACGACAAAGGTTTCGCGCACCGCCCCGCATGCAAAGCCCGCCGCGTAGGTCAGGCCAAAATAAAGCGCACCGGCAAGCAGGAATTGCATAACCTAACCTGGAACCTGAAGCTGCAGCACGCGCTCGCCGCGTTTAACGGAAATCTGCCACAGCCGCTGGCGCTTGGCCAACGCCGTCTCGATTTCAGTGACGGTCGCAACATCGGCGCCGCTGACGGCCACAATGATATCGCCAGCCTTGAAGCCCAGGCTCTGTGCCGCCGATCCGTTACGCACCGAAAGAATGACCACGCCGCCGGTTTCATCGAGGTTCATTTCGTCCGCCAAACCCGGCAGAATGTTGGAGACGCGGGCGCCGTCGAGCGGGTGATTGCCCGACAAATTCTTGACGTCTTCCTTGCCAGCCGACGGTGGCGCAAGCAAAGCAATCGAAACATCAATTGGCTTACCCTTGCGCAACAGGGTCAACTTTGCGCTTTGCCCGACGCCTTTGGTGGTCAGGCGATAGAATACGCTGCGCGCATCGACAACTTCGACGCCATCCACGCTGGTGATCACGTCGCCGGGTTCAAGCCCGGCGTTGGCCGCTGGCCCTTTATCGGTGATGCGCGTGACGACAGCGCCGGCAACGCGCGCAAGGCCTAGGCCCTCGGCATACTCGCGGGTCACCGCTTCGAGCTTGGCGCCAAGCCACGGGCGCTCGACCTTGCGGCCTGAGGCGGCGCTTTCCGCGTACACTTTGACAAGGTTCGAGGGGATCGCAAAACCGATGCCGACCGAGCCGCCGGTTTTGGAGAATATCATCGTATTGATGCCAACCAGGCGGCCCGACATATCGACCAGTGCACCGCCCGAGTTGCCGGGATTGATCGCGGCGTCTGTCTGAATGAAAACCTGGCTGTCCGAATGGCCGATCTCGGAGCGCGACAAGGCCGAGACGATGCCGCTGGTCACCGTCTGGCCGACGCCGAACGGGTTGCCGATAGCCAACACCATATCGCCGACTTCGAGGCTGTCGGAATCTTCGAAATCGAGCGTCGGGAAGCGGCCGTCACCGTTCTCGATTTTCAACACGGCGATGTCGGTCTTGTCATCCTGCGCGATCACCTTGGCGTCGAACTCGCGCTTATCGGCGAGCGCAATGCGCACTTCCGTTTCGCCGCGCCCGCGAATGACATGGGTGTTGGTGACAACGAGGCCGTCGGCGCTGACGATCACGCCAGAGCCGAGCGAACTCATGACCCGCTCTGACGGCTGGCCAAAACTTTCACCAAAGAAGCGGCGGAACAACGGGTCGTCGGCAAACGGCGAGTTGAAGGTCTGCACGCGCGAGCGCACGTAAACGTTGACGACGGCGGGCGCGGCCTTGCGCACGATTGGTGCGAACGAGTATTGCGCGGCTTCCCGCGATGGCGGCGGCACCTTCTGTTGGGCAACGGCTGGCGCGCATGCCGCAAAGCCGGCGATTGCGGATACTGCCAATGCGGCCACGATCAAATGCAACCTGTCGATCACGTCGTTTCTCCTGTCACGTCCAAGCGCTGCCGGTGCGCGGGGTGATGTGCTGGCGCTGCCTGCCAATTGCAAGCCCCGCAACGGCTTGAATATCGTTCCCGGGAGGTTTTCCCGATTTTGCCTTTGTCTAGCCGAGGCACGTTCCGATTGGAACGGCATATGTTATGCCACCCCCGCCGGCCCAGACCGCCAACGGTTCTGCCCGGCACTTGCGCTCAATGATCAGCAATTTCGAGACGGAGACAACCGCCCATGCGTGCCCTCACTTCCATCTGCGCCACAGCCGCTTTGCTTGTATCAGCTGGCACCACCCTCGCCGCGTCCGGCGTCGTCACCAGCAAAGGCATCGAAATCAAAGGCAAGACCGCCGCAGACGTGCTGGCCAAGTTCGGCGCGTTCTGCGCCATCAAGGATTGGCACCCGGCCGTTGCCAAATGCGACGAGAGCAAGGAAGGCAATGACACCTTCCGCACCTTGACGCTGAAAGACGGCGGCGTGATCAAGGAAAAGCTGACCAGCAAGGGTGACGAAGGCTACAGCTACAAGATCGTCGAAAGCCCGCTGCCGGTGAAGGACTACATGGCAACCTTCTCGATCAAGAAGGACGGCGACGGCGACAACGCTGTGCGCATCAACTGGCTCGCATCCTATCAGGCCAAGGGCAAGACCGAGGCGGAAGCCAAGGCCGTCATCGAAGGCATCTTCGATGCAGGCCTGAAGTCGCTCAGCGAATTGGCAGCGAAGTAAGTTCGAAGTCACTTCGGCGTGTTACCTGATGGCTTTTCGGCTGTCTTTCTTGTTTTCCGGACTGCAAAGCCTTGCGCTGCCGTTCCAACCGGACCGGCAGCGCATTTTTTTATGCCGCCCCACGCCTTGAAACGCGCGTGCTAGATCAACTTCAACGCGCGCAGCGAGCGGGCGGCTGAACCAATCGCCTCGTCCGGGCCGCGCAGTTTCAAACCGAGCACCTTGCGCGCCCTGACGTTGCAGCATGTGCGGTGCGTGCCAAGTTCCGGCAGAATTGTCCGCAACCGCTTGTCGAACACGGCAAGCGCACGGACTGCGGTATCGGGCATCTCGAAACGCGGTGCCCTTGTTTTGAGATCCGGGCATTCGGCAACGATCCGCTGGCCGATGTCGTAGAGCCGGGTTTCACCTTCCGCCACGATGAAGCGCTGACCGGCCGCTTCGGGGCGCAGCATGGCTTCAACGTGGGCGGCTGCGACGTCGCGCACATCGCACACGGGGAAAATGACTTTGGGGGCAGCGGGATACGTCCCAGCCGCCATTAGCCGCATCAATTCATGCGAGGTGGAGAGATCATCGTCAAGTGCGGGGCCTTGCACGAACGCCGGGTTGATGACCGCGAGTTCGGGGGCTGCGATTTTGGTTTTTACAAAATTCCACGCGGCTTTTTCAGCCAGCGTCTTCGATTGGATGTACGGCGTTAGACCCGGCCGCGTCTCGTCGGTAAAATCGTCCTCGCTGAAAATGTAGCCCGGCTGGTAGTCGCGCGCATACATGACGGCGACGGTGGATGATGTCAGCACCACACGTTTGACGCTGGCCCGGTGCGCGGCAAGCAGCACACGTAACGTTCCCTCGCGCGCCGGCGCAATCAGATCATCTGCATTGTCAGGCTGCTGCACTGGAAACGGCGAAGCCGTATGGATCACATAGCGCTTGCCAGCAACGATCTCGTCCCAATGATCGTCGCGCATCAAATCGGCGGCGGCGAATGACAAGTTGGCAACCGGCACGCCAAGCGTGTGCAACGACCCGCTGACGGCGTCAGCCTTGGCCGGGTTGCGCAGCGTTCCAATGACGGAAAATCCGCGCTTGAGCAATTCGGCAATCACATACTTGGCGATGAAGCCAGAGGCGCCGGTGACGACGACGGGTGTGTCTTTGAGGACGGCGGTATTTAGGTCTGGCATGCAAACCTTCCGGATTAGAAATTACGTAGCCAATATAGAGTGGTGCTGTGACGCGGATATGGAACCGTGCGTGCATCTTATGGGCTCTTGACGCCGCCGCGGCAGAATTGATTGTAGCGGTCAATGAGCGTGCTTAGCCAGCGCACCGTTCAACTTGCCGTCTGCTCGCATACCCTGAGGCTGTCCGCATGAATCTTTGGTTCCGCCTGATCTGGCTGATGCTGACGGCGGCACGCAGGCCGCCACTCACCTTGCCCGGGGGCGTGTCTGATCTCTCGTTCCGCGTTTGGCCGCATGATCTCGACCCGTCGATCCACATGAACAACGGCCGGTATCTGACGCTGATGGACCTCGGCCGCGTCGATATCATGCTGATGTCCGGCTTATGGCGCGCCGCGTGGCGTAACAAATGGACACCCATTGCCAGCGCGATCACGATCCGCTTCAGCCGTGAATTGAAGCCGTTCCAGAAGTTCCGCCTGCAGACGCGCATCGTTTGCTGGGAGGACAGCTCCGTGGTCATGGAACAGACATTTCTGATCGATGGCGGCGCACGCGATGGCCAGATCGCGGCCCGCGCGCTGTTTAAGGGCGGGTTGTATGACCGCTCGACGCGGCGCTTCATCCCGATTGCTCAACTGATGCAAACCTTGGGCGTGACGGCTGAAAGCCCTGCCCCCGCTCCGGAAGTCGAGGCGTTTCTGCATGCGGGCGATCAATTGAAGCAATCACCGGGCGCCTGAGGTGCGATGCGGCCACTGCGGCCTGACACTTAACCCGTCTAATGCGATGGGACAGTTGACGCGCGCCCGCATTTCCTCAACCTTGGCGCGGCTATTTTTTTTATGAGCGGCGGAGTAACCTGACGTGTCCGACATTGCTATTGGCTTATCGATCCTGGCCTTCCTGATCTTGTCGGCGATCCTGGTGCGCCTGCTGGGTGGCGGTGCTGATGATGAGGTTGTGCTGCGGCGCGGCCCGCTGGCGCCAGAGCCTGGACCCGCGCCGCACCCGAACGCCAGCGTGGCCAAAGGTGGGAATATAGGCGAGGCTTCGGTTCACGTCGTCAAAGCCGAGCCGAAACCAGTGCCCGTAGCGGCCGCCGCACCAGCCGCAGTCAAAGCCCCTGCCCCTGTTGCGCCGGTTGTCGCGGCACCTGCAGCGGCGGCGGCAGCACCCACGCACACTCAACCCGCCGCGACGGCATCGCAGACTGCACCGCCACTGGCCACACCAATCGTGGCACAACCGGCATCCCCTGCGCTGCAGCGGCGCAGGCACCAGCCGCGGTTACTGCCGCCGTCGCCGCCACGGCAACAGCCGCCGTGGCCGTAGCGCAGGCGGCGGCTTCAACCGCCGCACCAACAATTGCGAAGCCTGCCGCACCCGCCGGCTCCCCACCGGCCGCCGCACCACAGGCTTCACCTGCAGCGGCAGCACCGGCCGCAGCAAAACCTGTAGCGCCAGCACCCCCTGTTCCCGCGCCCAAAGCCGCAACCGCGCCCGTCCAAGCTGTACCCGCTTCATCCGCTCCTGTGCAGGCGGCTGCCGCACCGGCCGTTGCGACGGCGGTTGCGGCTCAGCCTATTCGCCCAAGTGCCAGCGCAACGATTGCGCCACCAAACGCAGTCTACACGCCACCAGCGCCGCCTGCCCGGCCGGACCCCGTAGCACCCGCAGCACCCGCCGCCGCTGCACCGGCGCAGCCAACCGCGAGGCCCGTGCTTGGTCCGCTGGTGATCAGCAAACCGGACGCGCGTTCAACTGTCCCGCCCGGATATCAAGCGCCAGCTAAAGCCCCAGCAGCACCGCAATTCGCTACCGGGCCGGTCGCACTTCCGGCAAACGTCGTGCGTGCCGACAGCAAAGCCACGATGCTGCGTGCGCCTGCGGCCCAGCCGGTAGCTGTGGCCGCTGTGGCGCCAACAGCTGCACCAGTCGCCGCTGCCCCCGCCGCACCCGCGGCTGCCGCTAAAGTTGCGGCACCGGCTGTGGCCCCGGCACTGGCTGTGGCACCTGCACCGGCTGTGGCCCCGGCACCGGCTGTGGCGCAAGCTCCAACCGTAAGCGTCCCCGCAAAGCCCGCCGCAGCGCATACCTTGCCGCCAGGGGTATGTGGCGCCTGCACCCGCCGCTCCTGTACCTAAGCCTGCGGCTGAACCGGCCGCCGCCTTGGCTGTCCGGGCCGATGTCAACGCCACGCTGCCACGCGCCGCCCCGACGCAGCCGGTTACCGCGGCACCAACGGCTTCGGCCCCTGCGGCACCAGCACCCCCAGCCGCAGCCACCGCGAAACCGGCAGCGGCACCGGCCGCGGCCAATGCTAACAGCGCCGCGCCGAAATCCATGCCGGCATCGTGGTATGCCATGAAGGCCGCAGCCGCCACGACGGCGGCCGCAGCGGTGGCATCTGCCGCAACCGCAGGCTCAGCGTCAGCGAATGCTCCAGCCTCGCCACCGTCGTCATACGCGGCACGCGCGTCGTCCCTGCCGCCCTCCGATGCAACACGCGGCGCGAAGCCTGCCGCCGCTGCTGTCGCCCAACCAGCAGCTCAACCTGTGGCCCTACCAGTCGAAAGTGTGCTGCTGTCCACGGCGCGCAAAGGCACCGTCGTGCTCGGCGGCGAACTCTCGGGCAACGCCGCCATTGATTTGGAGCGCCCCGTTGTGCCGCGCCCGCAGACGCCTTCGCTTTGGTCGAACAACATTCCGCGCCGCCCGCTGACGGACGATGAAATTCTGCTCGCCGAAGTGATGCCGTCGCCCGGTCTGCAATCGATCAAGGCCGAGCGCGTGCCAATCCGCGCCGAGCCGCTGCTGGTCCGGCCCGATGTGTCGAAGACAATCTCGCCGGCTGTGACGGCTAAGCCCGCGGCATCTGCCGCAAGCGCACCGGCCACGCGCACGGCGGCCGATTATTCGGAACTGAAGCCAATACCGGTCGATGTGCCGCTGGTCAGCACGGCGTCGGGCACGGCTGGCGGTCACGCGATCAGTCAGGCGCGCATGGGTGTTGAGCCGGCAAAGCCCGCCGCACCCGTCAAACCCAACGTCAGCGCCACACTGCCGCCGGGCGCACTTGGCGAGGACTGATTTTTGTGGAGTTTGAGTTTTCAACGGCGGCACCCTGTGCCGCCGTTTTTATGCGGGCCGTTGCGCTTGAAGCGCCGCGAGCACTTTTGGCAGCACTTCGGGCAGGTCTTCTGCGATCAATCCCGGACCAAACGTATTGGCGCATTCGCCATGAATCCACACGGCCGCGCACGCCGCTTCGAACGCGGGCATGCCTTGCGCGATGAGGCCCGTGATGAAGCCCGCGAGCACGTCGCCCGATCCAGCAGTCGCCAGCGCCGGCGGCGCGTTGGCGTTGATTGCGGCGAAGCCATCAGGTGCGGCAATGACGGTGTCAGGGCCTTTGAGGACGACAATCGCACCCGACAGTTTTGCGGCGTGCCGCGCGCGGTCGAGTTTTGATCCCGCGACATCGCCGAACAGCCGTTTGAACTCACCCTCGTGCGGTGTCATCACGACGGACGCTCCCTCTCCCCTTGGGGAGAGGGCTGGGGTGAGGGGGCTGTCCCCGGCTTGCGAGCGAACAGCCCCCTCATCCCCCCCTTCGGGGGACCTTCTCCCCAAGGGGAGAAGGGATCGGCGCGCCGTGATCGCCGTGAACAGCGCTCCCGGCGTAACCTCTTGCTTCGCCGATGTTGCGGTGAAGCCGAAGCTGACGCGTTCCGTTGTGGCGTCTGGCTTTTCCGCGAATGATGTCAGCGCGTCGGCATCCAGAACAACGTCCGCGCCGCTCGCGAGAGCTGCTTCGACAATCGCGCGCGTCTCGTCTCCAACGCCCGCGCCGGGCCCGATCAGCACGGCGTTCTTGCGTTTGTCTTCGAGGATTTCGCGCAAATCTTTTGCGTTGTTGCACACCGTTAGCATAATTGCCGTCAGATGCGCGGCATTGACGGCGCACGCGGGCGATGAGCCCGCAACCGTCACCAGGCCCGCACCGATGCGCAACGCCGCCCGCGCCGACAAGCGCGCCGCGCCTGTTTGAAATGGTGGGCCGGAGACGACCAGCGCATGTCCGCGCGTGTATTTGTGGGCGTCGAGTCTTGGCCAGGGGTACCACCCCATCCAGGAATATGGACGAGGAGTATTCTCGCATGTATCTGGATCAGACAGAGACTTCTTCTGCCACGTCGACACTTCTGATGGTGTAATACGTCGACCATCCAGGCAGAGTTCCCCATCGACAATCCTGACACCACCGTGAAGAACTGCAAATTCTGGATGACTCAGCACCTCGTCGGGAATTCCGATATCGGCAACCACAAGTTCCCCGCACAATAAGCGACCCGGCATCAGGACATGCCCCGGCTTCTTACGAAAGAATGTCACGGTGCGTTCGGCCCAAACACACGGGCCATCTGCAAGACCTGTGCTTCCATTCAGCCCGCTTGGAACATCAACCGCCAACACTCGTTCGCCATCTGTGGCGTTCACTCGCTGAATGAGCTCAGCTTCGTAGCTGTCGGGATCAATGGGACGCGATAGTCCGGCCCCGAAAAGCGCGTCGATGGTGAGCTTGGCATCATGCCAAGGGAAGTCCCAATCAAACGGGTCTTCGGCAACGTCCCCACCCCACTTCCCTGCCATCTCGGCAGCGTCGCCCTTCAACGCGGCGACCGGCACCAGACACGCAACGCGCACGTCATAGTCGCGCTCCTTCAACAGCCGCGCGGCGACGAAGCCATCGCCGCCGTTGTTGCCAGGGCCGCACAGCACTGCGATGCGCGCACCGGGCGCCACCATCTTCGCCGCCTCGTCCGCGACCGCCCGGCCGGCATTCTCCATCAGCGTCAAACCCGGCACGCCAAGCGCGACCGCGCGGCGGTCGGCTTCAGCCATTTCTTCAGTGGTTAGAAGTTCGTGCATCGCCATCCGCCGTACATTTCGCAGCCCGCGCGCAGTGTAACGCGGCCCGCTCAGCCGGTCTTGTGTTCAAGATCTGATGCCGCACAGATAGGCACCGCGCGCCGCGAAAATCCGCCCAAATAATTGCCACGCTGCACAAGTTTTAGGCTAAAAAGCCAGTTTACCGCCATTCTGGCACCCAGACAAAAATCTTAACAGGCTGAAACTATTGCCATTTGGGAGTGCTTCCAGATGTGGCATAGAGCCTGCTATCTAACTGGGCATCGGACCGGCACGGTAAATACCGCCACGTCGGCCATGATCTATGGGGCATGCATGAAAAAGATTGAAGCGATTATCAAGCCCTTCAAACTCGATGAAGTGAAAGAGGCGCTGCAGGAAATCGGCCTGCAGGGGATTACGGTGATCGAAGCCAAGGGTTTCGGCCGCCAAAAAGGCCACACCGAATTGTATCGCGGTGCTGAGTACGTCGTCGATTTTCTGCCGAAAGTGAAAATTGAGGTGGTTCTGGCTGACGACATGCTGGACAAGGCCGTCGAGGCGATCCAGAAAGCCGCCAAGACGGGGCGGATCGGTGACGGAAAGATTTTCATCTCGACCATTGAGGAAGCGATCCGTATCCGCACCGGCGAATCCGGAACCGACGCCATCTAACGCGGCAAGCCGGCGGCAAACCGCATCTGGGCCCACCACGCGGGCCCGGACCACGCATGACTGAATTAATTTCGAACGACCGTTTAGACAGGGGAGTCTCATGAAGAGCGCGAGTGATGTCCTGAAGTTCATCAAGGACAAAGATGCCAAGTTCGTTGATCTGCGGTTCACCGACACCAAGGGCAAGATGCAGCACGTCACCGCCGACGTGTCGTGCGTCGATGACGAAATGTTCAAAGACGGCTACGCTTTCGACGGCTCGTCGATTGCCGGCTGGAAGACCATTGAAGCCTCCGACATGCTGTTGATGCCGGATCCGGCGTCGGCCCACATCGACCCATTCTTTGCCCAGACCACGGTCGCGATTTTCTGCGACGTGCTTGAGCCATCGACCGGCCAGCTCTATGAGCGCGACCCGCGCGGCATCGCCAAGAAGGCAGAGTCGTACATGATGTCGCTCGGTCTCGGCGACAAAATCTACTTCGGCCCGGAAGCCGAATTCTTCATCTTCGATGATGTCCGCTTCTCGACCGACATGTATTCGACCGGCTTCAAGGTTGACAGCAACGAGCTGCCAACCAACACGTCGACCGAAATGGAAATGGGCAACCTCGGCCACCGTCCGCGCGTCAAAGGCGGCTACTTCCCGGTTCCGCCGATCGACAGCTGCCAGGACATCCGCTCCGAAATGCTCTCGGTTCTGACCGAAATGGGCGTGACCGTTGAAAAGCACCACCACGAAGTGGCAGCGGCTCAGCACGAACTCGGCGTCAAGTTCGGCCCGATGATCCAAATGGCCGACCACATGCAGATCTATAAGTACGTGGTCCACTCTGTCTCGCAGGCCTACGGCAAGACGGCGACCTTCATGCCAAAGCCGGTGTTCGGCGATAACGGTTCGGGCATGCACGTCCACCAGTCGATCTGGAAAGACGGCAAGCCAATGTTCGCCGGCGACAAGTACGCCGACCTCTCGCAGATGTGCCTGTACTATATCGGCGGTATCCTGAAGCACGCCAAGTCGATCAACGCGTTCACCAACCCGCTGACCAACTCGTACAAGCGCCTTGTGCCGGGTTACGAAGCGCCGGTGCTGCTCGCCTACTCGGCGCGCAACCGCTCGGCGTCGTGCCGTATCCCGCACGTCTCCAACCCGAAGGCCAAGCGCATCGAAGTCCGCTTCCCGGATCCGGGCGCAAACCCGTATCTCGCGTTCGCCGCCATGCTCATGGCCGGCCTCGACGGCATTCAGAACAAGATCGATCCAGGCCCGGCCATGGACAAGAACTTGTACGATCTGCCGCCGGCCGAACTCGCCAAGATCCCGACCGTTGCCGGTTCGCTTCGCGAAGCGCTCGATTGCCTGGATAAGGACCGCGAGTACCTGAAGAAGGGCGGCGTGATGAACGACGACATGATCGACGCGTACATCGCGCTGCGCATGGAAGAAAACATGCGCTACGAGATGACGCCCCACCCGGTCGAGTACGACATGTACTACTCGGTTTAAGCGGACTTTCTCGCATTAACGGAAAAGGCGGCTTTCGAGCCGCCTTTTTTGTTGGGACGGATCAAAGGAGATTCCTCGCTTCTATGAGTTGAACGTCTCTGCTCTATTCAGGTCAATGGCCACAATCTTTTTCTGGAGATCCACGAACAACCAACCTGTCAGGTTTTCAGCGGGCAGAAGCGCACTCCAAGGTGTAGGGCCGTCGATAGAAATTTCGCGGGGCAGTTGCATCGTGAATTGCATTTCCGTTTGCCCATCAGAACCGATCCAGATTGAGCCCGCTAAATAGGGTTGTCCTGATGGTGGGCGGACGAGGTTGCCCCGGATCCCGTCACACCATATCCACCTGAATATTTTGTCGTTCGTTTCACTCAACTCGAGGCAGATGCGCCACTCTAACTTTCTCCAGAATTCGTCCTCGGTCATTATCTGCCTCCAGACCTGCAGGCGGCCCATAGCATTTATGATGATAGCCCGTCGCGGGCTTTTCTAACGAAACCCAACGCCTTGCTGGCAGCACGTACCCAGCATACAGCCAGGAGACAGTCTCCACATTTGCTATGACGCGCCGCTGGTCAGCCTCGCTCTACGACGCACGGAGGCCATGGACAAGAACTTGTACGATCTGCCGCCGGCCGAACTCGCCAAGATCCCGACTGTTGCCGGTTCGCTTCGCGAAGCGCTCGATTGCCTGGACAAGGACCGCGAGTACCTGAAGAAGGGCGGCGTCATGAACGACGACATGATCGACGCGTACATCGCGCTGCGCATGGAAGAAAACATGCGCTACGAGATGACCCCGCACCCGGTCGAGTACGACATGTACTACTCGGTTTAAGCAGACCGACTTTGAAATGCGAAAGGCCCGGAGAATACTCCGGGCCTTTTGTTTAGACTTAACTGTTACGTGGTGCGTACCATATACTGGATTCATGATTCAAAGCTTCAGGTGCCGCAAAACCGAAGCCTTCTTCAGAGGTGGTCCCTGCCCTGCTCAATGGAGGGCGTTTGAGAGTGTTGCGTACCGCAAGTTGGCCATGCTGGAAGATGCTGTTGTCTTGCGAGACGTTGGACAGCTGCCAGAAAATCGACTGGAGGCGTTGAGGGGCAACCGCAAAGGCCAACACTCAATCCGCATCAATGACCAATGGCGCATCTGCTTCTGCTGGAAAGAACAAGGACCGGACGATGTCGAAATCACAGACGACCACTAAGGGTCACCTGACAACGAGGACAGTGCGGCGCATCAGGCCGCACCCGGGAGAAGTTCTGCGCGAAGAGTGCTTGTTGCCGCTCGGCATGAGTGCGCGCCAGCTCGCACAAATTCTCGGGGTTCCCCACAACCGCATTTCAGATTTAGCCCGGGAAAAGCGCGCGATGACCGCTGATACGGCGTTGCGCCTCGCCCAGCATCTGGGAACAACGGCGCAGTTTTGGCTCAACCTGCAAACCTCACACGATCTTTCGAAAGCGGAAGCTGCAACGGACTATTCGCGGATACCTCGCCGGGCGGCATGATTTTCCGAGTCCCGTATCCTCGGAAATTGCGCCTTCGGATGCCCACACGCATCCGGCACTTCTGACTTGCGCCTTCGGATGCCCACACGCATCCGGCACAATTCAAATCATAAAGGCGGCCTTCGCGGGCCGCCTTTTTTGATGGTGGACGTGAAACGCGTTCTGTACTCCTCCGCCCTCCCCCTTCCACGCCATTTTCATCATGTCCAGCGCTTCGCCTCTCAAATATGCCGCGATGTGCTATTATATATCCCAGCAGTGCGGCAACGTTCGCGATTGAGCCCTCCGGCATCAGCGGGATCAGGTTCAAAGCTGCTGGAGGACGTCCTGAGGATTTTCGGTTGACGCTGGCAGCGCGTGCTTTGTTTGGGCATTCGCAGGCCGTCGCCAATGTGATTGTTGAAAGGACAGCCCATGATCCAACACCATCATTTCATCGGACGTTTCGAAGTCACGGCGCCGCCGCTCGAAGGCGAAAAGCCGTATCTCGAAAAGTGGATGCGCGATTTGATCGAGGGCCAGGGCATGAAGGTTCTGTCCGGCCCGCACGTCGCGTTCGTCGATACACCCGGCAACCGCGGCCTGACCGGCGTCGCGATCATCGAGACGTCGCACGTCGCGGTCCACATCTGGGATGAAGCGTCGCCA
Source organism: Hyphomicrobium sp. (assembly GCA_013141015.1). Taxonomy (GTDB): domain Bacteria; phylum Pseudomonadota; class Alphaproteobacteria; order Rhizobiales; family Hyphomicrobiaceae; genus Hyphomicrobium_B. The sequence continues at coordinate 15,475 of JABFRT010000057.1, read as the reverse complement.
GCCCTGGTGCAGCTCGATTTCTACACCTGCGGCTCGCTCGACAAGGAAGCGATCCTCGCCGCTGTCAAGCCGTGGGGCGTGGCCAAAGCCAAGTTCCTGGTGCTCGACCGCGAACGCGACGTGGTCGAACTGGCGGCGGCATAAAGCGCGACAGCAATCGTCAAAGGCCCGGCCGCCGGTTTGGGCCTTTTCGAAACTCGCGCCTCAGTAAAACAGCAGCACGCCGATGCAGCCGCCGATCAGAGCGTAGTAGAAAAATTGCCGCTCCCGGATCAGAACCCACGTCACGATGCGGCGTGGAATGTCGGCCCACTCGAACCGGGCAACCGACCCGATGACGAGGCCGAGCACAACGCCGAGCAGCAGCGACTCCAGATGCAGGCCGCCCTCGGCCGCGGTGGCCGCCGCCGCGGTCCGGCCCGATAGCCACGGCATAATCGCGACAATCGCCGCCGCCGTCATCACCGCGAAGGCGAGCGTTGAAAAGAATGTCAGCATTCCGCGCATGATCGTGTCCGCCCTGTCGCCGCCCGCGCGCGCCGGGTCTTGCCGCAACCGCGCCCAAAGGGCAGGCTACGACAAGCGCGCAAACAATTGATTAACCACGATTGGCCAGAGCATGGACGCCGTATCACCAAAAACCTGGTATTTCGGGCATCTGCTCGCGGCCCTTCTGGCGGCCTCATCAGCGCCCGCAAATGCGACCGGCCTCTATCCCTGGACGCCAGCAGGAAGCGCCTCCAGCACGCTCTCAGACGCGATTAAGCCGCCCTCCGGTTTCGAGCGGACGGCCGCGGCGCCGGGCAGCTTTGCAGCGTGGTTAAGGGCGCTGCCCGTTAAGGCTCAGGGCGCGCCGGTTAACCTGTTCAATGGCACGCCAAAGGCCCGCCAGGATGTCCACGCCGCCGTGATCGACATCGACGCGGGCAAACGCGATTTGCAGCAATGCGCCGATGCGGTCATGCGGCTGCGCGCCGAGTGGTTGTTTGCATCAAACCGGAAAAGCGACATCGGCTTCAATTTCACCAGCGGGTTGCGCGTGCCGTATGCGCGCTATGCCAAGGGCGAGCGGCCAAGCGCTGACGGCAAATCCTGGAATACATCAGCTAAGCCGGATGACAGTTACCAATCGTTCCGCCGCTACATGGATTTGATTTTTGCCTATGCCGGCACCGCATCGCTTGAAAAGGAATTGAAACCCGTGGCTGACGCGGCCGCCATTCAAACGGGCGACGTTTTTATCAAGGGCGGCTTTCCCGGCCACTCCGTAATCGTTGCCGATATGGCCGAGCATCCGCTGACCAAATCCAAGCGCTTCCTGCTGATCCAAAGCTACATGCCAGCGCAAGACATGCACGTGCTGAAAAACCCGGCCAACGGTGACGGCTCGCCATGGTACGGCGTGCCGCAAAGCGATCTCGTCACGCCGGAATGGACGTTTCAACCGGGCAGCCTGCGGCGCTGGCCGTAGCGCCTTATTTGCGGCGCGCAAAAACTTGCAGCGCAATCGCCGAGATCAGCATCAAACCGCAGACGGTGGCGATGAAACCCAAAACCGGGCTCAACGTCATCGCAGCGCCTGCGGCAAGCGGGCCCAGGATAGCGCCCACCTGATACATGATCAGGAACGCCGCGTTGGCCGCCGCAATGTCTTTGGGCGCAACCCGCTCGCCGACGATTGACAGGCCAACGGTGTAGAAGCCGAGGATCACGCCGCCGAGTGCGAATGCCATGACAAGCGCCAGCACCGGCGCGTTCAAGACAAAGGGCAACAGCAAAGAGAGCCCAACGAACGCGGCGGCCAACAGCGTCGATATCGCCACCTTGTCGAACTTGTCAGCCAGCCAGCCGATTGGAAACTGCAGCACGCCGCCGCCGACCGACAGCATGGTCAGCAGGCGCAGTGCGTCGGTCTCAGTGACACCGCTGGCAATCGCTACATTCGGCAACAGCGACAGATAGCTGATCTCGGCAAACCCGCCGATGAACCCGCCGATCATGCCGATCGGCGCCAAGCGCAGCGCCGTGGCTGTGCCGACCGGATTGTCGTGGGTCAGGTCAGGCGCCAAACGCCGCGCCAGAATGATCGGCACACCGGCAAGTGCCGTTGCCGCAGCGCCGGCAAGAAACGGAGCGAGGCCTTGGCCAAGCACGCCGATCAGTTGCGGGCCGATGGCGAAGCCCGTGAAGAAGGCAATCGCATAAAGCGCAATCACGCGCCCGCGCGTGCCATCAGTCGAGACGGTGTTGATCCAGGTTTCTCCAACCAGCCAGGGCAGCGCGATGCCGGCACTCATCGCCAAACGGATGGCGATCCATGCGGGCGCCGTCGAGACCGTCGACAGCGCGAGGAAGCCGAGTGCTGCCAGTACGCATCCGCTGGCAATCGCCGGCACCGCGCCGACGCGGCCGACGACGGCCGGCAGGAACGGCAGCATGATCAGTACGGCTATTGCCGGCGCGGCGCCCGCAAGCCCCAGCACCCAGGCCGGTTCGTGCCAGGCTTCAAGTGTCAACGAAGTCAATGGAAAGCCGATACCAAACGCCAGGCCGACACCAAATGCCGCGGTGATGACCGCCGCTAAGCTCAGCATGCGTTCGCGTGGCGTAAAGTTGGCGCTCATGCGTGCTTGTCCGCCGCCGCCAGCGCATCGGGCAGGGCCGCCGCGAATACATCGAGATCAGCATCGGCACCGGCCGACACGCGGATGCAACGGTCAAGCCCTGCGGCCGACGGCTTGCGGATGAACACATCGCGGGCCAGCATCTCATCGAGCAAGCGCCGGGCAAACGCGGCGTCGCGCCCGCAATCGATGGTCACGAAGTTGGCGGCAGATACGATGGGTTTAAGCCCGTTGCCGCGTGCGGCATCGGCAATGCGGCGGCGTGCGGCTTCGATGCGCTGCACAGCCGTTGCCAAGTAGACCTGATCTTTGAGGGCTGCCAGCGCGCCGGTCTGGCCAACACGGTTGATGCCATAGTGATTGCGGACCTTCTCGAACGTGGCGATCACTCCGGCGTGGCCGATAGCGTAGCCGATGCGGGCGCCAGCCAGTCCATAGGCTTTGGAGAAGGTGCGGTAGCGAATGACCTGGGTGTTGCTCACGTCCAGCGGTGGCGCGGTGCCGGGCGGAGCGGTATCGACATAGGCCTCGTCGAGAATGAGCAGCGTGCCGTTTGGAATACCGGCAATCAATTGAGCGATGTCCGCTGCCGGCCACCAGGTGCCCATGGGGTTATTGGGATTGGAGACGTACAGCAGCTTTGCGGTCTCGCGTCCGGCTGCGGCGCGGAGCGCGGCCAAATCCTCGCGGTCATCATGCATGGCAACAAGCGTTAGACGCCCGCCGTGCGCCTGCACATGAAAGTTGAACGTCGGATAGCTGCCGTTGCTTGTCACGACGCCGTCGCCCGGCGCCAAGAACATCATGCAGGTCAGACCCAGCAATCCGTCGATCCCCTCACCAACCACGATGTTGTCGATTGAGACGCCGTGGAAGGCGGCAAGCGCGGTCCTGAGTTCAAAGTTTTCGGGGTCTGAATATTTCCAGTTGTCATCCGCCGCCGCACGCATCGCGGCGACCGCATTAGGGGATGGGCCGAAACTGCTTTCATTGGCGCCGAGCCGGGCCTTGAAGGCGCGGCCACGCGCGCGCTCAAGCGCTTCGGGGCCGACGAACGGCACGAGATGCGGCAAGGCCGCGATGTGGGGCACATAAGGGGGACGGGTCATGGCGGTGTTTTACAACGAGTTGCGTGACAATCAAATCAAGCCCAGCGCCGCCAGCTGCTTGCGCATGGCAGCCGGCATGGCGGCGATGTCGTCGATGGCGCCGCCCTTGAGATCGGCAGGCGCGTCGTCAACGCTTAAATATCGCCAGCCCTGGAACGGTCTGCGCGGCACCGGGCGCACCGGGGTTAGCGCCGGATCGAGCAGGAACAGACAGCACGGTGAGCCGTCGTCCTTCTTGCCGTCGCCAAAACCGACGATCAGCTGGCGCACCGCAATGACGCCCTTGATCACCCAATAGAGCGACCCGCCGTCGAGCAACTCTGCTTGCCGCGACGGCGTTTGAAAGGTCGTGTGGCAGGCAGCCTTGCGGCCCTTGTGTTTGATGGTGTGGCCGGACATCGCTTGCCAGCGCGCCAGATCCTCTATGCTCGCCGCGCCGACGCAGAGCTTGACGATGTTGAGTGTCATGTCACCTTCAATCGATTGTCTTGCGGCGTGAAGCGTTCGCTCACTTGGGCTTACAGCTGCCGGCATATTGCGCGAACACGGGCTGGCCGATCACGCCGAAATGGCGCGAATGCACGGCTGGATACGTGCCCGACGTTTCATCCCGATCATAGACAGTGGTGAGATTCAAGAAGCCTTCGTTGGCGACTTCGAGAAAGCTATTGGCATTGAGCGCGCGGACCACGCGCAGCTTGCCGGCCGGCTTGCCATCGATGCTCAGATCCGCGGCTTGCTTTTCGAGGTTGATGGCCGTGATTTCGAAAGTCAGCGGCGAAGGCGTGACGGACTTGTAAGTGCCGCCGTCGAAGCTCCAGCTATTGCCTTTTTCGAACGTGCAAGCGTAGGCGGCGGGTGGCGCATCCTCGGCCTTGGCTGGTGCTCCAATTGCCAGGAGCCCGGCGAGGGCCGCGCTGATGCTGTAAATTTTCATGCCGTGTGTTCCTTGTGCCACTAGCTCGCCGGGGCGGCCGGAGAGCGGTTGCGGACTTGCGTTTGGCCTATTGAACGGAGCATTTCCAGGCAAAGCAACTGTTCTCTTGTGGGAAACCCGCAAGCATCTACGCTGCGTATGCTGCATAAGGTAAATTCTCAACCTGAGTCGAAGGCAGTGGTGCCGTGACTTTGCCAACTTGCTAGGGTTGGTGGCACGGCGGGAGCCAGATATGCAGCGGACACGACGGTTGCCGGGACGTTGGGAGGCCAGGATAGCGGCCGCCGGATGGCTCGTGGCCGTGTCTGGTCTGGCTGCTATGGGCCTTGGCGCGTGCGCCAGCTCGAATGGCGCCGATACGGCATCCCTTCTCCCGCCTCCCAGTGCTCAACAAAGCCCACCTGCAAACGTGCAGCCGGGGGACGCGGCGAACGTTGCGCCTGCGGTTCTGAGCGCCGACGAGCAAGCGCTCGAATGCAAGCAGCTGACGGGGCGCATGCAGATCCGCATTCTCGAAATCCGCGACTACAACGAACGCAACCGCACGACGATTGCGTCTCGCGCCTTGCAAAGCGGTGTCGGCGCTGTGTTCGGAGGATCCAAATCCGGGCTCGATCCGTCGGGGCGCTATGCCCAAGACAGGGCCATGCTTGACGCCTATAACAAGCAGCTCGGCGTCAAAGGGTGCAAGACCTACGATCTCGAAGCCGAATTGAAGCCTCAGGACTTCCGCGTGACGCCCGAAGCCAAGATCAAGCCGGCGTCGGGCAAAGCGCCGTAACCGGCACCAAGTTTGGGACACGCCCGCGCACCCGGTGGCAAACCCACACGCTTTGGCTGTAGACTTAAAGTCATGACCGGCAACAACCAGCATACGACGTCACCCGCAGCCCGCGCCAACGTGTTTCCGTGGCCGCCGGTGCTATTTGTGGCCGCGGTAATCGCCGCGTGGGGCATGGGCTCATATTGGCCGTTGTCCTGGCCCGGCACCAATGATCTCGCTGCCCGTATTATTGGCTTGGGGTTCGGCGTTGCAGGCGTGGCGCTGATCGCGTCAGCCATCATCACGTTGATGCGCGCAAAAACCACCGTCATGCCGCATGGTGCCAGCGAACACCTGGTCACCAGCGGGCCATTCAAACGGTTCCGCAATCCGATTTATCTCGGTGAGGTGCTGCTGTTGCTGTCAGCTGCTGAGATCAGCAAAAACATATGGTTTGTCGTGGCAGCGGCGGCCTTTGCGGTTCTTGTGACGCAACTGCAGATCCTGTCTGAGGAGCGTCACTTGAGCGCAAAATTCGGCGCCGCATATGACGCCTATCGCAGCCACTCGCGGCGTTGGATCTGAGAACGGTCATGGCCACGGACTACGCCGAAAAGGAACGCGAATTCATCGGCGGGTTGGAAGCTGACACCGGCCGTCCGCTCGACGCCTGGATGCAGGCCATTTCGCAATCGGGCGCAACCGGACGCAACGACATCATCGACTGGCTGCGCCAGATGGGCTTCACGTTCGCAAATGCGTCGTGGCTGGAGCGTATCCACCATAACGGCGGCCGCCTTGTCTATGCCGATGACGTGCCGATGCCGTTGTCGCCAGCGCCGCCCAAGCCGTCCCAGCACAAGGTTGCATCTCAAAGGTTGAGCCCGGCGGCAAAGCTGACGCCCGCCGTAGAGAACACAGCGGCGCGGGACAGCGCCCCGCTGATGGAACCGTCGATGCTCAAGGATTTGCCGGCGTCTGAGGGCCAAGCCGCCACGTCCGCCGCCTTTGATGCTGAAGTGCTTGACCTGCTGGCGGCGGCCAAAGGCTTGCGGCCACTCGCCGTTCTGGCACTCCAGCAGATCAGCGCCAGCCTGCCGCAAACCACCTTCAAAGCCGACGGACCGCTGATGATGCTGAGCGCACCAAAGCCCTTTCTGGCGCTGCTGCCCGGTGCCAAGACGCTGCGCTTCTACGGCGATTTCGGCGGAACGGCGCATGAGCGTCTGGCCCGCGCCGAAGCGCTCATGAAGGCCACCTCCAAGGCCGCCCCGCCGTTTCCCGCCGTTCTCGTCCTCAGCGACGCGCGCCTGGCCGATGAAACGTTTTCGAGCTTGATTTTGGCCGCCCACGCCCGCGCCCACAGCTGACGGTTCACCGTCATTGCGATGCCCCATTTCCGCACACCACGGATTTGCCTGAATTTTGCTGGTCTCTCTCGGTCCCGGAGGACCCCCATGCGCATGCGCCGCACAACTCTTGCCGTTTGTTTGACTGCCGCCGCCATTGCCCCCGCCGCCGCACCTGATGCGTTGGCGCAGTCGGCAAAGCGTGACGCGATTGCAGAGCTGCTCAACGGCGGCAGCATCAGCATCAAAGTGCGCGCGTTGGACGGATCGCGCGTGGCGGACGCAACCAATGCCGGACCCGGCGCACTTTCAGTGCCGTCACCTGACGCAGCCAAGGCCGCCAAGGACCCGCGCGACGGAGACGCCGGATACGAACAAGCCAAGCAGTTGATGGCCGCCGTCGATGCGATTTTGAAGGACACTGCCGACACGCGCAGCGGCGCCGCCAAACTGCCAAGCCGCGATGAATTCATCATTCCACCGATGCGGCGAGAGACGCGCGAAGACCGCAACGACAAGGTGCGCAATCTCTTGGATAGCGCGCTTGGCATGGTCACCGACGTGCCGGTCGTCGATGTGCAGAAGAAGGTCGAAGGGTTGCGCAAGAATATTCGCGATCTTGACAACCAGAACGCCAAGCTGAAAGAGAAGCAGCTGGTCGCCCCGAAAGATGCAACGCTGCCCGGCATTTTGAACGACACCACCGCGTCACTTGAAACGGCGATCGGCGAAAACCTCAAACGCATTGAAGCCAACCGCGCAGAAATCACGGCTGCCAAGGCCGAGATCACGGCGGCACTGAAAGCTCAGGGCGTCGAACTGAAATCCGAGCAAGTCGACCTGCTGCTTGATAGCGTTTTGTCGGGCGATCTTGTGCGCCTCGTTGCGGTCTTCAATGCGGCCAAGGTTATCGACGGGCAACTGGCTAAGCTGATATCGACGACCGGCGACAACATGAACGCGGCGCGCAAATATTTCGCGATGCATGCAGCCCTGTTTGCCATGCTGGTGCAGGCGCAGGATTCGACGATTGCCAAAATCGACACGCAATACATGCCGAAGCTCGATGCGATCCTGGCCGACATTCAAGCGGCCAAAGGCAAGACGGCCGATCTATTGAAAGCCGACAACCGGCCCGATCAGAAGCGCGCGCTCGACGCCAACCGCGACAGCCAGAAACTCGCCGAAGACGCCGCCAAAGCCTACAAGCGCTATCTCGCCGGCCAGCGCGAGCAGATCGCCAAGGCCCGCATCAAAGCGACCCACGATTTGCGGATTGCCGACAACACATTCGAGACGGTTGAAGCCAGCGTGCAGCTGCGCAACCTGATGAAGGAATCATCATCCTCGTTTGAAGCCATCCAGAAGCTGGAAGCCCCGAGCTTCGAGCAGATTTTCAAGAACGATGAACTGCGCCGCGAATTCGAAAACCTGACCCGCAAGCTGGATGTGCCGCAGAGTTGAAGCACACCCGCGAGGCTCAACCTCCACACCCGCATTCGGTGCGCGATGTTTGAAACTCCCGCATTCCCATGCGCGTTGTGTAAAACTCCCGCATTCCCGTGCGCGATGCGGCATTCTTGATGACGCTTCGCAGACACGGGACCTTTACCGGTTGCGGCGGTCTTTGAAGATCACAACCGCGAAAGATCCCGGATCTGCGTGATGCCTACTGCATCACTCCGTCCGGGAACGCGGGAGGATGGTTAAGCGCAACGAACCGCTGGCTATGCGTTTGGTGTGTCGCTTGCTAAGCTACCAGAATGTTCAGCGAGCAGCGCAAACTATTCTTTGTCTACATCACAGCGAGCAAGGCCCGCGGTGTGCTGTATGTCGGCATGACAAGCGATTTACCCAAGCGCGCAATGGAACATCGGGACAAGCTGATCGACGGCTTCACAAAAAAGTATTGGGCTGGCCGCATCGTGTACTATGAATTCCACGAATCCGCAGATTCTGCCGCCGAGCGCGAACGGCTAATGAAGCGATGGCGGCGTGATTGGAAAATCCAATTGATTGAAACGAACAATCCGACCTGGCGCGATTTGTTGAATGATATTCTACTGGAATTTGGCTACGAGCCGTAGTCCGCATATATAAACCGGATCTGCACCCACCCACATTCCGTGCGCGTTGTGTAAAACTCCCGCATTCCCGTGCGCGATGCGGCATTCTTGATGACGCTTCGCAGACACGGGACCTTTGCCGGTTGCGGCGGTCTTTGAAGATCACAACCGCGAAAGATCCCGGATCTGCGTGATGCCTACTGCATCACTCCGTCCGGGAACGCGGGAGGGAGGCAGTCGATACCGCAGGTCGCGCAAAGGCGCGGCCGGGATAACAATGGTGTGTTAAACCCCGGCCCGCTTACACCCCTGCCCGCTTCAGGATGCTGCGGCCAGCGTACTTGGCGATGTCGCCCAACTCGCCTTCGATGCGGATCAGCTGGTTGTATTTGGCGAGGCGATCCGAGCGCGACAAGGAGCCGGTTTTGATCTGGCCGCAGTTGGTTGCGACCGCGAGATCGGCGATGGTCGAATCTTCGGTTTCGCCCGAGCGATGCGACATGACGGCGGTGTAGCCGGCGCGCTGCGCCATGGAGACGGCTTCGAGTGTCTCGGTCAACGTGCCGATCTGGTTGACCTTGACCAGGATCGAGTTGGCTGTCGCCTTCGCAATGCCCTGGCTCAAGCGCTCGGTGTTGGTCACGAACAGATCGTCGCCGACCAGCTGGCAACGCTTGCCGATCAGATCGGTCAGCGTCTTCCATCCCGCCCAGTCGTCTTCGGCCATGCCGTCTTCAATGGAGATGATCGGGAAGCGGTTGACGAGGTCTTCGAGATATTTGGCATTGGCGGCGCTATCGAGCACCTTGCCTTCGCCGTGGAGATTGTATTTGCCGTCCTTGTAGTATTCGGTCGAGGCGCAATCGAGCGCCAGCATCACGTCTTCGCCCGGCTTGTAGCCGGCCTTCTCTATGGCCTTCATGATGAAGGTCAAGGCTTCGTCCGCGCTCTTCAGGTTCGGCGCGAACCCGCCTTCATCGCCAACGGCTGTGTTGTGACCGGCGTCCTTCAAATTCTTCTTCAAGGTGTGGAAAATTTCGGCGCCGATGCGGATCGCGTCGGCGCAGGTTTCAGCGGCCACCGGCATGATCATGAATTCCTGGATGTCGATCGGATTGTCGGCGTGCATGCCGCCGTTGATGATGTTCATCATCGGAACCGGCAGAATGTGGGCGTTCGCACCGCCGATGTAGCGGTAGAGCGGCAGGCCCGATGTCAGTGCCGCGGCGCGCGCCGTTGCCATCGACACGCCGAGGATCGCATTGGCACCCAAGCGGGCTTTGTTCTTGGTGCCATCCAACTGGATCATGGCGGCGTCGATACCGCGCTGGTCTTCGGCGTCCATGCCAGCGAGCGCGTCGAAGATTTCACCGTTGACGCTATCGACAGCTTTCAGCACGCCCTTGCCGAGGTAGCGGGACTTGTCATTGTCGCGCAACTCGTTGGCTTCGTGGGCGCCGGTCGATGCGCCCGACGGAACCGCCGCGCGGCCCATCGAGCCATCTTCCAGGATCACATCGACTTCCACCGTCGGGTTGCCGCGGCTGTCGAGAATTTCGCGGCCGATGATATCGACGATGGCGGTCATGAGACTTTGTCCTCTGAGGAAATCTGGGTTGCATCAGCCCTGTTGCGGGGGCGTCAACACTGTGACACGGATAGGGGGCTTTTAGACGGGTTCCGCGACGCCGCAAAGTCCCTCGGGGCGGGTTGCCGCTACCCGGCAGGACAGGGCCGCAGCCATTGAGGAGTTCGAAATGACAGAAAGCCGGAAACATACGGGCGGATGCCACTGCGGCGCGGTGCGTTTTGAAGTTAATACAGGCCTCGAACAGACCATCACCTGCAATTGCTCGATCTGCGCCAAGTCGGGCGCGATTTTGACGTTTGCGCCGGCTTCGGAATTCACATTGCTGTCGGGCGAGGACAAGCTGTCGGACTATCAGTTCAACAAAAAAATCATCCACCACCTGTTCTGCAAGGTGTGCGGCATCCGCTCGTTCGGGCGCGGCAAGAACCCGGACGGGTCGGACGCCGTCGCGATCAATGTCCGCTGCCTCGACGATGTCGACGTGACCGCTCTGACGCCGTTTGCCTATGACGGGAAGAATGCGTGAGCGAGACGCGATTTGCCTTGGAACACGAAATGCCGCCCGACCAGATGATCGCAGACAGCCTCTTGGGCAAAGTTCTTCAAGGAGTGCGTTTTGGAGAGGAAGGTTTTCTCTGGACGTTCGCATTCGACGGTGGTGTTACGCTGACGTGTGAATGTCCGTGGCGGATTGTACACGCAGGCCGCATCGCGTTTACTGACACCGATCACGATCAAATATTCGGGCGTGCAAGCCCGATCGACGGTCACGCCATCTGCCGTCAATTACTGGCGGGGCAGACAGTGAAAGAAGTTGCCGTTTCGGCCGATGCCGGCGATCTTCTGCTCGGCATGTCCAACGGCGCACGCCTACAAACTTGGACGAGCTCTGCGGGTTATGAGAGCTGGCAGCTTTTCTTGCCGACTGGCGATATGATCGTCGCAATGGGCGGCGGAGAACGCTCAATCGTCAAATCGACTGACATCCGGAAGGGCTGATGACCAAAACCTCCGCCCTTGTCCTGTTTTCCGGTGGTCAGGATTCGACTGTGTGTCTGGCGTCGGCGCTGGAGCGGTATGATGCGGTCGAGACGGTTGGGTTCAATTATGGACAGCGGCACACGGTTGAGCTTGATGCGCGCCAGCGGGTGATGGCCCGTTTGCGCAGTGCATTTCCGAAATGGGCGGCAAAACTCGGCGAAGATCATATGCTGGACCTGCCCGCGCTTGGTGCGATCAGCGAAACCAGCTTGACGCGCGGCACGGAAATCGAGTTTGTCGCATCAGGATTGCCGACAACATTCGTTCCGGGCCGCAATCTGCTGTTCTTCACCTACGCGGCAGCCCTCGCATGGCGGCGCGGGATCACGACGCTGGTCGGCGGCATGTGCGAGACCGATTATTCGGGCTACCCCGATTGCCGCAACGACACGCTGCAGACGCTTGCGAAGGCGCTGAGCCTCGGGCTCGATAAGCCGGTCACAATCGAAACGCCGCTGATGTATGTTGATAAGGCAGGCACTTGGGCGATGGCCGAGAAGCTCGGCGGCACAGCACTCGTCGATCTGATCATCGAAGACACCCACACCTGCTACCTCGGCGACCGCACGCACCGTCACCCCTGGGGCTATGGCTGCGGCACCTGCCCGGCGTGCGAACTGCGCGCCAAGGGGTGGGAGAAGTGGCGGGCTGCAAAAGCGTCACGCGCCACATGATGAACTCGGCGTCAGACCGACGTCTCAGTCGATTGCGAAAAAATCCTCGGCCGGAATTTCCAATCCCGGCGGGTCGAGACGCAGCATGCCGCTGGTCAGCGTTGTCGATTCAAACTCGGGACCGGCTCCACGCTTTTTCAAATGGACGACGACCTTGGTCGCGGCATTGACCAGTAGCACATGCTGCAGCGACGGTAGGCTCATGTAGCCGTTGAGTTTGAACCCGGCATCATATTTGTGCGTTGAGGGCGACCCAACCTCGACCACGATCAGCGGGTTAGGGATTTCAAGACTATCTGCGTTGGCACGCGGGCCAGGATAGACAAGCGCGTCTGGTTCGAACGCGGTATCTTTCGATATCCGCACGGTCGCGCCGTCTGACAATACGAAACAGGCGACCTCAGCACGTTTGATTGCTGATTTGAGCGCCATGTAGGCAGTAATTTTGCCTTCGACATGACCAACTTTTTCAGGCGACATTTCCCGCACCACCCCATCAATCAGCTCATAGCGACCCGGCTGGCCTGTGGCCCAGGCCAGATATTCGTCCACCGTCATGCGTTTGGGTGCGTGGATGTTCATTGGCTAAGTCTATCAGAAAGCCCGGGGACATTCAAAGGCCGGCAAAGGCGGGCGGTAGGGCCCAGCCCACCAGGACACGCAAGCCGCAACCGTTAAACCCGCCCGGCAAATGCTGACTGATTGCGCCCTGTTACTTGCGGAACTGAAGCCTTGGCCCGCGCGGGCTATCACAGGATTGCGTAGGGGATGAACCTCCTCCGTCCACCCCGCGACAGACGTCTATAGGCCCTAAACCAAGGAAACCCCCGTGAGCAACATCGCCACCAGCCAGACCCTCAAAGCGGTGAATTTCACCGTCGGGTTTGCGCTGTTGGTGATGTTGTTTCCCTTGGCCGGAAAGATGATCGAAAAGCCAGCTGGCGTGCGCACCGCCATTGAAGCCGTTGCCAAGAAGACCACGCTCAAAGCCACGCTGGCTGCGGTGACAGCGAGTTGATCCATTCCATAACGGCCCGCATTCGCATGCGCGTCACCAGCCGCCCAACAAAAAACGCCAGCTGCGCTTGCGCGAACCGGCGTTATATTTATGCCCCTCCTGGCACTCTACAAATATATCACAGGAGAGCGTCACGCTCCACAACAATCAGCCTTAACGTCAGCCCTGCAACGCTTTGACGACCACAGACGTGATATCGGCGACCGGCGCTTTGGTCAGATCCTTATCGCCCCACGCCGAGATGCGCGCGGCCAGATCTTTGCCGGCCGCCTTGCGCATTTCGCCAAGCGCGGCGGGCGGCGCTATGATGATCGCGTGCTCGAATTTTCCAGCGGCAGCGGCTGTTTCCAAATCGCCGATAATGCCGGTGACGAAATCATCTTCCGCGCGCTGATGCAGATCCGGAACCTCGGCGGAAGAGCGGCGGGTGCCGGTCGATTCAAACGTGCGCGACGGCTTATCCCGGCCTTGTTCGCTGGTCTTGGGGTTGTCGAGTTCGTAGGTGCGCTCGACCCGCAATTCCGGCTCAAGCGCTGTCCCCTCGTTCACCAGAATGAGGCCGCGTCCACCGTCGGCGACGACAACCCAGCTTCCCGTTTTGAGCTTCATGATCTTGCATCCTCAGTTGTGAGCAGCACCCATATCCATCAATAGGTATATGGGGATCAATGCCGCGCCCGGTAAGGGCTGCTGGCTGCCTGTAGCCACAATTCGGCTATTGACCTAGGATTGTCTCGGGCACGGCATTTCATTCAGAACTCCGGGATTTCCTCATGTTGCGAATATTCTTGTGTCTCACGGTCCTTTGCGTGGCCGCGTTGCAGCCCTCAATGGTGCGCGCTGAAAGCCGCGTGGCACTCGTCGTCGGCAACACCGCCTATTCGAACGCGCCCAAACTTGCCAACCCGATCAACGATGCCAACGATATGACGGCGGCACTGAAAGCCGCTGGCTTCGACGTGATCCAGGCGGTCGACGCCGGCAAGAGCAAATTCGATGCAGCGCTGCGCGGCTTTGCCGAAAAGCTGAACACCGCCGACGTCGCGCTGTTCTACTATGCCGGTCACGGTTTGCAGGTCGGCGCGCAGAACTATCTGGTGCCGATTGACGCTAAACTCGAACGTGAGCGCGATCTGGAATTCGAAGCGGTCAAACTCGACTTCGTGTTGCGGCAAATGGAAATCGACCGCGACGGCAAGACCACCATCGTGATCCTCGACGCCTGCCGTGACAACCCGCTGGCCCGCAATCTCGCGCGCTCGATGGGCACGCGATCCGCCAGCATCGGCCGCGGTCTCGCCGCCGCGAACGCCGGGCTCGGCACTTTCATTTCGTATTCGACGCAGCCGGGAAACGTCGCGCTCGATGGCGATGGGCGCAACTCTCCTTTTGCCAAGGCCCTTGCCAAGCACGTCGGCGTCAAAGGCCGCAACCTGCAAGCGACCATGATCGCGGTGCGCAAGGATGTCGTGGCCGCAACGCAAGGCAAGCAGGTGCCGTGGGATCACTCCGCCATGACCGGCGATTTCTATTTTATGCCCGGAGACGCCGCGCCCGCGGCCGGAACCGTCAGCTTGCCTGCCGCCGGTTCAAGCGCCGACGTTGCAGCTTTGCAGGAGCGGCTGCGTAAATTGGAAGATGACGCAAAGACACGCGCCAGCACACCCGCACCAACCGCCAATGGCGCAACGCCCGCGCAAATGGCGGACATGATGAAGCTCGCAGAGTTGCGCGCGCGCGCAGCCAACCTCGAAGACCTTAGCAAAAGTCTGCAAACCAAGCTGTTTGAAGCCCGCCGCAAGGAAGGCCAAGCGTCGAACGGAACCGACCGCTCGGAACGCCTGCAAGACAGCATGAAAATCCAGATGGAATGGACGCGCCGCGGCCTCGATCTGAAAAAGATCAAAGAGGAGATTGCGGCGCTGGAGGGGGCTTCGACCGTCGCGTCCGCGTCTCCTGCGGCGGGCCTGCCAGTGATCCCAAAGGCTGTGCCGCAAAAAATCAGCCCGAACTTCGAGACGGCTGACAACGTCGCGTTGGTGGGAACTGAAATTCGTTCCTACCGCGCGTCCGGTCCGGTCTCCTGCCGCGAGGCGTGCGAAAAAGATGCAGCGTGCGCCGGGTTCCAGCATGGCCGCAAATCGCCGGTGATGGGCACGTGCACCCTATTCTCGAAAGTTGACGCACGCCGCGAGGATAGCCACTGGCGCTCAGGCTTGAAAAATGCGGCCGTCGCAAATCCTGCATCAAGCCCGTGAGCGGGCCGATGAACTTCGATGCCCGCCAAAACCACCCGCAATCGC
>JABFRT010000012.1 GCA_013141015.1 Hyphomicrobium sp. | reverse complement strand
GCAATGCCGCGCGCTGGCGGGCTGCCGCTTTTGCGAACAGGCCGCCGTCGCGGCAACGCTGACGCCAGCGCCAAATGGCGCACGTCACGGCCGCTCGGCCTCCAAACCATGAGAAAGTACCCGCTACTCGAAACACCACGCACACACGGCCCGCGGCCAAAGGCGCATAGCGCACAAGGGTGGCCGAAGGTTGCCGTAAACATGACAAACTAGGCTTAGCGCGGCGTTAACACCGGTGGAGGACAAAGATTGGGGAACGGAGTGCCCGCTGAGGTGCGTGACCTGGCGGCAGGGTCTTGAGGCCGGGCCTCGAACCGTATAGGACGGCGGTTCTGGACGGTTGCGGCCTTGATGGTTTCCTCAAGTTGCCGCAACGACGCAGAGTCCGGAGGGATGGCCGAGTGGTTGATGGCTCTAGTCTTGAAAACTAGCGTGGGCGCAAGTCCACCGGGGGTTCGAATCCCTCTCCCTCCGCCACTGTTTGGAGACACACGTCCAGCACAAAACATGGCAACCGGTGACACGAGCCAGCCGGCATCCGGCAATGACCTGCATCACACCTCAGCGAGAGGCTCTATTTTGATGCGGCGGCCGAGGGTATCGAAAAATTGCCCCTCATTGAGGACCATGCGGTCGGCCGTGACTTTTTGCTCAAGTTCGCGAAGCCGCTGCGTGGCGGTGATGTGATCCGCGGGCCCGCCATCGTGACCCTTGGTTGCGAAGAACGCGGCACCGTTCCATTCGTGCCCCGAGCCGGCAAACATCGATACGATATCCTGCCAATGAACATCATCGCCAATAACGTGAAAATAGGTCGATGCGAGCGGCACGACCCGCGTCTCCGCGATTTCCGTCAAAACAACGAGCACCGTGAACTCGCCGTGCTGGCGGACCATTGAGGCGAGCCAGCTCTCGAACTCTGGTCTTTCAGAAATCGACAACGGGGGCCTCGACCACATAGACATCGAACAATGCGTAGAATGGCCGGCCGTAGGTCGTCTCGTACCAGGCCTCGAATACTTCGAGTTTTTCGTAAACGTCCGCAGAGCCGGCTTCGGCGTCACCGCACGCACATTGCCAGACCGCGCGGCCAACCGGCTGCAACTGATCGAGAATGAGCGTTTCGATTTCACTTTCACCGCTCCAGCCGATTTCTTCGGTCACAGCGCCGCGCTGCGCGGCGAGAGCGGCTTCTTCGTCGTCACCGGTTGCCGACGCGAGTGCCTTGATGAGCCGCGTGCGCCGGAACGCATAGGCGCGCTGCCGTTCAAGCTTGGCGATCTCTTCGGCCATGCGTGCACGCAACGCTTGCTCCGCGGCCTGCGCAATCCGGGCACCATCGGCGAACTCTGCAACCAGGGCAGTAGCAGTTTCGTTCATCATGAGACCTCGCGTCGGGGTGATGGCGGTGGAGGATGGGAGTCGAACCCACCTGGGACCGTCTGACGGCCCCACCCGGATTTGAAGTCCGGTCGCCCCACCGGGAGCGGGACTCCACCAATTCCATTCGGCGCCATCGCTGGCGCGAACAACTCAATGCGCGCTGGATTGATCCGGCGCAAGTCCTGCCGCCGCATAGTAAAGCCATGCCGGTCGAAATATTCGAGAATTTGGATCGCAACCTTGCGGCCGTTATCCAGCCGGTCACGGAAATCAGCGGCATTGAACCGGCCCTCGGGCGCGGCAGCGGCCACTTCGATGGCGATTCCGGCCATGCGTTGCACTGTGGCGCGCAAGAAATAGTGATCGTGCGCGATTTCATCGACATCGCCGCGCCGGGCCGCCATCCGCAATATGCGGCGTACGGCTGCCTCTTCGAGGCTAAGGGTGTGGCTAATGTCGCGCACGCGCGGCGGACGATAGGGCTCAGCCGCAATCAGCGGCGCGATGGCCTGCCATTTCTTCTCGTCGTCGATCGAGAAGCGCACTTCATGGCCCGGAAGGCGCACCCAGGTGCGGTCGAGCGCGACACTGCCGGCCTCAATCAACTTTCGGATGACCGCGAGAAACAGAGCGGCGGTGAGCTGCGGCGCACATGACCGGCGCAGATTTTCCAGCCCTATCCCCGGCAAATCCGGCGACGCCACGTGGAAGGCTTGCAGCGCCGTATTCACGCGCACCATCTGTTGCTGCCAAGTGTCATGCGACAAGGCAATCATTGTATCCTTGAGCGGCAACGTCACCAATCCCAGGCGGGTTGCGAACTCCATTGCGGCATCCGGACCGAGTGCGCGGTCGCGGATGAACGCCGCCAGATCGACCCAACCTGGCGGGCCGGCTAAGGCGTGATCAAGAGCATCGGCTGGATCGGCGAGCGCCAGGGCTTCCAAAAACTGCCGCCGCTCGGGCGTGCGGCGGCGGCGCTCGAGCGCTCTCAGATCGATCAAGGTCCCGCCGCCGATGGTCCGGCTCGATGACGTATCGCGGATCACGAACCGGTCTCCGGCGGCTGCCGCAATCGGACGCTCCAAAACCAATTGGATGAAATCTGTTTCACCCGCAGAGATTGGCGCGTCGCGCAGCACGACGACGCGGCCAGGTACTTCAGAGGCCGCGTGATGAACTTTGACTGGAAACCACTGATCAATGGGCTTGAGTTCTGTTGCCAAAATAGTGACGCGCGCGTCCATCCGTACTGTTGGCGCGTGAAGCACAGGATCGAGTACCACATCACCGCGATGTACGGCGTCCTTGGTAATGTGCGCGCCTGTCAGCACCAAAGCGCAGCGCTGACCGGCTTCGCCCTGCTCAGCCGGTTGATCGTGCGCGCGGATCGAACGGACACGCGCTTCAAGGCCGGCCGGGCTGACGATGACATGATCATCAACTTTGACGCGTCCTGACAGCACGGTGCCGGTGACGGTCGTGCCGAGACCTTGCAGTGTGAAGCAACGATCCACCGCCAAGCGGAAGCGGCCGTCTTTCGGTCGCGCGGTCAATCGCGCGGCCGTCGCTCCGTCGAGTGCAGCCGTAATATCTTCGATCCCCTGCCCGCTGACCGCTGACACCGGTATAACAGCAGAGCCAGCGAGGCTGGTGCCACCAAGCGCTAGAGCAATTTCCGCTGTAACCTCGGCCAATCTCTCCACTGTAACGAGATCGCATTTGTTCAGGGCGACGATGCCGCGTTCAAGCCCGAGCAGATGCATGATCGCAATATGCTCGCGCGTTTGCGGCATCACACCATCGTCGGCGGCGACGACCAGCATCACAAAATCAATGCCCGTTGCGCCAGCCAGCATGTTGTGGACCAGCGCCTCGTGGCCCGGCACATCGACGAAACCGATGACCTCGCCATCCGGGCGCGGCCAATACGCAAAGCCAATATCAATCGAGATACCGCGCGCCTTTTCTTCCTTCAATCGGTCGGTTTCAACGCCGGTCAGCCGCCGCACCAGCGCGGTCTTGCCATGGTCGATGTGGCCAGCGGTGCCGACAATCATGACGAGCCCCCCACATTCAAGGGCTGAGCGGCGCGGCGCCCGGCGTCGACGATTTGAGATGCAGAGCAACTGGCGCGAACGGCATCATGAAAGCGTTCAGCAAACACACTTTGACCGGCCGTTGCACGCGTTAGCCAGACTAACGCCGTGACAGGGTCTTTGCTGACGCCGGCGCCCAGATGATAAGCCGCGCCGAGCATCGCCTGTCCATCGGCATCGCCAAGGTTTGCGGCCTTCAGCCACCATTCAGCGGCGATTTTCGCATCGCGCTCAACACCCAACGCATTGTTGTAGAGCAACCCGAGACGGGTCATCGCGGCGGCGATACCCTTCTCTGCCGCTTGCTGCGCCCACCTATGAGCTTGGGCATAGTCCGGAATGCGATGCTCCGCCTCGACCAGGATCCACGACAACATGTCGGCGGCAAGGGCGTCGCCCTGGCCAGCAGCGCGGGCGTACCACTCTTCGGCAATTGCGTATTCAGGCTTGCCCGCTTCACCATTGAAATAGAATTCACCAAGCAAGCGCTGCGCTGCCGGAAAGCCGGATTTGGCAGCCAAGCTCAGCCACTGCTGGGCCAGTTCTGTGTCGCGTGCGACGCCCAACCCGCGCACGAAACATTGGCCGATTTCGGTTTGCGCCTCAGCGTCGCCTCCATGCGCGTATTTTGACCAGATGATTTGCGCCGTGTGGTAGTCGCCGCGTGTGGCAGCTTGTGCCGCAGCCACCATCTCGTCCGAGCGCTGCCCGGCATGGCTTTTCGCTGGCGGCCACAGGTTACGCAGCACCGTTTGCGCCTCCTGCTATTGGCGGGAGGGCGTTGAGTTTGCCGAGTTGTGCAACAAAGCCTGCTTCATCGTCGAGACAGCGCAGATCGAGAATAAAGCGACCATCGTTGATCCGGCCGATCACCGGCACGGGAAGATTGCGGAAGGCCGTTGCGAGCGCTTCAAGCGATGCGCCTGATCCTTTGCGCGGCGTCACGGCCATACTGAGGCCGGCACTTGGCAACGCATCGACAGGCGCTGCTCCCGAGCCGACTTGGCTGCTGCAATCTGCGACCGTGACGGTAAAATCATTCCCCAGCGCAGCAGCGATGGCCGGCAAAATCCGCTTAGCCGCGTCCGCAATATCGGCCTTGGGCCGCGCGAACATGCGGATGGTCGGTAGCGTCTCAGCCAGCGTATCGGGATTGCGGTACAGCTTCAGCGTTGCTTCGAGAATAGCGAGCCGCACTTTATCGGCACGAAGCGCGCGCTTCATCGGATTTTTCGCGATGCGTTTGATCAGGTCCGCGCGCCCGGCCACGATGCCAATCTGCGGGCCGCCCAATAGTTTATCACCCGAGAAGGTCACGATGTCGGCGCCGTCCGCCAACGCCTCACGCACAGTCGGTTCCGGCGCGAGGCCGTAGCGCGTTAGATCGATCAGCGCACCTGAACCCAGGTCATTAACGAACGCCACGTTCTTGGCGCGGGCGATTTTCGACAACTCCGTTGCGGCGACAGCGGTCGTGAACCCCTGGATCACATAGTTTGACGTGTGCGCCTTCATCACGAGGCCTGTTTCCGCCGTGATGGCGCCGTCATAGTCACTTGGGTGCGTGCGGTTGGTGGTGCCGACTTCAACGAGCGTACAGCCAGCGCGTTTCATAATGTCGGGCAAGCGGAACGCACCGCCGATTTCGATCAGTTCGCCGCGGGACACGATAGCCTCTTTGCCGGCTGCCAGCGTGTTGAGCACCAGCAGGACGGCCGCCGCGTTGTTATTGACAACAACCGCGTCTTCGGCGCCGGTCAATTCGCGGATCAGCCCGCGCACGTGATCGTCGCGCTCGCCGCGCTGACCGGTTGCCACATCGTATTCAAGAGCGACGGCGTTGCGCATCGCGGCGACTGCTGCTTCGATAGCGGCTTCGGCTAAACGGGCGCGGCCGAGGTTGGTGTGAAGTACGGTGCCTGTGAGATTGAACACGCGCCGCAAACTTGGGGCTGCATCGCGTTCAAGTGCCGCGACCGCCTCAGCTGCAAGAGCCTCGACCGGCGGCGCCGCGACGCCACCCGTTCGCACCGCCTCGCGGACACAAGCCAGCACGCTGCGGATGGCTTGCACGGTGGCGCCATGTCCGAACTGCGCCACGGCAACGGCACCACCTGCGCTGCGCAACACCACATCGACCGACGGCAACACTTGGCTCTTGCCGGCCCCTGCTGCACGTGATCCAGGGTCGTGTGACGCATGGTCGTGTGAACCAGCGGCTGGCGCTTTGCTCGACATCGTTCAATACCCCAGCAGGAACGGATTGCGACCGCCCCGCTTCCAGCCGGCTTCGCGCATCAACATGTCGAGACCGAGCGTTGCGACGTCATCCGCGAGCGGCTCCAGTGCCGGGTCTTGCGTCTGATTGACGACCTTGACGTAGGCGTGGCACGCCTCACAACATTCAGCTTTAACGGTGTCGGGTTTGCCTTCAATGGCGTGGTAAGTAATGCCGGCCGTCGAACTGCACAGCACGCATTTGACGCGCACCACGTGCCACATCGTTCCGCACAGCGAGCAGGCGCAAAAGCGGGTGTTGCTGGCGCGGGGCCAACTGACGATGGCGCTGGCTACTGGCGCGCTGCCGCAGGCTGGGCATGCATTACCAGCAACGGAATCAAGCGATCCCACATCGAGTTTCGCCGCAAGGCGCGAGAAGTGAACCTGCAGACCAGCGGCGACGAGCGCCAGCTGCGCAACGTCGGGGGCCACAGTATCTTCGCCCTCATCCGCCGCAGGATCAGCCCTCAACACACGCAGCGCCAGCGCCTCAATAACGCCCGCAGGCGCCGCGCGCAGCGACCGGATTGCGGAAACGGCCGCCTCCGGCAAATCCGCTTCGCCCAGATGATCGAGAACGCTTGTGATGGCAGCTCTCGCCTCATCACTGCAGGTGTCTCTGGCATCCGCAAGCGGCGGCACATCGTTGCGCGTCACGGTTTCAAGCGGCCCGTTAGCGGCGGGTAATGCGGCAGCAGCAGCATGCTGCGCCTCAGTGAGGCGGGCCAGAAAGCGCAGATATGGTTCGAGGTCGTGGCCCGGCGCAAGTGCCGCTAGGCGGACCGCGCGGCTTTTGAAGAGCGCGGATGGGGCTGGCAGCACGGCCACGGGCGGCTTGGCCTGTTCGCCGATATTCAAAAGGCCCTGATTGGAGCCTGAAGTTTCCGTCATTTGCACCTCGAACCGAGGATGATATCCGACAAGTGCGGCACCGCTGTGCCGCACTTATTGACCCATACTCTGTCTATAAAAACAACCCCGGATCCTTTCAGACCCGGGGCTTGGTTATCTTAACGCGGCGCCGCCGGGATCATTCGCCTGGCGTTACGCGCGGATGCTCGGTGGTGCCGTGCGCGACGACTTCTTCACGCAGCCAGCGGCGATGATGCCGCCAACCCCAGCCGCCGGTTACCGTGCCGGTGGTCATGGCGCCGATCGTGCCACGCACCCAGATTGCCGCGTAGACGTGGACGATCCAAACCAGGATAGCCAGAACGGCTGCCATCGCGTGGATCAGGGCGGCAAGCCGCTGCTGATCAATCGACGCCTTGAAGCCAAGCGTTTGTTCCATCCACGCCAAACCTGGCGCCCACAGGCACAGGCCCGTGATCAGCATGACGGGAACCAGGATCGCCTGGATCCAGAACACCAGCTTCTGGCCGGCATTGTATTTGCCGACTTCCGGCAAGTACTCATCGTGACCGGTCAGCACGTGTTTCAGTTTTGCCAGCCAAACAATGTCGGTCCGCTCAGGTAAGTTCAAGGCGAAGAAGCGGAAGAACAATCCCATGAACGATATGGCGAACACCAACCCGGCCCACGGATGAAGCCAGCGTGCAGTGCCGCCACCGCCGAACAAGCCTGACAAGACAAACAGACTTGGATGGAACAGAGACAACCCGCTCAATAACAGCAGAACAAATGATATTGCCATTACCCAGTGATTGAGCCTTGCGGAGCCGGAGTAGCGGCGCACCGTGACGGGCGCGCCGGTATTTGTTTGAGTGGTCATGACTTGCCCTCCGCGAGGCGTTTGGCCTGCGCTTCGTCCTCATCCGAGACCTTGTTCGGTCCCTTGATCGCGTAGTGCGCCACACCGACCAACGCTGCCAATCCCATCACCGCCATGCCGGCGTACTTACTGACGCCCTTCCACATTTCGACGATTGGACTGATGCGCGGGTTGTTGGCCAAGCCCGCATAAAGTTGCGGTTGGTCAGCATGATGCAACACGTACATAACGTGCGTGCCACCGACGCCGGGCGGGTTGTAGAGCCCCGCCTTGTCGAAGCCGCGCGTTTTGAGGATCGAGACATTTTTCTCGGCCTGGGCAACCATCTCGGCTTTGGTGCCGAACATAATCGCCGACGTTGGGCAGGCTTTGGCACACGCCGGTTGCTGGCCGAGCGCAAGGCGGTCGGAGCATAGCGTGCACTTATAGGCCTTGTGATCGACCTGGCTGATGCGCGGGATGTTGAATGGGCATCCCTTCACGCAGTAGCCGCAGCCGATGCAGTTGGCCTTCTGGAAATCGACAATACCGTTGGCGTATTGCACGATGGCGCCCGGCGCCGGACATGCCTTGAGGCAGCCCGGGTCTTCGCAATGCATGCAGCCATCCTTGCGGATCAGCCATTCGAGATTGCCGCTCGTAGGGTTTTCCCATTCCGTGAAGCGCATCAGCGTCCACGTATTGGGAGTGAGGTCGTGGGGGTTGTCATAAACCCCGACGTTCACGCCGACGGGTTCCTTGAGGTCGTTCCACTCAAGACAGGCCGACTGGCAGGCCTTGCAGCCGATGCACTTCGACACGTCGATGAGCTTGGCGACTTCCACGTCCCGGTTGGGCGCAGGCGACGTGGTGACGGACGCTGAGCGCCGGACCACGTCGAGAGGCTGAAACGTTGTCATGATTTCCTCCTCTCTTTAAGCCACTGCGGGCGGGGTTGTTGGTTCAATATTGACGAGGAACGCCTTGTATTCCGGCGTCTCGATGTTGGCGTCACCGACAAAAGGCGTCAGCGTATTTGCGCCGTGCCCTTTCTTCGCCGCCCCCATGAAGCCCCAATGGATCGGAATGCCCACGATGTGGACCGTCTTTCCATCGCACTGCATTGGTTTGATGCGCTTGGTGACAACCGCCTTCGCCTTGACTGAACCGCGCATGGACCACACGCGCACCCAGCTTCCAGCCTCGATTTTCTTTTCCTTGGCGAGCGCCTCAGAAATCTCGACGAAGAATTCCGGTTGCAGCATGGCATTCACCGAAACGTGCTTCGACCAGTAGTGGAAGTGCTCGGTCAAGCGGTAGGTAACGGCCGCATAAGGATAGTCCTTTGCCGTGCCGAAGTTGGCCATGTCGCCTTTGAACACGCGCGCCGCCGGGTTGCCCTGGATCTTCGGCGCGATGACGTTGACGACCGGACTTTCGAACGGCTCGTAGTGAACCGGGAACGGCCCGTCCTTCATGAGGCCCCGGACCCACAACCGGCCGACGCCTTCTTCGGTCATGATGTACGGCATGATCGTGTCGGGCTTTGCGGTCGGTGCGATATCCGGCACATCGTATCCGGACCATTTCTCGCCGTTCCACTCGATAATCTTGCGCTTTGGATCCCACGGCTTTCCAGTGAGATCGGCTGACGCGCGATTATAAAGGATGCGGCGGTTGGCCGGCCACGAGAACGCCCACGTCAGATAGGCGCCGGTGTTGTCGGGGTCCTTGTTATCGCGACGGGCCATGTTGTTGCCCGCCTCGTTATAGCAGCCGGAATAAATCCAGCAGCCGCACGCGGTCGTCCCGTCGTCACGCAACACGCCGAATCCAGCAACCTGCTTGCCCTTTTCGAGCAGCTTCTTGCCGGGTTCCGTCGGGTTCTCCACGTCTTCGAGCACATACCCGTTGATCTCTTTGGCGATCTCGGCAGGCTGTGGATCGGCGGCGTTTTTATATGGCCAGTGCAGGTTGGTGATCGCATCCGGGAATGCGCCACCTTCTTTGGCGTAAAGTGCTTTCAGCCGCAGATGCAGCTGCGCCATGATCCAAGTGTCGGTTTTCGCTTCACCTGGCGGGGTTGCGCCCGCCCAGTGCCACTGCAGCCAACGCGAGGAGTTGGTCAACGAGCCTTCGTCTTCGGCGAACGTCGTGGTCGGCAACTCGAACACTGCGGTTTTCACGTCGACCGGGTTGTTCGGGTTGTACTCGCCATGATCTTCCCAGAACCGTGCCGTCTCCGTCTTCAACGGATCCATCACCACCAGGAACTTGAGCTTGCCGAGAGCGGCCCGCACCTTGTCCTTGTTGGGGAACGACATCAACGGGTTGAAGCCCTGGCAGATGTAACCGTTCATCTTGCCCTGGTGCATCATCTCGAAGGCGCGCAGCACGTCGTAGGAGCCCACGTCCATCTTAGGTAGATAGTCGTAGGCGAAGTTGTTCTCCTTGGTCGCCGCCGTCCCATACATGGACTTCAGGAAGCTGACGAAGAACTTGCCGTAGTTCTGCCAATAGCTGACTTGGCCGGGGCGCTGCGGCTTGAAGGCCCGCTTGCCCATGTAGGTGGCAAAGTCGACATCGGCTTCAACGGGCAGCGTCAGATAGCCCGGGATCAGGTTCGACATCAGGCCCAAATCTGTCAGGCCTTGGATGTTTGAGTGACCACGCAGCGCGTTCATGCCGCCGCCTCTCAGCCCCATGTTGCCCAGGATCAGCTGCAGGATCGCCATACAGCGAATGTTCTGCGAACCTTTCGAGTGCTGGGTCCAGCCTAGCGCGTACATCGACGTCATCGCCTTATCGACAGCTGACGTTTCCGAGATCGCCTTGGCGACGTGCAGGAACTTGTCCTTTGGCGTGCCGCAAATGCGTTCAACCAGCTCTGGCGTGTATTGCTTGACGTGTTCCTTCAGCAAATTCCAAACGCAGCGCGGATGCTGCAGCGTCGGATCGACTTTCGCGAACCCGTCTTCACCAACTTCATACGACCAACCTTTGCGATCATAATCGCGTTTGGCTTCGTCGTAGCCGGAGAACAAGCCGTCAGAGTAAGTGAACCCTTCGCCGACGATGAACGAGGCGTTGGTGTAGTTCTTGGTGTACTCCCACTGCACCTTGTCGTTTTCGATGCAGTATTTGATCACGCCGAGCAGGAACGCGATGTCGGTGCCCTGACGGATCGGCGCATAATAGTCGGCGACCGATGCCGAGCGCGTAAACCGCGGATCGACAACGATGAGCTTAGCGCCACGTGTATTTCTTGCTTCAATAATGCCCTTGAAACCGCACGGATGCGCTTCAGCGGCATTGCCACCCATGATTAAGACGAGGTCCGTGTTCTTAATATCAGTCCACGAGTTCGTCATTGCACCACGGCCAAACGTCGGAGCCAAACTGGCCACCGTCGGGCCGTGTCAGACACGGGCTTGATTGTCGAACACCACCATACCGGCGGAGCGAACCGCCTTGTACGTCATAAAAGCCGTCTCGTTGGTTGTTGCCGACGCGGCAAGCATGCCGGTCGAGATCCAACGGTTGACGGTGACGCCGTCCTTGTTCTTGGCGATAAAGTTCGCGTCGCGGTCGTCTTTCATAAGACGCGCGATGCGGTCCAGCGCTTGGTCCCAAGTGAGCTGGGTCCAGGCGTTTGTGCCCGGCTCGCGCACCAACGGGTGCAGCGTGCGGGTTTCAGACCGGACGAAGTCGAGGAGCGCCGCACCCTTCGGGCAGAGCGTGCCCTTGTTGGTCGGATGATCCGGATCGCCTTCGATATGTTTGATCTCGGCTTTTTCGCCGGTCTTGATGTCGCCCTGGCTGTACATAATGACGCCACAGCCAACGGAGCAATAAGGGCACGTGTTACGCGTTTCGGTCAGTTTCGCGAGCTTGAACGGTCTGATCGACTGAGCGAGTGCTTGCTCAGCGTCTGCAAAACCGAAGGCTCCAACTGCCGTCACAGCAACACCAGCCCCGGTCAGCTTTATAAAATGCCGACGTGAGACTTCGACGTTCATGTGTTCTGGCCTCCCTTTGTTAGTCGAGGTCGGGACGTTTCTTTGATCTGAATCGCCTTCAGATGCGGCGGAACGTAACGTCCAAAGTAGTATAGGGCGGTCATCGGGTCAATCAAACTGCCGCTTTTTCCGGCGCGTTTGGCAAAGTGATTTCAGGCAATGCTCCGTACACTACTCGTTGCTGCGTTGCGATATCCTGTTGTTTGAGAAACGCCATCGGTTTCAAGCCAATTTGTTTGCTCGAGAAGCAGCCCGTGATTGACCAGGCGGCTTCCAGCGCGCTACCCTCCAAGAATAGATGCTATCGACTTTCGCTCCCGGGTTCCGGGGCAAACAATTTGAGTTGAACGCGGGGGCCACGGCCCTCACGCGCTCCTGTGCGCTTTACACAGCCATTCTATCAGCACTTGGCCGCCATAGCGCCGCTCTCCAGATCGGCGTTGTATTGGTCTGCAGCGCAGCATTTTCCTCGCACGCCGCGCCCCAAATCACGCTGCAACCCTGGACCACCGCGGCGCCGCCACCCTTGGCCCTTTCCGATCTCGATGGGCAACCGCATGGCCTCGCAGCCTATACGGGCCAAGTGGTTATCGTGCATTTCTTCGCGACCTGGTGCCAGCCGTGCCGGGCGGAACTCATTTCACTGCGCCGCTTTCAAGCCAGTCAGGCCGGCAAAGTTACCGTTCTGGCAGTCAACGTCGCCGAGGTTTCAAGCCGCGTTCGCCGCTTCCTGGCCGAGACACCTGTCAATTTCCCTGTCCTGATGGATGTGGATCGAAAAGTCACCAAAGCCTGGAATGTGGTCACGCTGCCGTCGAGCTTCGTGATTGATGCCCGCAAAGTGCCACGCCTATTGGCCGAGGGCGACGTCAACTGGATGAATTTGGATGTGCGCGCCGCGCTTGAAAGAGCCATTGCCAGCAATCCGCAACACCCAACAACAAAACCCATGGGAGAGACGGCACGATGATTATCAACCGGCGCGATATTTTAAAGTCGGCAGCAGCGGCAACTGCCGTTAGCGCTTTGCCGAAGGCGGCGTTTGCACAAAGCGCGTTTGCCCCCAAGCCGGGCGACTGGCGCAAATTTCAAATCACCACCAGCGTAGCGCTGGCCAAAGCGTCGGGCACATCGCAGGCTTGGGTGCCGTTGCCCGCGTTCAACGCGCCCGAGTGGTTCCGCCCTGAAGGCAGCACCTGGACAACCAACGCCAAGACAGCCGAGATCAAACGCGACGCTAAGTATGGCGCTGAATTTGTGCACGCAATCTGGGCCGACGGTGAAGCCTCACCCATGATCGAAATCATGTCCAAGTTCTCAACGCGCGACCGCGCCGTCGATCTGACGAAGCCCGGCACAGCGCCAGCTCTCACCGCTGCAGAGGTCAAGCTCTATACGGCCGCGACCGATCTCATTCAGACGGACGGCATTGTTAAGGAAACCGCCGACAAGATCATTGCCGGCTCAGCAAACGACATCGACAAGGCGCGCCGCCTCTACGACTGGATCGTCGATAACACAGCGCGCAATCCGAAAACACGCGGTTGCGGCGTCGGCGATGTTGCGTCCATGCTCAAGACGGGCAACTTGACCGGCAAATGCGCCGACCTCAACGCGCTTTACGTCGGCTTGGCCCGCGCCGCCGGCCTCCCGGCCCGCGATGTCTATGGCCTTCGCGTCGTGCCGTCGAAATTTGGCTACAAGAGCTTGGGCGCCGGATCGGAGGTCGTATCCAAAGCGCAGCACTGCCGCGCCGAAGTCTATTTGACGGGCTTCGGCTGGGTGCCGGTTGATCCGGCCGACGTTCGCAAAGTGATCCTCGAAGAACCACCGGGCAATCTGGCGCTGACCGACGCCAAGGTTACGGAGGCACGCAAGACGCTGTTTGGCAGCTGGGAAATGAACTGGCTTGCCTATAACGCCGCGCACGACCTGGCCCTTCCAGGATCAACAGGTCCAAAGGTCGATTTCCTTATGTATCCGCAGGCCGAAACCGGCGGCGCACGCCTCGATCATCTCGACGCCGACGCGTTCGGCTATAAAATCACCGCCAAGGAATTGACGGTGTAATTGACAGAAGACATCCCAGACCGGCGCGGCCATGCGGCTGTGCCGGTTTCATTTTGCCGTGCGAAGCGATATCGCAGGTGCGTCTGCGCGCAGTGCAATCACCTCACCAATGACAGCTGCGTGCACGTATCCAAGCGCCTGCAATTGCGCAACCAGCGATGTTGCATGCGACGCTGGCAACGAGATCAGTAACCCGCCCGCAGTCTGCGGATCAAACAGCAGCGCAAATGCGGGATTCGTTTGCGCAGACTCAAGATTGGTGATGGCGCGGCGTAAACGCAGATTGTCGGGGGCGAGGCTGCTTGAAATGCCAGCCGCCAATGTTTGCAGTGCGCCCGCCAGGGCCGGAACAGCATCAAGATCAATATGCGCATCCAGCTGCGAAGCGCTGAGCATTTCATAAAGATGGCCTGCAAGACCAAACCCCGTCACATCGGTTGCAGCTGATGCCTGATGCTCAAGTGCAGCACGTGCGGCCGCCGCATTTGTTTGCTGCATGACTTTCAGAGCCTCAATGATCCAAGTGCCTTTGGCCTTGGCTCGCATGTCAGCCGCAAACAACGTGCCGGTGCCAAGCGGTTTGGTCAGGATCAGGTAATCGCCGGCCTTGCAGCCCGATTTGCGCAAGATACGCGCAGGATCGGCAGCGCCGTTGACGGCAAACCCAAGCGCCAGCTCTGCGCCCTCTCCGCTATGCCCGCCAAACAGTTCAGCGCCAGCCTCCTGCAACACATCAAGGCCGCCGCGCAGCAGCTGATAGAGTTCGTCTTCCACTTTGTCTTCGGCCGCATAGGGCATCGTGGCGATTGCCAGTGCCGACAGCGGCACCGCCCCCATCGCATAAACATCGCCCAGCGCATGGTTGGCCGCGATCCGCCCGAACACGTAAGGATCGCTGATGAAAGCGCGAAAAAAATCGACGCTTTGCACCAGCTGCTTTCCGTCTGGAACCTCAATTAAAGCCGCGTCGTCGCGAGATTTAAGCCCCATCAGCGCATTCCCGCCTTTTGGAGTTAAGCGATCAAGCACGCGTGCAAGCGCTGATGCACCAACCTTCGCGCCGCATCCACCACAGCGCATCGGCGTTGACTGGAGCGCGCCCAACGGGTCATCGGCCGCCCGCTGTGCCGGCATTTCGACACCGCCCATCATGTCCGGCACAGCCTTGGCCTTATCCATCCATGTGCGGTCAATATGATCCTTGATGCGCCAGACCCAGGCGCCCGACGCCGACCACCAACTCCGCGACGCAATCGCGCCCTTGTCGCCCGTCGAGATCAGCGACAGAAATTCGCGTTGCGGCACGAACGGCTTTGCCGCTTCGCCCGCCAGCACACGGCGCAGATTGCCGGTCAACGGCGGCCCCTGGCGGACGGCGAACACACCAGCCTTTGGGCGCGGATGCACGACGTTACTGGCGCAATCGCCAGCGGCAAAAATGTTGGCGTGCCCCAGAGCATTGAGACACGCGTCGATTTTGATGCAACCGAAGGAATCGAGTTCGAGCCCGGTTTCAGACAACCACGCCGCGGCCCGTGCGTCCGTACCCCAAATCAAATGATCATAGGCAACCGCCCCAAGCCCCTCAGCCTGCACGTGCGTAGCGTCAACCGATGTGACCGTGGCGTTCTCTATCAACGTCACACCACGCTCGCCAAGTACCGTGCGCATTTTCCTTTGCACATTGCTGTTGTGCCCGGCAAGAATTATGCCGCGGGTGATGAGCGTAAAGCGCACCATGTCAGGATCAAGCCCTCGCGCCGATAGCATGCCGCGCAAGTTGTGTTGAATGGCCAGCGCGATCTCGGCACCGGCAGCTCCGCCGCCGGCAACCACGATGTGGAGGGGTCTCGGATTATGCCTGATCTCGTCGAGGATCACGCTCCATCGTCTCGCCAGACTATCGACCGGCTTCAAGGCGGTTGCATATTGGGCAGCACCCGGCACCGACGCCAAGTCTGGTGTTGAGCCGATATCGATCGACAACGCGTCAAAGCGGAAATCCGGCCGTCCGCGCAGAATAACGCGGCGCTCTGAGATATCGATACCGGACGCCTCCGCATGAATAAGCCGTGCGTTGGCAAAGCGTGCGAGCGGCTGGAGATCAATGTGGCATTGGTCGTGGGTGTAATGCCCAGCGATGAACCCCGGCAGCATGCCCGAGTATGGCGTATCGATATCCCGGGCAATCAGCGTGATCCGCAAACCCGGCACCGGCCTCATTGCGAAGCTGCGCAGCACATGAACATGCGCATGCCCGCCACCGATCAGCACGAGATCTTTAATAACCGGCGTGTCGCGCACGTCTCTTAGCTCCTGAGAGTGTGGGCACGCACGCGGCGCGGCGAACCGGAGTTTTCGCGCTCATGCTTGCACGTCCCGGCGCTGCGGTCATCTGTTTGGAGCAACGCAACTGCCGCGCGTCTGAGCTATCGTAAACGCTCGGGCAGCCCCTCACACCGACAAGGCGTGGCGGCGCTTGCTGACGTCGTGAGTCAGATAGGCGTCGAAGTGAGCGCAGATGTTGCGCACCAGCACTTTGCCGCGCTCGGTCAGGCTGAACGCATCGCGGCTGTTGGCCACCAATTGGTCCATATCGCAGGCAACGATTTCGTCGGCCTCGCGCCGGATTGCGGAAGCGCGCGAACCGAACTTCTGCTCGAGATCGGCCCATGAGAACGCAAAATCGCACATCAGGCGTTCGATCACGTAGGCGCGCATTTTATCGTCCGCCGTGAAGCGGTGTCCGCGGGCCGTCGCCAGCCCGTCGTCCTTGACGCGGCGGAAATACTCATCCACCGGCACACTGTTCTGCGCGAAGCCTTGCGGAAGCCGCGAAATGGCGGACGCGCCAAGGCCAAGCAGCGCATCGGCGGTGTCGGTTGTATAGCCTTGAAAATTGCGGGCTAATGTTTTGGTCGCGAGACCATCTTCACGGAGCGCAAAATGATCGAGGCCCAGCTGGGCGTACCCCGCCTCAACCAGCATGGCCGCCAGCCTTTGCGACTGCTCGAAACGCTCGACCGCGCCGGGCAATGCGGTTTCGTCAATCAGCCGCTGATGCTTCAAGCGATCCGGCAAATGCGCATACCCGAAAATGGCGATACGATCCGGCGCGAGCGTCATCACTTGCTCAAGCGTGCGCGCGACACTCTCTTCCGTCTGATTGGGCAGTCCGTAGACCAGATCGACGTTGACCGAACCGATGCCGCGCTGGCGGAACAAGCCGATGGCCTTAGCCGTCGTCTCATAACTCTGCATCCGGCCAATCGCCCGCTGCACGTCGATATCGAAGTCCTGCACGCCAATCGACACACGGTTAACGCCGATATCGGCGAACGCTTGCGCCTGATCTTCGGTCAAAAGGCGCGGGTCTACCTCGACTGCGATCTCCGCGTCCTTGGCAATCCTGAATTTCTCGCGCAACGCCGTGCCGACGCGGATGATGTCCGCCGGTTTCAAAATGTCGGGAGACCCGCCGCCCCAATGAATGTGGGTGACGCGGTGGTCCACCGGCACCAGCCCGGCAATCGTCTCGATCTCACCGCTGAGCGGATCGATATAGTCGGCAACCGGCTCATAGCGCCGGACGGCTTTGGTGCTGCACCCGCAGTACCAGCACAGTTCCTGACAAAACGGGATGTGCAGATAGAGCGACAGCGCGGCGCCGGGGGGAAGCATTTCCAGCCACGCCCGATAATCATTGGCGCCGATGGTGCCGGAAAAATGGTTGGCGGTCGGATAGCTTGTGTAGCGCGGCAGTGCCGCCGCATAGCGCTTGATGAGTTCTGGTGTCATGCGCAGCCTGCCATCCTTATACGATATGGGCTTATGCGATCCGGGCGAACATGCAGCTGGTGTGATCGCCTCAAATGCCTGTCCAGTATAGTTGACATATGGGCGGTTTTTTCAAGCTTGCCGCATTGAGCCAAATCAAATTTGCGGGCTCCACGAGGCAACACACCGCTTGGGATTGATGTGAGATCGCCATCATGCACCGTTAGGACGCAACACCCTTGCGCCACCAATAGAACGCCAGGGCCGTGTAATAGAGCGCCGCTGCAATTAGTGCTGCCTGCCACAGTGGTGGTGCCGGAAAACCCGAGAGCAGCACAGCGATGCCGCCCGCACCAGCTAACGCCGTCACAACAAGAGTTAGCGGCCTCAACGCCACAACCCGCAGCGGGTGAACCCAAGGCATTGGAACGAACGTCGCAACAATGGCCAGCGCGACGGCTAGTTGCGCGACCCAGGCCGCTGGATCGAGCGCGAACACATAGAATGCGAAAATGTTCCAGATCGCCGGGAAGCCAACGAAGCAGTTGTCTTTGGTCTTGCTCTCGAGATCTGAGAAATGGAACAGTGACGACAGCAGAATGCCGGCGGCAAGGACCAGGCCGAGGCTGCCGTCGAGATAGCGCCACTGAAGCAGCGCCAGCACAGGCACGAACACGTAGGTCACATAATCGACCACGAGATCGAGCCGCTCGCCGGAAAAGCGCGGCAGCTGCTCGCTGACCCGAACGGCGCGGGCAAAGGTGCCATCTATGGCGTCGATCACCAAGGCAATAGCAAGCCAAGCGAACAGGCGCGATGCATCGCCTGTAAGGATCGCCTGGGTTGCCAACAAGCCACAAACCGCGCCAAGCGCTGTGAAGATGTGAACAAGCGCAGGCAGGACCCGCAACGGTTTTGCTCCTGAGTTTTCTCAGTGGACTATAGCGGCAGCTCAGGTGCCAAACTAGAGCAACGCAAGCAATGGTGCGCCATGTCTTGACAGCAGCACGCCCAGATCTGGCGACTGGACATGCCAAGGGGCGCCAAAGCGCCCCTGAACCCATCAAAAAACCCAAGAACGCCCGGCATCCAGCCTTAGAACTTGTGCTTTACCGACCCGCGAATGGTCAGGTCCTGAATATCTTCGGGCTGCGGCTCCTGGGGGGCCTTACCCTCAGCCGCGCCATAGAGCAGCTCGAGACCGAAGTCCATTTTCGGCAGCGTGCCGAGTTTGCCGAGACCAGGAATGCGAATCTCCGTGCCTGTTTCCTGCTTTGCAGCAGGTGCCGCGTCCTGAACACCAACCTGAGGCGACGCAGCCGCGCCGTTAGCCGCCGGAGGCGCCACAGCCCGCTGTTCTTCAAGCGCAAAGGCGAACGAGCCCGCGCCAAGTACCAGCGCCAAAGCTGCACCAAATGTCATTAAACGTTTCGTCACTTCAAAAACCCCGCAATGCTTACATGAGCACGCACATGAGCTGAGAATGGTGCTTCGCACTTCAAAACTCAATTACCAAACGCCAGGGTTAACGCTGCACTGGTCGTTTCTGGCCGCACCTGTGGTCTGAATGCCATAGGCCGTGTGCTCAGTTTCGGGTTAACCGATTGTTGCAGCGACACAAATGAACGAATAGCAAATTCTGCCACTGAGCCGCGGGCGGCATGAAAAAAGGGCCGCCCATTGCTGGGCGGCCCTTCAAAGTTTCAGTTCAGACGGGAGGGTTAGAAGTTAATTTTCGCACCGGTCATGACCATGTCGAAGTCATCGAGGTTGGTCTTCACGCCACCGGTCGAGGTCACGTCACCCTCAGCGTGGCGGTAGATCAGGTAAACATCCATCGCAGCCGCGTCGATGTTTTGGACGAGGCCAGCAGCCCAGAAGTCAACGCTCGATTCAGCAACGGTCGCGCCGCCAACGGTGCGGTTTGATTCCGGCCGGCCAGCGTCGTCATGGCGATATTCGCCAAACAGCGTGGTCTTTCCGAGTGAAACAAACTTCGTCTCAATGCCACCCTGTACGAACCATGTGGTGTTGGCGTCTTCCGCCGCTGCACCGAACACCGTCTTCACGTTGTTGTCCGTCTGCTCACCGTAGCCACCGTAAACGAACAGGCCGGTTGGCTTGTGCTGGATCGTACCAGCGAGGCCCCACCATTCGCAGTCACGGCCAACACCGGCTGCAATCGCGCAAGAACCGCGGTCACCGTTATTGGCGTTGTCGTTCTCGTCAGTGGTTTGGCCGTAACCAGCCTTGGCCAGCAACTTAAAGTCACCGACTTCGCCCTTATAAGTCAATGCCGAGTCCCACATGTCGTCTTCACCCCACGAGGCGCTGACCGAGAACCCTGCGATCACCGGAGAATCGTACTTGACGACGTTGCGGCGTCCGCCTTGGCCTGGCGTGTTGTTATTGAAGCCGCCAAGGATGTTACCCCAAGTAACTGTGCCTTGAGCTACGCCGTTGACGCGCAGGCCGAAAGCATTGACGTAAACCGATGCTGCTTCGGCGTCGGAGAAGCTGCGCGTGTTCACGCCGTCAGCATCGTCCAGCAAGTGGTAGGTGGACGTGCCGTCCTGGCCGACAGAAATCTTACCGAAGGTCTTGTTTTCAACGAACCAGACCGACTTGCGAATGCTAACCGAGTTTGGGTTAGTGCCGTTGTCTAAGTCTTGTGAGAAATTGCCGGCGCCTGCACCCTGCACACCGAACTCGAGGGTGTAACCGGCCGACCAGTCGGCGTCGATTTTGGCTTTACCAGCGAGCTTAAAGCGGCTCTGTTCGAGCGAGTTTGTACCGACGTAGGTGTTTGATTCAGAACCATCGTCCCAGAAGTAAATGGCTTCGTTGACCCAGCCCGAAATCGTCAGGCTGACCTTGCGGTTGCCCTTGCGCGCAGTGGTCGCTTCAAGTTCAGCGATGCGCTCTTCAAGATCAGCGCAGCAATTGCCGCCCAGATCCGCTGCGTTTGCGGACGAAGCGCCGCCAAAACCAAAGCCCATGACAGCTGCCAATGCGCAAGCTGCTACGCGTGGATTAAAAACCGAAGTCATCGGCGCCCCTCTTTCGAAAAGCGTTGCGGAGATATCTCTCAGCAAACGCCCAAATGATTGCTCTACACCCCAAAGGCACGGCCTGATGATCATTTACATCAGACTCAGCGCCTCCCTTAATGAGGGATTAACGGGCAAGTCTTTCAGTTACATGACAGACCCCCTAAAACTGCGTTGCGTCAGAGCAACACTCTGACAAAAGGGGACCATCTGTGATAACAGAGCCACATGCCATGGAGGGCGCAGTAATGACGCTGAATCAATATGATGTTGCCGTCGTCGGGGCTGGACCCGCAGGTCTGATCGCTGGTCTCGCTATGGCAGAAACCGGCTTCAAGACCGCCGTACTCGGCCCTCCTGCGGACCCGCGCGACGGACGCACGGCGGCGCTGTTCCAAGGCTCGATCGAACTCTTGAAAAAAATCGGCGCTTGGGACGCCATTGCGCCGTCTGCCGAACCCCTCGACGCGATCCGCCTCGTTGATGCGACCGGCGCCCTGTTTCGCGCTCCCGAGGTCACCTTCCACGCCTCGGAAATCGGCGAACCCGCATTTGGATATAACGTGCCGAACGCCGTGCTTACGGGTGTTTTGGAAAAACGTGCAGCGCCGCGTTTGACCCGCATCGTCACGGCGGCCGTCACCGGTATCGACATCGGGGCCACCCATGTCACGCTCACGACTGAGGAAGGCGCTACGTTTTCTGCAGCCCTAGTCGCTGCCGCCGATGGCCGCCAATCGCCGTGCCGCACCGCGGCTGGCATAATCCCAAACCGCTGGAGTTATGATCAGGCAGCTGTCGTCTGCACGTTCGCGCATACCCGCAATCACAAGCGGATTTCGACCGAATTCCACCGCCGCTGCGGACCTTTGACGGTCGTACCCGCACCCGGCGGCCTGACTTCAAACTTGGTCTGGGTCGATACCCTCAACGAGGCCGAACGGATCGTGGCCCTCAGCGAAACCGATTTCATTCGCGAACTTGAGGGCCACCTTGGCGGACTGCTCGGCTCTGTGCGGCCCTTGTCGCCGCGGCGCATGTTCCCCTTGTCGGGGCAAACCGCCGAGCCGATGGGCAAGAACCGGGTCGCCCTGATCGGAGAGGCCGGCCACGTGATCCCGCCGATTGGCGCTCAGGGGCTGAACCTGAGCTTCCGGGACGCGGCAACGCTTGCAGATGTTGCAGCCAGCGCCCGCGCCAATGGCCAGGATACCGGTGGAGCCGACGCCCTGGCCCGATATTCCGACGCCCGCCGCGGTGACGTGACCTCGCGGATCTGGACCGTAGATCTGCTCAACCGGTCTCTATTGTCGTCGTTTGCCCCTGTTCACATGCTGCGCGGGCTTGGGTTGTTCGCACTCAGCACGGTGCCGCCTCTGCGCAAGCGGATCATGCGTGAGGGCATCGCACCGCCGCAGTCGATACCATCGCTCATGCATAGGGCGGGTTGACCGCTATCGGCCGCTCGACGCCAAAGTGTTCCCCGGGTCAGATTGGCCCCGGGCCTTGACGGCCCGGCAGGACTGCAGGCATTGAGGCATGGCTTTCCGGCTGGTGATCAATGTCCAACCGGCCCCCGGCCCCGGCGGCCAAGACAGAAAGACTGCGCCTTCCGCAT
The DNA here is from genome assembly GCA_013141015.1 of Hyphomicrobium sp. GTDB lineage: Bacteria > Pseudomonadota > Alphaproteobacteria > Rhizobiales > Hyphomicrobiaceae > Hyphomicrobium_B. The sequence goes on along the minus strand of JABFRT010000012.1, from coordinate 6,640 downwards.
GACCCTCGCCACCACGCTCCGCGATCTCCAGTTCCGTCTGGAATATGCTCTGCTGCGCAGCGTCGTCGGCGTTGTCCGCATCGTGCCGTTGTCATTCGCGACACGCTCGTCGGCCTGGACGTGGCGGCGCCTGGCGCCCATCCTAAACCCGAAGCGCCACAACCGCGCGCTTGCAAACCTGGCAATCGCGTTTCCCGGGAAATCGGAATTCGAGCGTACGGAAATTGCACTCAAGCATTGGGAGAACCTGGGCCGCGTGATGGCCGAGACGATGCGCATTGATGAACTGGTGCGCCACCCGGAACGCATCAAGATTTTGAACCAAGCGATTTTCAACCGCTATGCCGGCAAGCTCGGCCCGGTCGTTGGCGCATCGCTGCACATGGGCAATTGGGAACTGGCCGTCTGGCCGTTAACAGTTGCTGGCGCCAAGCCCGCCGCCGTCTATCGTTCCGTCAATAACCCGTATGTCGACCGTTATCTGCGCGACCAGCGCAAGGACCTTTATCCAGGTGGCCTTTATGGGCGGGGCAACGTCGAAGGCGATCATGGCGAGAGCCAGAAAACCGCGCGCGCAATCATGGACTATGTGCGTCAAGGTGGCCGCTTGGGCGTCGTCTGCGATCTTTATGACCGCACAGGACTGCCGGTTCCGTTCTTCGGCAAGGACGCGCCGACCGTTACCATTCCGGCCATGATCGCGCGGCGCACCGGCGCCCGCATCTGGATGTCGCGCTGCACGCGGATCGGCACCGAAGGCCGCTTTGAAATCGAGCTTAAAGAATTGCGCGTGCCGCGCACAGCCAACCCATCTGAAGATGTCAAATGGGCGACTGCCGCCATGACCCGGCAGTTTGAGGAGTGGGTGCGCGAGACGCCGGAACAGTGGATGTGGTCAAACCGGCGCTGGAGTTGATTGGAGCCAAAGGTCACGGTGTCCGCGATGCCGACTTCAGCGCGGCGCGGCGGCGGGCAACTTCTTCGGCGGACACTTCACCGGCCGAAACCAGCGCATCGACGCAACTGCGCGAAAGGCCCTCACCGACATTGCGCATGCATTGGCGCGTCGCCGGGCTATCCGGACTATTGGCTGAGCAGTGGGCGTAGTAATCGGCGGCACATGCGAGCTTTACGCGAAGGCTCATGGCATTGGCGTCGGTGGGAGTAGCGATAAAGCCGCCGATGGCAACGGCTGCCGTGACAGCGGCGCGGACGGCGAGAACTGTTGTGAGCGGGGTCATGGCGGGTCTCCGGGGGTTGTCGGCGGTTGATCTTCAGTCGCCCCACAATGCCGCAAGGTTCAAATGCCCGCTGTTCCGTGCGGAACCATCTCAGAAATCTTCTCTTAACGGCGTTATCATGCCGGCTTCAGCGCCGCGAGCGCCGCCCAGCGCCGCATTGACAGAAGAACGCTCCCGTCTAAGGTGCGGCCACGATTTTTCGCGGAAAAAGCTCAAGGAAAGTAACGCCCAATGGCATCGACTCGCACGCCCGCCAAGCACTTCGCCCCTCTCGCCATCGGCGCGCCTGAGCCCTATCGCGCGCTGCCCGTTAAGCTTGAGCGGATGATCCACTTTATTCCGCCGCATAACGACAAGATCCGCGCCAAGATCAAAGAGATCGCCTCCCAAGTCGATGTGATCCTCGGCAACCTCGAAGACGCCGTGCCGCTCGACCAGAAGGAAAACGCCCGCAAGGGCTTCATTGAGATGCTCACGCAGAACGACTTCGGCACGACCGGCGTTTGGACGCGCATCAATTGCCTCAACTCGCCGTGGGTTCTGGACGACGTCACCGAGATCGTCGCGGCGGCCGGCAACAAACTCGACGTCATCATGCTGCCCAAGGTCGAAGGCCCGTGGGACATCCATTATCTCGATCAATTGCTCGCTCAGGTTGAAGCGCGCCACGGCGTCAAGAAGCCAATCCTCATTCACGCAATTTTGGAAACAGCCGAAGGCGTCAACAACGTCGAGGCGATCGCGGCGGCATCACCGCGCATACACGGCATGAGCCTTGGCCCGGCGGACTTGGCGGCCTCACGCGGCATGAAGACCACGCGCGTCGGCGGCGGACACCCCGACTACGGCGTGCTGGCAGATGCCGCCAAAGACGCAGGCGCTGTCCGCAATTTCTATCAGCAGGACCTTTGGCACTACACCGTCGGCAAGATGGTCGATGCCTGCCTCGCTTATGGCCTGAAGCCGTTCTACGGCCCGTTCGGCGACTTCTCGGACGGCGCTGCATGCGAAGCCCAGTTCCGCAACGCCTATCTGCAGGGATGCCTCGGCGCGTGGTCGCTGCACCCCTCGCAGATCGACATCGCCAAACGCGTGTTTTCGCCAGACGTTGCGGAAGTCAAATTCGCCAAACGCATTCTGGACGCGATGCCCGATGGCACGGGAGCCGTGATGATTGACGGTAAAATGCAGGATGACGCCACCTGGAAACAGGCCAAAGTCATCGTTGACCTCGCCCGGCTGGTCGCCACCAAAGACCCGGAACGGGCCGCCGAATTCGGCCTTTAACTTCAGTCCGCGGCTCCTGGCAACAGGAGCCGCCTCGGCAAACCAGTAGCTCTCTATGGCCACCATCAAACACGCGAAATTCTCAGTCGGGCAAGTGGTGCGGCACCGCTTGTTTCCATTTCGCGGACTGATCTTTGATATCGATCCTGAGTTTGGCAATTCGGAGGAATGGTGGCTGGCGATCCCTGAGGAAATCCGCCCGCGCAAGGATCAGCCATTTTATCACCTCTATGCCGAGAACGCCGACACCACCTATGAAGCCTACGTCTCGGAACAAAACCTGCTGCCGGACGACAGCGGCCAGACCCTTCGGCACCCCGATATTGCCGAGCACTTCGAAACGGCCGGCCGCGGCGGATACCGCCTCAAGCGCGGTATCGCGAATTAAACGGATCTCACCACCCGTAGTTGAAGCTGATCGAGATCCGTTCGCTATCGGCCGCATTCAACGGCACCTCATGGCGCAGCCAACTCTCCCATAGCAGCAGTGTTCCCGTTTTTGGTTCTGCGCTGACGAACGTCTGGTTTCTCGAACGCGCTCTCGGCTTCCTGGGTGGCGCAGCCATCATCATCGGTAGCCGTGGGTCCTCGAACTTGATCGCGCTGGCGCCCTTTGGGAACTCCAGATAAACCGTGCCGCTGACCACCGAATGGGGGTGGATGTGGCTGGCATGAAACCCGCCCGGATCGAGAATATTGATCCAGATACTGTTGATCGATAGGCGGCGGCCGCCAAGATCAAAATCGGCGGTGCGGGCGAATTCGGCAACATGGCCATCTAGGATTTCGACCAGTTCAGCGAATGCCGGATCGCGCTCCGGCAGGTCGTTGAGCGATGCATAAGATGTATATCCAGGATATTTTTTGGCCATCGCCCAATTCTGCCCCGCGCCATCATCTCCGGCAATCACCCGGCAGGAATGCTGCAAATCCTTGAGAAGGCGCCGCGATCCGCCGCCCAATTCCTCGCGATAAAGATGGGTAACGAATAAACTCTCGATGTGCGACATGTCCGGGTCTCCGCTTGGCCGGCGGTCGCGCGTCACGGCGGCCCGGCGTTTCAATTGCCCTTCAAAATGCCGCGTTTACCGCGCGGGCGAAGCGATTGGAATGGGGCGCGGCAAACTGCTAGAGAAACAGACCAACCCCGAACCCTTCGCAACGGAGCCGACCCATGTCCGACACGACGCCCGAAAGCCAAGCGCGCGCCAAGACCGCGCAACTGATCCGCGATTACTATGCTGCCTTCAACAAGGGCGACAGCGCTGGCATGCTGGCGTTTTTGACCGATGACGTTATCCACGACGTTAACCAGGGCGAGCGCCGCGAAGGCAAAGACAAGTTCAAGGCGTTCAACGCACGCATGGACCACAACTATTCGGAAGAACTTAAAGACATCGTCGTGCTCGTCTCGAAGGACGCAACGCGAGCCGCCGCAGAATTCAACGTCCACGGCGTCTACAAGAATTCCGAAGACGGCCTGCCGCCCGCCAAGGGCCAGAAGTACGTGTTGCCCGCAGGCACGTTCTTTGCCATCCGCGACGGCAAAATTGCCCGCGTTACCACTTACTACAATCTGACCGACTGGATCACGCAGGTTGCGGGCTAACGCTGCCGGCACTGTTGACTGAATTTGCGGCGCGCGCGGCACGAACCTGCCGCCGCGCCAATAGCTTTTTGAAGGAACCGAAATGCTGTTGACGATGCTGAAATGTAAGATCCACAGGTGCTCCGTCACTGAGTGCGATCTCAATTACGAAGGTTCGATCTCAATCGACAAAAACTTGATCGATGCGTCAGGGTTGCTGATCAATGAGCGCGTTGAGATTTACAACATCAACAATGGCGAACGGTTCGCGACGTATGTGATTGAAGGCAAGCGCGGCTCGGGCGTGATTGGTCTCAATGGCGCTGCTGCCCGCAAGGCGTGCGTCGGCGATAAGTTGATTATCTGCGCATACGCGCAAATGGAACCGGGCGAGGCCAAAGGTTACACGCCGTCGATTGTGATCGCCGACGACCGCAACAAAATCGCCAAGAAGCCGAAGTCGTAGACGTACGTCGCACGCGCCAAACATAGGTTGAGACCATGCAGACGGCTAAGAAAAAGCTCGACGTCAGATCGGTCACCGGCAACGGCATCTACGCGATCCTGCCCGATTTGGCCCGTCTGCGCATGGTGGTGTTCCACGATTGGCCGTACCTCTATGACGGCACGCTTGAGTACGAGGAACAATACCTGGCAAAATTCGCCGCCGCCAAAGGCGCAGTGGTGATCACCGCCTATGACGGAGATGACATGGTCGGCGCTTCAACAGCCGCACCGATGATCGAACATGCCGGCGAGTTTGGCGAGCCATTCCGCAAATCCGGATATGACTTGTCGAAGATCTTCTATTGCGGCGAGAGCGTGCTGCTCAAAAGCCATCGCGGCTACGGTCTCGGGCATGCCTTCTTCGAAGGCCGTGAAGCACAAGCCTATGCACTTGGCGGCTTCTCACACTCTACGTTTTGCCGCGTTGTTCGTCCGGACGATCATCCGCTGAAACCTTCAGACTACGCGCCACTTGATCCTTTTTGGGCAAAACGGGGCTATGCACCGGTCGAAGGCCTTGTTGCGAGCTATGATTGGAAAGACATCGGTCAAGACGCCGAGACACCGCATGCCATGCAGTTCTGGATGAAAAAGCTCTAATATGACCCACCCAGCAACCCTTCATGTGGCGAGCGCGCAATATCCGATCGGTCAGCCAAAGACGCTGACAGAGTGGGAGGACAAGATTGCGCTGTGGGTCAAATCAGGCGCGGCAACTGGTGCGCAACTGCTGGTGTTTCCGGAATACGCGGCGATTGAACAAGCGGCCTGTTTCGGCGCTGACGTCTATGGCGATTTGCAGATCACACTGACCAAAGTGGCTGAACTCGCGCCGTCCCGCGTCGCGCTTCACGCCACTCTCGCTAGGCGCCATAACGTCCATATTCTTGTTGGGTCTGGCCCGGCCCGCACAACCGATGGCCGCTTTGTCAACGCCGCGCAATTGGTGACGCCCAATGGCTCAGCCGGCGTTCAAGAAAAGCTGATTATGACGCCGTTCGAACACGGCTGGGGCATCTCGGCCGGCGGCCCGGTGCGCGTGTTTGAGACTCGCATCGGCACGTTTGGAATCGCCATTTGTTATGACAGCGAGTTCCCGCTGCTGGTCCGCGCCATGGCCGAAGCTGGCGCCGATGTTGTCCTTGTACCGTCCTGCACCGAACGCATTTCTGGCTACCACCGCGTCCGCACTGGATCCATGGCGCGGGCGCTGGAGAACACCCTCTGCACCGTGCAAAGCCCAACCGTCGGCGATGCGCCCTGGTCGCCCGCCGTCGATTTCAACGCAGGCGCGGCCGGCATCTACGTGCCATCCGAACATGGTGTTTCTGATGACGGCGTGATCGCTCAAGGCCGGCTGAACGCTGCCGAATGGGTGTCGGCTAAGGTCGATCTCGCACGTCTGCGCCACATCCGCGAAACCGGCGAAATGCGCAATTTCGCGGATTGGTCGAACCAGCCTGGCAGCCCGATGAGCGGCGTTTTGGTCGAGCGGGTTGTGCTGGACTGATCACTTCAGCTTCCAGGTTACCGTAACCCGGGTTTCAAGTTCTTGCTCGCCGCGCTCGACGGGGGCCGCTTCAGCCATCGCCGCGCGCTTTGCAAACACGACCGGGCGCGGCCCAGCGTAACCAACCTCTTCCGAAATCTGCACCACGTCGCCGACTTCGGCGCCACCCGCGGCCGCCAGCAGCTTGGCGCGGCGAAGCGCGTTGCCCATAGCTTCCTTTCGCGCCTCGTCCTTCAGCGTCTCAGCCTTGCTGACACCGAATGAAATGCCGTGCATCTGATTGGCGCCCGCCGTCACCAGCTGGTCGAGCACGCCACCAAGCTTATCGAGATCGCGCACGCGCACTGAGACCATGTTGTTGACGCGGTATCCGGTCACGACAGGCGGCTGACCTTCCTTCGGATAAACGTAGACCGGCTCAATATTGAACTGCGTGGTCTGGATGTCCTTGGGCTCAACGCCCTGCGTTTGCAATTCGGTGATCACCTTTTCATGGCACCGGTGTTC
>JABFRT010000028.1 GCA_013141015.1 Hyphomicrobium sp. | reverse complement strand
CAAATCGAGGTCAATCGTCCGGCGTTCGGCGTCGTCTTCCGTTGCAAGCGAGATAGCAGACTCGCGCCATCGTCTCCGGCAACGTCGGACAACTTGACAGCGCGCGAGCGCAGTGTCTGCCGGCTGTCATGGCCGAGCCAAAGCTTCAAACGAGGTATTGACGTGACTGATGGTGCCATCGCTCGAGATCGACATGAAGCCGGCCGGCATGGTGTCGAATGCAGCAAGGGCTGCTTCCAGATTGCCGATCTTCTGAGCTTCGCGGGTTTTGTCTCCCGATACGTCGGCGATGTTCCACAGCGACAGCATTTCGCGTGACGCGCTTTCGGTCTTGCGCTCGGGCGATGCAAACGGACGGACGGTTACCCGGATCCACGATGGCCGGCGGCCCGAAGGCGATTGCCGCAGACGGATATCCTCGCGCCGTGTTTCGCCGCGCTCAGCCGCACGCATCAAACGGAACAGCGCTTGGGCGGCTTCCGGATCGCCGCTGACAGCCAATTCGAGGGCGGCGCGAGGGCCTGCGTCGGAACGGCCAAACAGCGCTTCAAACGCCGGGTTCCAATAGAGCACGCTGCCGTCAGCACGGGCCACCATCTGCGGTTCGTCAATCGCGTCGGCGGCGGCTTTCAGAATGTCGCCTTCCGGCATGCGGGCGCCGATGCGGACGTGGCCGGCGGCAATGCCAAACAGCAGGAACAGGCCGAGCATGGCGAGCACGGCGATGATCGTCAAAAGCAACGGCTCACCCGACCCGCTGGCGAGCAGGCCGAACACCACCGCGCCAAGAGCGGCGACCACAAATATAGTCGAGAGGAACCCGCCGAACCCGTCCGCTGCGGTAAGCGGATCGAGGGAGGCCGCCTCGATCTTCAACGCCTCGCGATCCTTCATGGGGACGGAAGCTATCTGATTCGGTATCGTGACGGCGTCGGCGGTGATCATAGGATTGGTACTCGAACGCAACATTAGGGTCGCAACAGTGGGTGTGCCGCTTCGGGGCGGCGGTTTTCTTGAGGCTAAGACTTCGGTCAATAGGGTTAAAATCCTCTCAATAAGAGAGTAGGAATGGGTGGATTGATTTGGTTCGCCGCATTTTTAGGGCCGCGGACCGGCGCCATATGGCGAGGGGGCATTATGTCGGCAGTTATTTGGTGGATTGTGGTTTTGGCCGTTTTAGCGGCGGCGGCGGCGGTGGGCGCGGTGATCGTCAAGGCGTACCTGAGCGGTACGTCGCCGAGAGAGGTATTTTTTAAGCCCCGCGCGGAGCCGCGCATTGAGGTGGTCGAGCATGCCAGCATTGACGGCAAGCGCCGACTGATCTTGATCCGCCGCGACGACGTCGAGCATCTGATCATGACCGGAGGGCCGGTGGATGTTGTCATTGAAACGGGGATCGGCGAGCCGCCAAAGCGAGCGGTGGACGCTGTGACGGCGCCAGCTACGGTTTTCACGCGCGCGCCGCGCCCGTATGGGACTGCGGGCGGATCAGCGCCAGCTTTCGAAGAGCCGGATGTTGCGTTGAAGCGGTAGGCCCGAAAAGGGCGGGAGCTTTAAATCAGCGGATGCTATCGTTGTCGCCGAAGTCGGCGGCCGTGAGGCCTGCGAGATCGAGCGGTCGCATAACGGTTGCGACCTTCACGTCAATCGCCAATGGCGTCGCCATCACGCTGATTGAAATTTGGCGCCCCGGTGCGCCGTCCTGCACCATGGCCAGCGGCAGCAGCGCGATGGTGCCGGCAGCAGTCATTAAACGCTTTGAACGATCAAACACAGCACTACCTCAGGCACTATGAGCCGAAACTACAGGGCAGTGTGCGGGGAAGAGATTAAAAAGCCGTGAAGGCGTGTGCTGAAGTGGGATAGGGGGGCGTCTGGGCCGCTGCAGCCCTATCTGATTTCTGTCTCGCCCTTACCGCTACGTCATCCCGGCAAAGGCCGGGATGTGGATTCACATTCGAAGTGCAACAGTTTTTCGAGAATAAGCTCTGCGGGCGTTCTGTAGTCAAGGCATTTGCGCGGCGTTCGATTGTAGGCCTTGATGAAGGCCAGGAAGCGCTTTTCGGAGATCGTATCGAGGTCGGTTTTCCTCGGTAGAAGCCTTCGGATCCTACCGATAGCGTTTTCGATGCCGCCCTTCTGCCAGGGCGAGTATGGGTCGCAGAAAATGGTTTCGAGGCCGATTTCGTGCAGCCAATAGTGGCGCGCAAATTCGGTCCCATTATCGAAGGTCAGCGATCTGCGGAGTTCAGGTGGCAGCGGGGCGAGCAAGCTTTCGAGATGGCGTGCAATGAGACCGGCGGTTTTATTTTGCGGGCGGGTTGCCATAAGAAAACGCGAGTGGCGCTCGTGCAGCGCGAGGACGTTCTGGCCGTATTTTGCAAAGCCCATGAGATCGGCCTCCCAATGACCTGGGTTTGCACGATCATCGGCGTCAGCGCCGCGTTGATCAATGGAAACACGCTTTTCGATGAAGCTGGCAGGGCTTCCGCCGGGCCGCCCGCGCCTGCCGCGTTTGCTTTTTGCGCGCGGCAGATAGTGCCGCCAGGAGAAGTCTTTTGTGCGTGCAATTTCAGCATAGATGAAGCGATAGATGGTTTCGTAGCTGACGGATGTACCGCCGTTGTCGCGCGCCATGCGGCCGGCGATTTGCTCGGGCGACCACCCGGCGGTCAGGCGGGCAAGGACATCTTGGCGCAACGCCGGCTGACGTTCGAGCTTTGAGCCCTTCCAGCGCCGGGCTTTGGTTTGTTCGCTGGCGTAGGCCGGTTTGTAGCCGACCTTGCGGCCGGTGTTGCGCTTCAGTTCGCGAGCAATCGTCGATGGCGCGCGATCCAAACTTGCCGCGATTTTGCGGATCGAACACCCGTCTTGGTGAAGACGGGCAATCTGGCACCGGTCCTCAAGTGACAGTTGTTTGTAGGCGGTTCCCATGGCAACACCTCACCCACAAGGTGTTGCACTTCGTTTGTGAACTTAGGGGACCCAGACAGCTATCCAAGCAAAGACTTGATCGGTGGCCCCTCAGAGGTGCAACCTGCACCTCTCGTGAAGGTGCATCATGCGTATCAGACAACCCTGCGTTTACATCCTGGCGAGTGGTCAAAACGGGACGCTCTATATTGGCGTAACGAGCAATATCTACGCGCGGATGGCGCAGCATTCGCAAAAACTCGTGCCCGGTTTTAGCGCGCAATATAGCGTCACACGTTTGGTCTATTTCGAGCTGCACCACAGGATGGAGCAAGCCATCAAGCGCGAGAAGCAAATCAAGGAATGGCGACGGTTGTGGAAGCTACGATTGATTGAGAGCATGAATCCGGGTTGGGTTGATCTCTTTGACCCGGCCACCGGCGAGATCATGCAGGGTCCGTTCGATGCGCCTGGGTGATGTCCTCAAGACCTTCGCGTTGAAGCCTGTCTGGGTCCCGGCCTTCGCCGGGATGACGGTGGGTTGGGAAGATTAGTGCTAGAGCCGCAGAATCCGCTTTTAAAAATCCAATGGAGCTATGTCCTTATCGGCACCTGTTGAATTGCTCATTGAAGCAAGCCCGCACCTTGCGATCCCGTGGATTCAAAATCGATGATTTGTTTCTGGAACTTCACGCCGGAAGTGAGGCCCCGATCCAACATGAGATTGTGCAGTTCGCCCGAAATGAGAACAATACCACAGCTCAAGTTCCACCAAATATGTTTTCCGGCGACCGAGGCTGCAGGCAAGGCGAGTGGTGAATCGTACGACTTCGACCAGTACGTTCCAAGTTTCGATTTGATCCACTGCACGTTTGACTTTTCAACAATCACGTCATCGGCGCGATCGGCGATGTGTAGCGAAAAATACGGGTACTCTTTCCTTCTCCCTTTGGGACCCGCTTCGAGCGTAAGTGGGATGAACTGGTGGACGCCTGGTGCCAGCTTTTCAATCGCATCTTTGACGTCGGGGCGGACGCAGTAGCCTGCGGCGGCAATCCACGCGCTCGGTGCGCTTTTGCCCGGCTCTGCAACAGCTCGTGAGGGCCAGTATTCCAGCAGCGCATTTGGAAAACGGCTGCCCATCACGTTGACGTTGTTGTTGGCAGCCCATTGCCACAGTTCCGATGCTGTTGCCGGATCGCGATTAGGGCGGGCTTGCATAGCGCTCGCGAAATCGAATTCCAGCATGTACGCGTCCATCGCTCATTCCTCGCGATAGACTTTCTCGCGGCGTTCGTGGCGTTCCTGGGCTTCAACCGACAGCGTTGCGATGGGCCGCGCGTCGAGACGCTTCAAGCCGATAGGTTCGCCGGTCTCTTCGCAATAGCCGTAGCTGCCGTCATCAATGCGGGCGACGGCGGCGTCGATTTTCGAAATCAGCTTGCGCTGACGATCCCGCGTGCGCAGTTCCGTGGCGCGGTCGGTTTCGGACGTTGCACGGTCAGCCAAGTCGGCGTGCTGAGACGAGTCCTCGTGCAGAATCGCAATCGTCTCACGCGTCTGGCGCAGAATGTCGTCTTTCCAGTCGAGCAGCCGCTTGCGGAAATAGGCACGATGCATATCGTTCATGAACGGCTCGGCGTCCGAAGGCCGGTAGTCCGGCGGTAAGACAATGTCCGATATTTTCGCACGTGGAGCCATCTTTTTGGAAACACCCTCTGTCTTGGTCGGAGCAACTGGCTTTGCCGTGGCGATGGTACGCGCCGCGGTCGTCTTTGGCCCACTTTTGGCTGTGGTGCTCGCGGCTGGCAGCTGAGACTTCAACGGCGCGGCCTTCTGCGCGGCGGGCTTTTCAATGCCCGGTTTGTGGGTGTTGGCCTTCACAGAACTGGCCTTCACAGAACTGGCCTTCACAGAAGTGCTCTTTGCAGCCGGAAGCGCAGTGCTCTTTTTTTCGGGCATTTTGGAGGCCGGGCTTGAGACGGGCGGCTTTTTTGCGGTGGGTGCCTTGCTTGAACGCGCCGCATGTGCCGCCTTTTGGGCAGCTGCCGGCTTGGCCGGGGTCTTAGCCTTTCCGGACTTCGATCCGGGTGCCTTGCTCATCGTCTGCCTCCCATGAGGCTACGCGTGCGGTTGCGTGGCGCTTGACGGGTTCCCCGAGGCGACTCGAGGTCTGCGGCAAGCCGCCCGCTATGTAGCCGCCGCCGCGCTCAAGTCAAGCGTGCGGTGCAGGGTCTGTGCCAAGGAGATCATAAAAACGGCGTTATAAAACATGCAGTTATGCTCATCTGCCCGGCCGCACCGTGAGAAAATGGCATACCGTAAATCCCGTTAACCGTGTTTTTATCAATTTAATGCAATCTGGGGTTGTTCCTGCTTGTGGGTTGTAACCCCGGGCTGTGAACACGCCTTTTCCGACGGACGAAATTTCTCCCAATCCTTCCGCACTCAAAAACTTTTGCACCAATGCTCTCAGAGCCAGGAGCCCTCCGCACCGCCGCCGCCAAGACATGTCTCTCTGCTCCCGCAGGTATCAGTCTTGCCGCCGGTTGGGACCTAGCTCTCGATGCGTGCCCGTCACTGGGCCGCTGGCGCCGCCCCCGGGGACCCACCGTCCGGGGGCGGCGCTATTTTTTGTTTGGAGCCGCGGGGCCATGCGCCACCTTGCTGGCCCGGCAGATCGAACCTACGGTCGCGGGTGTTGAGTTTTTCAGAAACGCACCAACAGCAGCGGGCAAATTCCATGCACTTCGACGGCACCAAAACCTATGTCGCAACCGATGACCTCAAAGTCGCGGTCAACGCGGCCATCACATTGCAGCGCCCGCTGCTGATCAAGGGCGAACCCGGCACCGGCAAATCCGTGCTCGCCGCTGAAGTTGCCCGTTCGCTCGGTGTGCCGCTGATCGAATGGCACATCAAATCGACCACCAAAGCCCAGCAGGGCCTATATGAATACGATGCCGTTTCGCGTCTGCGCGATGGCCAACTGGGCGACGCGCGCGTCAAGGATATCGCCAACTACATCAAGCGCGGCAAGCTATGGGATGCGTTCACGGCACCGCAACGCTCGGTGTTGTTGATCGATGAAATCGACAAGGCCGATATCGAGTTTCCCAATGACCTGTTGCAGGAACTCGATCGCATGGAGTTTTTTGTCTACGAGACCGGCGAGACCATCAAGGCCGAGACCCGGCCGATCGTCATGATAACCTCGAACAACGAGAAGGAATTGCCAGACGCATTCCTGCGCCGCTGCTTTTTCCACTTCATCAAGTTCCCCGATGCAGACACCATGCGCCAGATCGTGGACGTGCATTTTCCAGGCCTCAAAGGCCGCCTCGTCAATGAAGCACTGCGCGTGTTCTATGATTTGCGCGATGTGCCGGGCATGAAGAAAAAGCCTTCGACCTCGGAATTGCTCGACTGGCTGAAACTGTTGCTGAACGAGGATATTGATCCAGCGTTGCTGCGCGAAAGCGATCCCAGGAAACTTATCCCTCCGCTGGCTGGCGCGTTGATCAAAAACGAGCAGGACGCGCATTTGCTTGAGCGTCTCGCATTCATGACGAGGCGGCGCACTGAGTAACCTTGCACGCCTATCGTCTGGCCACCGCCCAACCTTCGCCGCAATAGGTCGCGCTGGTTAGCCTCGGGGAGCGCGTATCTTGTATCCTGGGGGACTGTGACCGATGGATTTCATTCCAAAGAGCGCCAAGCCTGCTGCCGATTTCGGAACCAATCAAGCGGTTGAGCACGCAGCGTCCAGCAGCCATGGCGGCGCATTCGCAACCGTATTATCCGCCGTCGCGTTGTTCTTTTCCGGCCTCTCCTATTACGACAGTTCACTGGCGAGTGCCGATCTGACGGTCTACGTGCCGCCGATGGTGCACTACGCGCGTGACGGCGCCGACGTGTTCAACGTGCCGATCACGCTGGCCAACGGCGGCGCGCAAAACGGCACGGTGCTGTCGATGGATCTCAAGGTTGAAAATCTCGATCCGGCTGCTGAACGCAAGTTCGTCGTGTTCCGCAGCATGTTCCTTGGCGACTACCCGCGCGACGACAAGGCGCCGTTACGCTCGTTCGCGCCGATCTCGGTGCCGGGCCACGGTACAGTGACGGAGACGGTGCGCTTCTACAACATGGGTGAGCAGATGCCTATGTTGGTCACCGACAAGGGAACGTTCCGCTTCACGCTGACGCTGAACATCGCCAAATCTGAAAACAGCATGATCGATAAGATCACGCGCACCGATCCAAAGCCGCTGACGTTCGATTTGGACTTGCCGTATTTCGCGGTGCAGCGCGTGTCTTTCCAGAACGGCACCATCACCATGTTCAACAAGGATTGGTCGCCGGCCGTATCAAAGCCCGCGCCGTCCAGTCTGTCGCGTCAGCCCGAGTAATCGCGGATTGCACTGCGCGGCCGGTCGATTGGGCGGCCTGTAACATGCAAAGCCTGTTAGGTTGCGGCAGGTGTCAGCCCGCGGATGGGCGGCAACAGCAAACGCGAGGCGATCAGCATGTCACAAGGTGAACCGGCGCGGCGTGGGCGGTGGATCCTTTACGCCGTCGGGCTTGCGGCCGCCGCCGCGGCCAGCGGCATGGTGATGATGGCGCTGGCGCCGCGCAATACCGAATTCACGATGGACGCGATTGTCAGCGACGTCTACCAGCGCTTCCCCGAAGTCGAGCAGTTGACAGCTGAAGATCTCGCGCCGAAGCTGACATCTGCAAAGCCGCCGCTGCTGATCGATGTGCGCGATGACGCCGAATACAAGGTCAGTCATTTGGCGGGCGCAGAGCGCGTTGCGCCGGCCAGCAAACCGGCTGACGTGGTAACTAACCTCAGTGCCAAAGTGGCGGGCCGCGAAGTGGTGTACTACTGCTCAGTCGGCTTGCGCTCATCAGAACTTGCGTCGGCCACGCAGGACGGACTTGTCAAAGCCGGAGCAACGGGCGTCTCAAGTCTCGTCGGCGGAGTGTTCGGCTGGCACAACGCCAAGCGCGCGTTGGTCGATGCGTCGGGCGCTCCCACAGAAGCGATCCATCCCTATAATGCGAAATGGGGCAAGCTGGTCGAGCGCAAGGAGTTGATCAAGTTGGACGCGAAGTAAAAGCCTGCTGATAGTTTGCGCCGATGCCATCAGTTCCCCTCCCCTCAGGGGAGGGGTTAGGGGTGGGGTGAAGGGCTCGGCGTGATGTCGGCTAAGGGCCGATTTTGTTGCAGAACTGGCTTGAGAGGCCCGGCGAACCGTGATTCCCTTCGTTGAGATGGCGGCATCGACGGAGCAGTTCGATGATGGGGCGGCGCAAGTTCGAGCAGGGCCAACTATTCTATGCGTTTGATCTTGAGGCGGTCGTGCCGGGCGATCATCTGGTGCGTCGGATCGCGGCGGTTCTCGACCTCTCCTGGCTGCACAAGGAGCTCGCGCCGCACTATTCACATACCGGCCGGCCCTCGATCGATCCGGAACTCATGCTCCGGATGCTGGTTATCGGTTATGTCTTTGCCATTCGCTCGGAACGCGCGCTCTGCCGCGAAGTTCAGCTCAACCTTGCCTACCGGTGGTTCTGTGGTCTCGGTATCGAAGACAAGATCCCCGATCACTCCGCCTTCACGCGCGCCCGCAATGAGCGTTTCCGCGAGCACGACATTTTCCGCCAGGTGTTCGAGCGCGTCGTTGCTGCCTGCATCAAAGCTGATCTCGTCGGCGGCATCGGTTTCGCGGTCGATGCGAGCCTGATCGCAGCCGACGCCAACAAGTGCGGATCAACACCCGGCGACGAGTGGAGCCACGACATTGATCCGGCGACCGTCGAGCGCGCCGTGCAGGACTATCTCGCCAATCTCGACGACCCAGCCTGGGGCGCCGCCAGCGACGTGGTACCGAAGTTCGTGGCGTAAGCCGATCCGGCCGCGCGCAATGGACAGGGTGCGCTCAGGAACGCTGCGTTCTTCGCCTACGCGGACAACTATCTCATCGACGTCAAGTTCGGCATCATCATGGACGTCGAAGCCTCGCGCGCCATACGCCAAGCAGAAGTTGGTGCGTCGCAGACGATGATCGCGTACGCAAGAAACGTTCGGCATCAAGCCGATTGGCTCGCCGCCGATACTGCCTATGGTTCGGCGCCCAACCTGCACTTTCTGGTCGATGAGAAGAACATCGCGCCGCACATCCCGGTGATCGACAAGTCGAGGCGCGACGACGGCACGTTCAGCCGCGAGGACTTCATCTACGACGATGCACACGATTGCTACATCTGCCTCAACGGTAAGATACTGCCGCGCTCGAGCGGGTCACGCGGATCACGTGGCGACAACATGGTCTCTTATTTCTCGCGCGTCGCCGATTGCCGCGATTGTCCGCTCAAACCGAGATGCTGCCCGAACTCGCCGAGCCGGAAGATCACGCGTCATGAGTACGAGGCGGCACGCGACGTCGCCCGCGCCATCGCCAAGACGGCCGCCTATGAGCAGACACGCCGCGATCGCAAGAAGGTCGAAATGCTATTTTGCGCATCTGAAGCGCATTCTGCGCCTTGGCCGCCTGCGATTGCGCGGACCAGCCGCACGCGCAATTCGAGTTCACGCTTGCCGCAATCGCCCAGAACCTCCGCGCCGTCTTGCCAAGCTCACTGCGCATCCGCCGGACAATGCCATGCCGCGCTGTGTGTAGCGTCCAGTTGCGTTGGTCGCGTCAGGCGTCAGTTCGGATGCGTCGCCGTAGCCCGGGCAGGGCAAGCGGCAAGAGAGCGCGAGCCCAATCTTTCAAAAATCAGCCCCGGCTGAGAGCGGCGACCCCGCCGACTTCTGCAACAAAATCGGCCATGAGCGGACTCAACTAGAGATTGGCTTCAAATCAAACGCAACGATTCCGTCTGAGTAGCTTTGGCTAGGCTGTCGCTGACCAACTAGCTGAAAGTTTGGACCGGTGTCGAGCTTGATCCGGAAAGATGGGGCGAAGGAGAGGCAGTATGCTACGGCGTCCTGCTCGGGAACACCACGAAGCAACTTCCTAACGCGAATGATGTTCGGTTTTCCTAGGTGGGTCCGAGCGTCGATTTCAAGGTCCGACACGCCATCAGGCCATTTTGATTCTTGAAAACGTGGCCAGTGAGAATTCATCAACTCCTGTTTGTTGCCGCAGATTATGTGGACCGTAAACTCCACCATGAAATCTGCTCGCATACTGGGGAGCGAGGGAACCCTCACCACTGGGCGGACTGCCCGATTGTATCGGTCCTGCGCGTCGAAGGGCTCGGAATACAGATCCTCCAAACGGAGCAAGACACCTGACGAGTGGAATCGCGGCATTCCAAACTGGTCCGGCGGATTCCAATAGAAGGCGCATATCGTGGCCTCGTCTGGATCATCTGTGAATGCTGTGGCCGCCCTGTTGTATCCCTGCCAAGACATCCCGAACCAATCGGAAAGCAGACTTAGTTGCTTCAGTGTCGCATAGGCAGCCAAAGCTGGGTCCGGCGTATCGAGATAGTTGAATGCCTCAAACTTCCATAAGCCTTCGGGCATGGTCTCGTATCGCACCCAATCCTCGACGTGCAGTCGATGGCCAAGCACGCGTTCAAGGTCCTTCAACGGGCGAGCAGTCACTTTGCGCTTGTTGAACGCACCAATGTGAAGGTCTATGTCCCACCACGCTAGGACGCGTTGCTTCGGTGTGTGTTCGGTTGGATCATCACTGTTCGACCTGGCCTCTTGGGGTGACGGAACGGACACGCTTAATTCTCCAACGGTCCAAGTCTATCGTTGTGGGTACGGTCATACCAATTCAAGTATTTCTTTGTCCAGGCGAACCATTCAGACTGCTCAGCCTCGATGCGTCGTAGAGACTCATTCGCATCGGCTCCGCGAAGCCTTGGGAATATTCGGCCCAAGACTTGAAACGCCGACGTCACAAATCGAGGTATTTCAGGAAGAGGCGACGGATAGCATTCGAGTCCTCTCCGAGCGTAGATTACAGCGTCCTCGTGCTCGCCTTTCTCGGCAAGCAGTCGGGACAACATCGAGTGCATATCGAACGACTTTGGATCATACCGCAACGCCTTACGGCAGGCTTTGATCGCGTCGTCTGCGTGCCCCGCCCAATGATGGCAATGCGCGATCATCTCAAGGGAGGAAAGGTCGGATTCGTTACCCTTAAGACCGGAACGCAGGTAGTCGATAGCCTTGTCGAATTCCTGCCGGCCAATCATACGGGAAAGCGTGAATGTAAATGGCCGAAACAACATGATCTCCGGAGGATATCTGCTCCGACTTCATAGCATTGGTCAGCTAACCTGTCGTTAAGCGGGTCGTGTGCACTTCCGGTTGGGGTCGATTTTGTTGCAGAACTGGCTTGAGAGGCCCGGCGAACCGTGATTCCCTTCGTTGAGATGGCGGCATCGACGGAGCAGTTCGATGATGGGGCGGCGCAATTCGAAAACTATTCTATGCGTTTGATCTTGAGGGCGGTCGTGCCGCGCGCATCTGGTGCGTCGGATCGCGGCGGTTCTCGAACTCTCCTGGCTGCAGAAGGAGCTCGCGCCGCACTATTCACAAATACCGGTGGCCCGCCCTCGATCGATCCGGAACTCATGCTCCGGATGCTGGTTATCGGTTATGTCTTTGCCATTCGCTCGCGTACCACGCGCGCTCTGCCGCGAAGTTCAGCTCAACCTTGCCTACCGGTGGTTCTGTGGTCTCGGTATCGAAGACAAGATCCCAACAGTCACTCCGCCTTCACGCGCGCCCGCAATGAGCGTTTCCGCGAGCACGACATTTTTCCGCGGTGTTCGAGCGCGATTCGTTGCTGCCTGCATCAAAGCTGATCTCCGTCGGCGGCATCGGTTTCGCGGTCGATGCGAGCCTGATCGCAGCCGACGCCAACGCAATGCGGATCAACGTCAGGCGACGAGTGGAGCCACGACATTGATCCGGCGACCGTCGAGCGCGCCGTGCAGGACTATCTCGCCAATCTCGACGACCCAGCCTGGGGGCGCCGCCAGCGACGTGGTACCGAAGTTCGTGGCGCCAAGCCGATCCGGCCGCGCAATGGACGGGTGCGCTCAGGAACGCTGCGTTCTTCGCCTACGCGGACAACTATCTCATCGACGTCAAGTTCGGCATCATCATGGACGTCGAAGCCTCGCGCGCCATACGCCAAGCAGAACGGTGCGTCGCAGACGCGGATCGAACGTACGCAAGAAACGTTCGGCATCAAGCCCGATGGCTCGCCGCCGAAAGGCCTATGGTTCGGCGCCCAACCTGCACTTCTGGTCGATGAGAAGAACATCGCGCCGCACATCCAGGTGATCGACCAGTCGAGGCGCGACGACGGCACGTTCAGCCGCGAGGACTTCATCTACGACGATGAGTGATTGCTACATCTGCCTCAACGGTAAGATACTGCCGCGCTCGAAACAAGGTCACGCGGATCACGGCGCGACAACATGGTCTCTTATTTCTCGCGCGTCGCCGATTGCCGCGATTGTCCGCTCAAACCGAGATGCTGCCCGAACTCGCCGAGCCGGAAGATCACGCGTCATGAGTACGAGGCGGCGCGACGTCGCCCGCGCCATCGCCAAGACGGCCGCCTATGAGCGCAACACGCCGCGATCGCAAGAAGGTCGAAATCCTTTTGCTTGCGCATCTGAAGCGCATTCTGCGCAATTTACCGCCTGCGAACTGCGCGGACCAGCCGGCGCGCAATTCGAGTTCACGCTTGCCGCAATCGCTCAGAACCTCCGTCGCCTCGCCAAGCTCACAGCGCATCCTCCGGACAATGCCATGCCGCACTGTGCGTAGCGAACCAGTTGCGTTGCGTTGGTCGCGTCAGGCGTCAGTTCGGATGCGTCGCCGTAGCCCGGGAAGGGCAAGCGGCAAGAGAGGCGCGAGCCCAATCTTTCAAAAATCAGCCCCGGCTGAGAGCGGCGACCCCGCCGACTTCTGCAACAAAATCGGTCACCAGCAGACATTGCTCCCGCGTGTCCTCCCACCCCTGACCCCTCCCCGCTGGGGAGGGAAACACTCACCCCTCCAGCACTTTCTTGGCGGCTTGGTCGGGGGTCATGGTGCCGGACAAGACGCCGTCGGCCAAAGTATCGAGGCTGCTCTTGCCGCCGGATTTGATGCGGGCGGCGACGAGGTCGGAGGCGGCGCGGGCGATCAGATAGCGGGCACGCCTGCGGCGGCGGGATACTGCTGGTTCTTGAGATACGCGACGGCCAATGTCATCGAGCGCTTTGACGAGTTCCGCGATGCCGTCGCCGTTGAGTGCGCTGGTCTTTAACACCGGCACCTTGTCCGAAATGGTCGCGCGGATCGACAACGCGCCGAGCAACTGCTGCATGGTTTGTTCAGCGCCCGGCCGGTCGCCCTTGTTAACGACCATGATGTCGGCGATTTCGAGAAGGCCGGATTTCATGGCCTGGATATCGTCGCCAAGGCCGGGCGCGGAAATGACGACGCGGATGTCGGCGACTTCGGCGACGTCGATTTCGTTCTGGCCGGTGCCGACGGTTTCCAGCAGCACGATGTCGAAGCCCGCGCCGTCCATCGCGTCGATGATGCGCACAGCGGCGGGCGACAATCCGCCGAGATAGCCGCGCGACGCGAGAGAGCGCACGAACACGCCGTCGTCATCGAGTGCCGCCGTCATGCGGATGCGGTCACCAAGGATCGCGCCGCCCGAGATCGGGCTTGAGGGGTCGACGGCGATCACGCCGACGGTGCGGCCCTGTTTGCGCAAATTTTCGATGACCGCGTTGACGAGCGTTGATTTGCCGGCGCCCGGCGGACCTGTGAAGCCGGCGACGAGCGCGTGGCCGAGGTGCGGTTGCAGCGCTTGCAGCAGTGCGGGCGCCGCCGCCGACAGACGTTCGAGTTCGGTGATCACGGCGGAAATCGCGCGCCGCTCGCCGCCGCGCATGCGCGCGATCAGCTCGCTGACGTTGGCGAGATCGATGCGGGCGGGTGGGGCTGGAGTCTCTGGCTTCGATGGAGGCATCGGTTTGGTCATAAGCGCTGATAAGAGAACTGCATGCCGCACGCAACGAAGGAATTGCCGTCAGCCCTTTTCGACGTGCCCAATACTCATGTTTCGGGGTCCATGTAGAAAATCTCCCAGTGGTGTCCGTCGGGGTCGTAGAAGCTGCGGCCGTACATAAAGCCAAGGTCCATGGGCGGCATGGCAGGTGAGCCACCCGTGGCGAGCGCCTTGTCGGCAAATTCATCGACGTTCGCGCGGCTTTCGCCGTTCACGGCAATAATCGCTTCGCTGGCATTGGCCGTGTCCGAAATGCGCTTTTTGGTGAAATTCAAAAACTTCGGTTCCGTGAGCAGCATCACGTAGGCATCGTCGCTGACGATCATGCACGTCGCCGTTTCGTCGGTGAACTGCGGATTGAACGTGAAGCCAAGTCCGCTGAAGAAGGCGATCGAGCGCTGCAGGTCCTTGACGGGCAGGTTGACGAAAATCTTGCGTGCCATCGCGAAGCCTCCAATTCTGGTTTGAGCGGGCGGCGGGATAACCCGGTTGAACGCGCCGCTCCTCCAAATGGTTTCGGCTAAAACTTCGCCACCACCGCGTGGTCGCCGTTGAGCGTACCATATTGGGCGGCGGCGAGAACGGCGGGTAAAATCTTCTCCGCCTTATCGACAACCGCGAAATGCACATCCAGCCCGGCGCGGATGAAGGTCTCGCCCTTCATGTGGGAGAGCAGATCAAGGAATGGAGTCCAGAAGCCGTCGATGTTGGCGACCACAATCGGCTTGGTGTGGCGGCCAAGCTGCGACCAGGTCAGTTGCTCGACCAGTTCTTCCAGCGTGCCGATGCCGCCCGGCAGCGCGACGAACGCATCCGAGCGTTCAAACATCAGACGTTTGCGGACGTGCATGTCTTCGACCACGATCAGCTCATCGACGTCTTTCAGCATCTTCTCTTTGGCGCCGAGAAACTCGGGGATGATGCCGGTGACTTTGCCGCCCGCACCTAAAACCGACTTAGCCACTTCGCCCATCAGGCCCAAGCTACCGCCGCCGTAGACCAAGCGGATATTCGCTTCCGCCAAGGCCTTGCCGAACTTGCGGGCGGTGACGGCGTAGGCGGGGTTCAGGCCTTTGCCGGAGCCGCAGTAGACGCAGATGCTTTCGACTTTGCGGGCGGGGGCCGGAACTGCGGCAGAGGCAGGCGTGGTTTTTTTGCTGTTTGGCATTACGGGCTTTCTTGGCAGGCGGGGACGGGAATAGGCAGTCAAAGCGGGCTGGCCCGGTGTTGGGCTGGTCTCAAGGGCCGGACGGTGGGAATTCTCCGGCGCGCAGTGTAGCCCAAATATATGGCAGTCCTAGCCGTGCCGTCCTAATCTTCCTGTAAAGGGTGGCACTTCGGGTTGCGGCCGGCCGGGGCCAGCTGGCTGCAGGGCTGGCCAGGCTGCGGTTGCGCGGCACACTTGGCGTATCCGCTGCTCTTGTGCTTAGGTGCGCGCATCTTTACGAGGCGATCTTATGAAAACCGGCCAAGCCGCTAAGAATACCAGATATTTGCCGATGTGGCAGACGCGCTGGCTGCACCGCTGGGTGGCCGCCGGCATGGCCATCGCGGTGCTTGGCATGGCGTTTCCGCAGCGGCTGCTGGCGGCGATTGATCCGCATGAGGGTGCGCCAAACGTGCCTGCCTTGAAACTGTGGACGGTCGCGCAGGCAACAACGCCACCTGGAGACGCGGTTGTGCCGCCCGTGCGCCGTGAACAACCGGCCGCCACTCCGGCAGAGGCGGTGACACCGCCTGCCGCCGCCGCGCCGGTCAAAAAACAAGAGCCCACGCCGCAGATCTCAGATAAGTCTGCACAAGAGACGGCGTCTCCGGAAACGGGCGGCATTCTCGGCACGATTCAGGACTGGCTGGCGCAAGCGAACCGCGAATATCAAGGCGTGATCGTCAAAGAGCTTTCGTTGCCGCCGGCGGACGCGCCATCGCAAGATGCGATTGCTGACAAACTCAAGGAGCAACAGGCGGAAGACGCGCGCAAAGCCGCAGACGCCAAGCGTGCAGCCGATGACGCGAGCAAGGCCGCTGCTGCCGCTGCTGCTGCAAAGGCAAAGGCTGCAGAGGCCCAAAAACTTGCCGAGGACCGGCAGAAGGCCGAAGAGACTAAGCGTATGGCGGATGAAGCCAAGAAGGCCGCTGATGAGTTGTTGAAGGCCGGGAGCGAGACCAAGCCCGCACAGCCAGCAAAGACCGAAGCAGCAAAGACCGAGGCAGCCAAGCCGGAGCCAGCCAAGCCTGACGTGGCGGCGCCCGCAGTAGCGCCAGCGCAGACGCCTGGCGATGCGGCGAAGCTTGCTGAGCAGCAGCGTCTTGAAGCGCAAAAACTTGCTGAGGAAACGAAGCGCCAGGAGCAGCTGCGCTTACAAGAGCAACAGCGCAAAGCCGCAGAGGCCAAGCGCGCCGATGACGAACGCAAGAAGGCTGAGGCCGCACGCATCGCCGACGAACGGCGCAAGGCTGCCGAGGCACGCGCGGCAGAGGCCAAGGCAACCGCTGCCAAGACGGCACCTGAACCCAAGTCCACGTCGCGCACCATAGTGCTGACACCGGAGCCATTGCCCGCGCCGGTGGTGCGCCCCGTGGACCCCGGAACGACATTCCGGCCGGAACTTTCGCCGTCGCGAGCTACGCGCGTTGCGGCAAACAGATCAGACCTGACTGACGAACCGGCGCCGCAGCGCCGCCGCATCCGCATCTATCACGAGCCGACCTATCGCGGCATTACAGCAGCCTCTTACCGGCCGGTGCGCGGCACAGCCGTCAAGCGCTGGGTCTGGCGCGCACCCAATGGGCAGTCCTGCCGCGCCGCCGGGCGCCAGGTCACGCCGCCTGCGCGCTACACGATCCGCCGTGGTGACAGCTTGTGGCGGATATCTGAGCGGCACTATCACCAAGGCCGCCTGTACCCAAAAATCTATTCGGCCAACCGCGCGGCGATTGCCGACCCCGATCTGATCTATCCGTGCCAGCGCGTACTGGTGCCGCGCTGAGGACGGCACGGAGTTCAGTCCGCGGCCATTCAGCTGGATGCGTGGACAAGCGCGAAGCCGCGTCTTAAATACGTTGCATGCAAAGATCGATCGATGTTTCGCGCGGGTCGCCGTCTGGTGAGCCGCAACGCCGCGGCAGCTTCATGGCCCGCTTCCAGCCGTCTCCTGAGCAGAGCCGCGTGCTGCGGGCGCTATGGCCGTATATGTGGCCGCAGGATAGGCCCGATCTCAAACGCACGGTGCTGTTGTCGCTGGTGCTGATCCTCATCGCCAAGCTGGTGACGGTGACCGTGCCCTACACGCTCAAATGGGCGACCGATGCGCTGGTCGCGTCAACCGGCGGTACTGTGCCACCAGCGGAAGCTGTGTCGTGGCTGGTGGGTGCACCGGTCCTGGCGGCCATCGTCTACGGCCTGTCGCGCATTCTCATGACGCTGCTGGTGCAGATGCGCGAAGGCATGTTCGCCAAGGTTGCGATGCATGCGGTGCGCAAACTTGCGCTATCGACGTTTGAACATATGCACCGCTTGTCGCTGCGTTTTCATTTGGAGAAGAAAACAGGCGGGCTGACGCGGATTCTCGAACGCGGGCGCTCCGGCATTGAAAACATCAGCCGCATGGCGCTGATGACGCTGATCCCGACCATCGTCGAGTTCATTTTGATCATCGGCGTGTGCGCCTTGGAATTCGACTGGCGCTATATCGTGACCATCGTTGCTATGATCGTTTTCTATCTGTGGTTCACGATCAAGGCCACCGACTGGCGGGTTGCGATCCGCAGGACGATGAACGACAGCGACACTGACGCCAACACCAAGGCGGTCGATAGTTTGCTCAACTTCGAGACCGTCAAATATTTCGGTGCCGAGGAACGCGAGGCCGCGCGCTACGACAAGTCGATGGAGAGCTATGAGAAAGCGAGCGTCAAAACCTACACGTCGCTTGCTGTTCTCAACTCCGGCCAGGCGGTCGTCTTCACGATTGCGCTGACCATCTGCTTGGTGATGGCAGCCCAGGATGTGGCGGCTGGACGACAGACCGTCGGCCACTTCGCGATGGTCAATTTGCTGATGCTGCAGTTGTTCATGCCGTTGAACTTCATGGGCATGGTTTATCGCGAAATCAAACAGGGCCTGACCGACATCGAGCGGATGATGGAAGTGCTCGACCGGCAACCGGAAGTGGCCGACCGGCCGGGTGCCAAGGATCTCGCCGTTAGCGGCGGCGCGATCCGCTTCAAGGGCGTGCGCTTTGCCTATGATCCGGGCCGGGAAATTTTAAAGGACGTGTCGTTCGAAGTGCCGGCCGGCAAGATGGTGGCGATTGTCGGCCCGTCAGGTGCCGGCAAATCGACGATCAGCCGGATTCTGCTGCGCTTTTATGATGTGACGGGCGGGGCCGTGACGATCGATGGTCAGGACCTTCGCGAGGTGACGCAGAAATCCTTGCGCGCGGCGATTGGCGTGGTGCCGCAGGATACCGTGCTGTTCAACGATACGATTTTCTACAACATCAAATACGGCCGCCACGATGCGACCGACGCCGAAGTGATCGACGCCGCAAAAATGGCCCAGATCGATGACTTCGTGAAGACGCTGCCAGCCGGTTACGACACGATGGTCGGTGAGCGCGGCTTGAAATTGTCGGGCGGCGAAAAGCAGCGCGTGGCGATTGCGCGGACAATACTCAAAGGTCCGCCAATCTTGATTCTCGACGAAGCGACCAGCGCGCTCGACAGCCACACGGAGAAAGAAATCCAGGATGCGCTTGATCGCGTGTCGCGCAACCGCACGACGGTCGTGATTGCGCATCGCTTGTCGACGATCATTCACGCCGACATCATTCTGGTGTTGCGTGAAGGCGAAGTGGTGGAAAAGGGCAACCACGCTGAACTGATCGCGGCGGATGGGCTTTATGCGTCGCTGTGGTCGCGGCAGCGGCAAGCCGAGAAAGCGCGCGAAGAGTTGGCGCATGCTTTGGAGGAAGCGGAAAAATCGGGTGCGCTGCGGCCCGCCGATACCAAGCTTGACCCGGTCAAATGATTTGCGGCGGGCTGAAACTTATCCCCGCAGCATGGTTAGCGAGTTATCCCCGCCGCTAACTCTCGCCAGCGTTTTCCGCAGGTTTGCGTGACGTTCCAGTGCACGTGGTGACGGTCTTCAGGTACACTCAGCGGTCTGCCGGGATTGGCTCTGCAGCATTGGAAATGAAGGCGCGGGCCGGACATTGGATCAGAAACCACGAGCATGGATGGCGGGCGTTTGGCGCGTCCTGGTGATCGCGATCTGGGCGGTGCGCGAGATTGTGCGGACGGCTTGGTCCATTGCGCGCGGGCCAATCGTGTTTGTGCTGCAAGTACTCGCAGCGCTGATCGTGCTGTTCGAGGAGTGGGGCTGGAAGCCGCTTTCGGAAGCCCTTCACTGGCTCGCCAAATTTGCGCCCGTCGCCGCACTCGAGCGTTGGATTGCGTCGCTTCGTCCTTATCCGTCGCTATTCGTGTTCGCACTGCCGACCACGGTATTGCTGCCGCTGAAATTCGTTGCCATGTGGCTGCTGGCGGCCGGTCAATACTGGGCGGCGACCGGATTATTTATAGCGGCCAAAATTGCATCGACCGCGCTGGTCGCGCGCATTTTTACGCTGACCAAACCGGCGTTGATGCAAATCGGCTGGTTTGCAAAATCCTACAATTGGTTCGTGCCGTGGAAGGATGCCTTCTTCACCACCATCCGCGCCAGCTGGCCGTGGCGCTACGGCCGCATGGTCAAGAATGCTATCCGGCTTGAAGTTAAGCAGGCGTGGGTGCGCTGGCGGCCAAGCGTGTTGGCAGCACTGGCGCCTTGGAAGGCGCGCGGGCAGGCGATTGCAACTCGCGTGAAGGCGCTATTTCTTGGCCGCGCTGGCCCCTAAGCCCCTGGCGGGCTTTCCAGACGCGTAAGCCGGGCTTTGGCTGATATCGCCGGACGTTGGTCGCATGTCAAAATCGTCATGTCTGATAGAGTTGCCAAGTGATTCTTTCGCGTGCCGATTTTTTATCGATTGAGGTGGCGACGTGCAGTCCGCAGGGGGCCGCTTTCGCAGTGCTGCTCTGACGCTGGCGCTTCTGGCGTCAACACCTGTTTGCGCAGCCGAGCCTGATGTTCCGGCAACTCCGTCCATTGCCACGTCGCTACCGTTTACAGATCCGCGCTTGGCCCTGTTAGCCGCCGGTATCGATCTGCGCTACAACTATATCGGCGAATATTTCAACGTCGTCTCTGGCGGCGTTTCCAACGGCAGTTCATTCAATGGCCGCTTGGAGCAGACGCTATACCTCGATCTCCAAAAGATCAGTGGGTGGCGGGGCGCTGAGCTGCACGCTCACGTGTTTGGCATTCATGGCCAAGGCCCCGGCGTCAAGCATCTCGGCGACGTCATGTCGATCAGTAATATCGAAGCGCTGGAAACCGTCCGGTTGTTTGAATTGTGGATCGAGCAATCGCTGTTTGATGGCTTTTTGAACATCCGCTTTGGACAGCTCGCCGCCGACAGCGAATTTTTTGTCAGTGATACGGCGGCGCAG
The DNA here is from genome assembly GCA_013141015.1 of Hyphomicrobium sp. Classification (GTDB taxonomy): domain Bacteria; phylum Pseudomonadota; class Alphaproteobacteria; order Rhizobiales; family Hyphomicrobiaceae; genus Hyphomicrobium_B. Next base: position 59,328 of record JABFRT010000028.1, on the reverse strand, counting down.
TTTTTCAACGGCACATTCGGATGGCCGGGAACGACGGCGGCCAACATGCTGCAAGGCGGTCCGGCTTACCCTTTGGCAACGCCGGGCGTGCGCGTGGCGCTAAAGCCGTCGGATGATTTTCTATTCCAGGCGGCCATCTATAATGGCAGCCCGGCGGACCCCGATGCGGAAGACGGACAGCGCGACAACCGGCATGGTTTGAGTTTCCGCATGGAGGACCCGCCGCTTGTCATGGCGGAAGCGCAGTTGGGATATGTGTTCGGGCTTGCGGGCAAGCTTAAGGTGGGTGGTTGGTATGAGTTCAGCGATTTCACTGACAAGCTGACCGATCAGCCGGTGGCCCACAACTCAGGCGTCTATGGTGTGATCGATCAGGCGTTATGGAAGGCGGCCTTCGGGGGGCGCCGTCAATTTTCTGGCGCGGGTCTCGGCCGCACCCAGCCGGCAGAATGAGATAAGCTTTTACGCGGACGCGGGGCTGGTGTTCACTGGCCTGATGCCGGGACGCCCCAATGATACGCTTGGCGTGGCGGCGGGATATGGCAAGGTTTCGCCGCGCCTGCGCGACCGGCAAATTGCGGACACTGAGGCGGTCATTAGCGACTATGAGGCCGTGATTGAGGTCAACTATAGCGCTGAGATCATACCGGGGTGGTCGATAGCACCGGATATTCACTACATCTGGAATCCGGGCGGTGGGGCCGAAAATCCGGCGCGTCCGGGAGAGCCGATTGGCGACGCGATTGTTGCAGGTGTGCGCACCGTCATCGCTTACTGAGAATGCTGTGCGTTGGCAGTTCACCTCTGGCGCGTGTGCGGCGGCTGCGCTAGGACCGCCGCCATGTCCGAAAATCCCCCCATTCTGATTGCCGGCCCGACGGCGAGTGGCAAGTCCGCCTTGGCGCTGGCTTTAGCCGGGCGGCTGGGCGGCGTGGTGATAAACGCCGACAGTATGCAGGTCTATTCAGAGTTGCGCATTTTAACGGCCCGGCCAACGCAAGAAGATGAAGCCCGCGCGCCGCATGCGCTTTACGGCTTTGTTCCAGCGCGCGAGGCCTATTCGACCGGGCGCTATCTGGCCGATGCAGCGGCGGCACTGCGGGAGGCGCGTGCACAAGGTCTAAGACCGATCATCGTTGGCGGCACGGGCCTTTATTTCAAAGCGCTGCTCGAAGGCTTGTCGCCGGTGCCGCCCGTGGATGACGCTGTGCGGGCCTATTGGCGCAGTGAAGCCGAGCGCATTGGGGCGAGCGCGTTGCACGGCATATTGAGCGCGCGCGATCCTGAGATGGCGGCCCGTCTCAAATCCGCCGATACGCAGCGCATCGTGCGGGCGCTGGAAGTTTTCGAAAGCAGCGGGCGTTCGCTCAGTTATTGGCAAAGCCAGCCGGGCGTCGCGCTGATCGATAGCGGGGCCGTCGTGCGGTTGGTGATTGTGCCGGATCGCGCCACCTTGCAGGCGCGGGCGGGAGCGCGCTTCGAGCGGATGGTGGCGGAGGGCGCGCTCGCAGAAGCCGGGCGAATAGCGGCTCTACAACTCGATGCGGCGCTTCCAGCGATGCGGGCAATCGGCGTCGCGCCGTTGATTGCGGCGGTGCGGGGCGAGATTGCTCTGGTTGACGCTATCGAGACGGCCAAGACGGAAACGCGACAATACATCAAACGACAGGAAACCTGGCTCAAGAGCAATATGATTGCGTGGAAAGACGTCTCGGCGCAATCTACGGAAAAATCTGTGGCGTCTGCCATCGCATTTATTCAAAGTTAGCGTTGACCTTGCAGGGTCTGAACCTTAGTTTCCCGGCAGGTTGGGTTTGGCCGCGTCCGGGATGCGCGCCAATTCGGAGGTACTACGCATGGCACGGACAATGACCGGCGCGGAGATCGTGCTGACGGCGCTCGCCGATCAGGGCGTTGAGGTCATCTTCGGCTATCCGGGTGGCGCGGTGCTGCCGATCTATGATGAGATATTCCAACAGGACAAGGTCCAGCACATCCTGGTCCGCCAGGAAGGTGGCGCGGTGCACGCAGCCGAAGGCTATGCGCGGTCGACAGGCAAGGTCGGGGTTGTGCTCGTCACGTCTGGCCCCGGCGCAACCAACGCGGTCACAGGCCTCACCGACGCGCTGATGGATTCAATTCCGATCGTTTGCATAACAGGCCAGGTGCCGACGCATCTGATCGGCAATGACGCTTTCCAGGAATGCGATACGGTCGGCATCACGCGGCCCTGCACCAAGCACAACTGGCTGGTGAAGAACGTCAACGATCTATCGCGCATTATCCATGAAGCGTTCCACATCGCGCGCACGGGCCGCCCGGGCCCGGTGGTGATCGATATTCCCAAGGATGTGCAATTCGCGACTGGCAACTACGTCGGCCCGTCGAACATCCAGCATAAGACCTATCGTCCGAAATTAAAGCCCGAGCAGACAGCGATCCGCGAGGCGGTTGAGCTGATCGCATCGGCCAAGCAGCCGGTGTTCTACACTGGCGGCGGCGTCATCAATTCAGGCCCCAAAGCCAGCCAGCTGCTGCGTGAATTCGTGCGGCTTACCGGCTATCCGATCACCTCGACGCTGATGGGGCTAGGCGCCTATCCGGCCTCCGACAAGCAATGGCTGGGCATGCTCGGCATGCACGGTTTGTATGAAGCCAACATGGCAATGCACGACTGCGATGTGATGATCAACATCGGCGCGCGTTTCGATGACCGCATCACGGGGCGCATCGATGCGTTCTCGCCGAACTCCAAGAAGATCCACATCGACATCGACCCATCGTCGGTCAACAAAAACGTGCAGGTGGATGTGCCGATTATCGGCGATTGTGCCTACGCGCTTGAAGATATGCTGCGCGTCTGGAAGGCCAAGGCGCCGGTGCTCGATAAGGCCGCGCACAAGCTATGGTGGAAGCAGATCGATACCTGGCGCGCCCGCAAATCGCTGAGCTACAAGGCGTCGAAAGACGTGATCATGCCGCAGTATGCGCTGCAGCGCCTGCAAGAGCTGACCAAGGATCGCGAAACCTACATCACCACCGAAGTCGGCCAGCATCAGATGTGGGCCGCGCAGTTCATGCACTTTGAAGAGCCCAACCGCTGGATGACGTCCGGCGGGCTTGGCACCATGGGCTATGGTCTTCCAGCCGCCATCGGCGCGCAGCTGGCGCACCCCAAAGCGCTGGTTGTCGATGTCGCCGGCGACGCGTCGATTTTGATGAACATTCAGGAGTGTTCGACGGCGGTGCAGTTCAATCTGCCGGTCAAGGTTTTCATTCTCAATAACGAATACATGGGCATGGTGCGCCAGTGGCAGCAGCTGCTGCACGGCAACCGCTTGTCGCACAGCTATACCGAAAGCCTGCCGGATTTCGTCAAGCTGGCCGATGCCTACGGCTGGAAGGGTATGCGCTGCGAACACCCGGCCGACCTCGATGAGGCGATCCTGGAAATGATCAATCACAAAGGCCCGGTGATGTTCGATTGCCGCGTTGCTAAGCTTGCCAACTGCTTCCCGATGATTCCGTCCGGCAAGGCGCATAACGAGATGCTGCTTGGCGAAGACATCACCGATGAAGAAGTCGGCCGCGCAATCGGCAAAGAAGGCAAGGTGCTGGTGTGAGACGGGCCATGCGCAGTCTCAGCACGCCCGTGGCAGCCGTGTTGCTCGGCATCATGCTTGCAGCGCCCGCCCACGCCGCGCCCGGCACGTGGGACCACGCCGCCAACATCAAGGATGCGGCGCAGCGGCTGGCGAAACTGCACAAGCGCGAAGGCTCAACCGGTGTTTTGAAATTCCTCGACGCCTGCTATCGCACGCATATGCTGGCCAGCGATTTCAGCAAGGGTTTGGAATCCTGCATGGCGCAGGACTACATGCACACCCAGGTGCTGGCGACGATCTATTCAAAACTGCCGCCCGAACGCTTGCAGCGCCTTGGCGCGCCGTCGCCGCAGAGAATTGCCGACGCTATGAGCACGCGCTTCGTCGCCGCGTTCACGCAATACAAGGTCAGCGTTGCCGACGGCGAGGACTTCAAGAAGCTGGTCGATACGCATGGTTTCCCGGTGTTCATCAAGGCGGTGTTTCCGAAAGGTACGCCAGCAGAAGCCGATGCCGGCAAGCCTGACGCGGGCAAAACGGGCGGTGCAAAATCTGGATCAGAGAAATAGCCGCCGATGCTGAAACTTGTCATTGCTAATAAGCTCTATTCGTCGTGGTCGATGCGCCCCTGGCTGGTGCTGCAGTCGTTCGGCATTCCGTTTGCTGAAATCATCATTCCGTTGCGGCAAGCAGACAGCCGCGCGCGTGTGCTTGAATATTCGCCGTCCGGCAAGGTGCCAGCCTTGATCGATGGCGGCGAGACAATCTGGGAAAGCCTGGCGATTATCGAAACGCTGGCCGAACGCTTTCCCCAACACGCGATCTGGCCCAAGGATGAGGCGGCGCGCGCCCACGCGCGCGCCATTTCAAACGAGATGCACGGCGGCTTTCAAACGCTGCGCCAGGCCTGCCCGATGAATCTGGGTGCGCGCTATGCGGCGCCCGCAATGACCGATCCGCTCAAAGCCAACATCGACCGGATCGAGACGATCTGGAGCGAAGCGCAGAGCAAATTTGGCCGCGGCGGGCCGTATCTCTATGGCGCGTTCTCAGCGGCAGACGCGATGTATGCGCCGGTTGTGACGCGCCTTGATACCTATTCGCTGCCGGTGAGTGCGCAAGCCCGCCGCTATATGGATGCGGTGCTGGCGCATCCCGATGTCATCGCGTGGCGCGATGCGGCGCTCAAAGAAACCTGGACGATTGCCGACTACGACGCCGGTCACACGGTCATTGAAACCTATCGCTGAGAGCTAGAGACGCACACATGGCCGAACATCCCAAGCAGTCGCATTATCCAAGCCCGCAAAAGGCGCAGGATGTGGTGTCCCGCACGCTGTCGATTATCGTCGACAACGAGCCCGGCGTTTTGGCGCGCGTCATCGGCCTGTTCTCGGGCCGCGGCTATAACATCGATAGCTTGACCGTGACCGAGACCGAGCACGAGAAGCATTTGTCACGCATCACGGTGATCACCAGCGGCACGCCGGCCGTGATCCAGCAGATCAAGCATCAGCTGGAACGCCTGATCCCGGTGCATCGCGTCCGCGACCTAACCGACGAAGGCGCGTCGATTGAGCGGGAACTGGCGCTGGTGAAAGTCAGCGGCAAGGGTGACAAGCGCATTGAATCGCTGCGGCTCGCTGAAATTTTCCGCGCCAAGGTGATCGACACGTCAACCGAGCACTTCGTGTTCGAAGTGACCGGCAAGCCATCAAAGATCGAGACCTTTATTCAGATCATGACCGAGCTTGGCTTGGTCGAAGTCTCGCGCACCGGCATCGCCGCGATTGGGCGGGGCGCTGGCACGTTGTAGCCGGTACAGTGAATTGGTGGCTATTTCGCCATTTCTTTGGCGAGGCGCGCGTTTTCATGGGCCGCTGTCAGCGCCGCCTGCGATACTATCAGGCTGTCGTCTCTGGCACTGACCGGCTTCTTGGCGGCATCGCGGAAACCGATGGCGCCCTTGGCCGAGGGATAGAGCGGTGCGGCTGTCGATTTGGCGCCGTTGATCTCGAACAGGAACGCTTGCAGCCGCATGCGGAACGTGCCGTCCATCATCTTTTCACAGCGGTCCGGACCGGACGCCTCTTCGCACGAGCGCACACCCTTGAAGGTCGGGGCTTTGGTTTCGTGAGCTTTGACGGCCCGGTCGATCAGAGTTCCGCATTGGTCGGCCGGCAGCTTGCCGCTTTCGGCGCAATCGGTGGTCGACATGAAGATGGCTTTTTCCATCGGCTTAGCAGCAGCGCCCGGTATTTTGGGTTCGGACTGGCCGCAACCGGCCAGCAGCAGGGCTGTTGCGGCAAGCAACGGGAGATGCGGACGGAACATGGTTTCGGCCTTAGCGCTTTTGAGCGGATAAACGACGTTTCGAGGGACTGTGCGCTATCGGCAGTTAGGGTCTGGTTAACGGCTTGTTTGGTGATCGCGCGTTTGGCAGGTGTTAACCGGCCTTTTCCAGCCTTTAGGCATCGGCCCGGCGCCAATTAGCCGCTTCCAAGCCGTTGAAAGGTTGCAGCGTTGCCGTTAGGGTCCGCCGTGATTTGGGGCCAGACGTTCCGGAGGTTGTCCTTTCCGGCGGTTGTCCGCGCCCTTGCCCGTTAACCCATCCCGACTGTCTAACGACCGGGGAACCCGAGAGGCCGCCCATGCGCGTCTATTATGATTCCGATGCCGACATTAACCTGATCAAATCGAAGAAGGTGGCGATTGTCGGATATGGCAGCCAGGGCCACGCCCACGCGCTGAACCTGCGCGACTCAGGCGTCAAGGATATCGCGATTGCGCTGCGCAAGGGCTCGGCAACTGCGGCCAAGTGCGAAAAAGAAAAGCTCAAGGTGATGGATGTCGCTGAAGCCGCCAAGTGGGCCGATGTGATCATGATGCTGACGCCGGACGAGCTTCAGGCAGACATCTACAAAGATCACTTGCACCCCAACATGAAGAAGGGTGCGGCGCTGCTATTTGCGCACGGCCTTAACGTCCACTTCAACCTGATCGAGCCGCGCGCAGATCTCGACGTCGGCATGATCGCGCCGAAGGGTCCGGGCCACACGGTGCGCGGCGAATATCAGAAGGGCGGCGGCGTGCCGTGCCTCATTGCTATTCATCAGGACAAGAGCGGCAACGCCCATGACCTGTTCCTGTCGTATGCTTCTGCTGTCGGCGGCGGCCGCTCCGGCGTGATCGAGACGACTTTCAAGGAAGAGTGCGAAACCGATTTGTTCGGCGAGCAGGCCGTTCTGTGCGGTGGCTTGGTTGAGCTGATCCGCGCCGGATTCGAAACGCTTGTTGAAGCTGGGTATGCGCCTGAAATGGCGTACTTTGAATGCTTGCACGAAGTGAAGCTGATCGTCGATTTGATCTACGAAGGCGGCATCGCCAACATGAACTACTCGATCTCGAACACGGCCGAGTGGGGCGAATACATGTCGGGTCCGCGCGTGATCACGCCGGAAACGAAGCTGGAAATGAAGCGCATCTTGAAGGAAATCCAGACCGGCCAGTTCACCAGCCAGTGGATGCAGGAATGCAAGGCCGGCCAGGCGCGCTTCAAAGGTATTCGCCGCGGCAACGACAGCCACCAGATCGAAGAGGTTGGCAACAGGTTGCGCGCCATGATGCCGTGGATCGCCAAGAACAAGCTGGTCGATAAGGGCCGCAACTAAGCGCGGTTTGGCGGTTATCCACACGATTGACCGGCGGCGTAGCATTTAGCTGCGCCGCCGTTTTCATGTCCAGGTTGCGCGAACGCCCGGCAATTGATTACGTTCCGCAGACGAATGAATTGGAGCTTGCGATGCGCGGACTGGAACGGACGGTGAGGCGGTGGCCTGGTGCAGTGTTTGCAGCCGCAATGGCGTGCTTTGCGCTGATGCTCGTGGCGATGCTGGCGCCGGCTATGGCGCAAGATGCAGACGTGCCCAAAGCGGTGCAGCAGGCGGTTGAGGCGGCGCCCGCCGCCGCGCCGGGCGAACCGGCGAAAGTAACCATCGGGCTCTATATCAACGATATTCAGGATCTCGATTTCAAAACCAACAGCTACATCGTCGATCTTTACGTCTGGTTGCGCTGGACCGGCAAAGATATCGATCCCGTCAAGACGATGGAATTCATGAACGTGTATGATCCGCAGAGCCAGCACAAGTCGGTGCTGCTGGACGCAGCCAAGCAAATGCCGGACGGATCGCTGTATAACATCATCCGCTACCACGGCCGGTTCTCGAAAAAATTCCAGTTCGAGAAATATCCTTTCGACACGCAAAAGCTGGAGTTTATCGTCGAGGATACACTATCGCCGGTTTCAGCGCAGACCTTTGCCGCCGACACCCGCGCGATTTCGATCAATCCGATGGTGACGCTGCCGGGCTATCGTCTCGGCCAGCCGTCGATGGACATTTCGGACTACAAATATCCAACCGATTTCGGTGACTTGTCTTCGGCGGAAGCGGAAAGCTATTCGCGCGTGCTGATTTCGGTGCCGATCACGCGGCCGATGTTTACGCTGGCGATCAAGACATTCGTGCCGATTTTGCTGATCGTGATTTGCGCGACGCTGGTGTTTTTCATCAATCCAGAATTCGTCGAGGGCCGCATCGGCTTGGCAATCACCGCCTTGCTGACACTGGTTGCGATCCAGTTCACGGCGGCAGCCACTCTGCCGGAAGCTGATTATTTCACCATGCTCGATAAGCTCTACATGCTGTCCTACGCCTTCATCATCACGTCGTTGATGCGCGTGGTCGTGACCTCGTGGAAGGGGGCTGGCGCCAACGCCAACGCCGAAGGGTTGCGTATTTCAGCGGGCGATCATTGGTGGGGTGGGGCGTTGCTGATCATCTATGCTCTCGCGGCGTCGGCAATCGCCGGATGGGTGCTGCTGCGCTAGTGCGGGACCATCTCTGATGCTGCGATAATTGAAGGAGCACTCGCGCCGCCGCTCTCTTGGGGAGGGTTTGGTGCAACGGCGCGAGCGATCCTGCCGGCTATCGTGCTTTGATCCCTATACATTGGGATATGCGCACGGCAGCCAACGCGGGCGGCAGAGGAGCGGGGACCTCTGCCGCCCGCATCCGATTGCGCCGCTACGCGGCACCGTCGGAAACGAAAGAACTCGGTTGCGCCATTTGCTGGCGGGACGAGTTCAATAGACGCGGTGTTCTGACATTTTGCTGATGCGCAGCAACGCCTGAACCCAATTGCAACGGCCCGGCAATAAACGGACCTGATGTCGATGGGAGATCTTGACTGTCACCCCCCGGCGACGTTTTCGATGATCCCGATATGCTGTGGAATCGTGACCACCTCATGACCACACTGTGCTCATCGTTTGACGGTGGATTTTGTCCACGTCGAAGGCGCTCAAAACAAACTGCAATATCAGCGCGGTGAGCATTTGCACCCCGGCTGCGCTTGTGGGCGTGGCGCGCCGCTGAGTTGGGCGCAATCATGGCGTGTCCGGAACATGGCTGTGCAGGTTCTGCTATCGTTTTGCGTGCGCGGCTTGTACGAACGACGCGCGCGGCGAGTCGTGCTAAGGCCATGAGCGTCACACACTCTCTCTCCGGCGTGCCCTGCAAGGTCCGATGCATTCCGCTCAACACGATCGCGCTCAAGACAGCGTCCGCAAAATTGCAACGTGCGCGCTGCGCGTTGGCGACGGTGTTTGGTCTTATGCTGAAGAGCATGCAGGCGTAATCGAACGCGATTGGCAATTGGCGGCGCGGGACCGCCCCAGCTACTTCAACGGCGTCATTCATTTGCTCGACCAGCTGAGCGATGTGGATGGCGTGTTGTGCGGCCGGCTGCTGCGCACGGATTTCAAAAGCTACCTCTATTGGCGAACCGCGGGGTTTCCGGATACCGGCGTGCGCGACGGGTTCGGGTCGGCGCTGATCCGCTCAGCCGATGGCGCGATTTTGCTCGGCCGCCAGCGCGCGGGCAATGTCAACGGCGGCCTGGCCTATCTGCCGGGCGGGTTCATCGATGCCCGCGACGTGGACGCTGGCGGGGGCATTGATATCGCCGCAAGCATCATCCGCGAACTTGCCGAGGAAACCGGATTGAGGCGCGAGGACGTGACAATCGAGCCGGGGTTTCTGGTGACGGAGAGCGAAGCGCACGTGTCCATCGCCAAGACGTTTGTGTCGGAGCTGGATGCGGTGGCGCTGAAGGCGAAGATCGGCCGGCATATCGCGGCGGACGCAAACTCCGAACTTGACGACATCGTCGTCGTGCGCGATCTGGCGGGCTTGGACGGCCTTGCGATGCCGCGCTATGCCCGCGTTGTGGTCAGCGCCGTTCTGGCCGGTGGGGGGAGCCGCTGGGGCCTGTGAAAAAAGCGCTTGGCGCTTGGCGGTGCTTGACGCATGGTGCGGCCGCTTTGGTGTGGCCACCCGACGATTGAGCGGTGTTCCCCGGGCATGCGGGGGAGACGCGGCGTATGGCACTGACGTACTACATTCTCGATGTTTTCACGGAACGCCCTTTCGGCGGTAACCCGCTGGCTGTGGTGCTGGACGCGGACCGTCTCACGGCCGCAGAAATGCAAGGCATTGCCCGGGAGTTCAATCTGTCGGAGACCGTCTTCGTGATGGCGCCGACGTCGCCGGGTCATTCGGCGCGGATCAGAATTTTCACGCCGACGCGCGAGATGCCGTTTGCCGGACATCCAACTCTTGGCACGGCGATCCTGCTGGCAGAGCTGCGTGTGCAGGTGGTCAACGGCGAAAGCGACGCGATTATTGCACTGGAAGAAGAAGCCGGGAGCGTGCGCGTTGGCGTCCGGTTGCGCAACGGCGCGCCAGCCTTTGGCGAATTCGACGCGCCAAAGGTGACGGCAGTGCCCGAAGAACTGGCGCAGCCTGAGGAAATTTCAGCTGCCATCGGCCTGATCCCAAGCGAAATCGGCTTTGAGAACCACAAGCCGATGATCTTGCGGGGCCCGAGCGTTTTTGCCTATGTGCCGGTCGCTAATCTTGAGGCGATGGCCAAGCTGCGCGTGGCGCCGAGCCATTGGGCGCGCGCGTTCACGGATCGCGGCACTGATGGCGTCTATTGCTACACGCGCCAGTGCGTGCGCACCCAATCGTCGTTTCATGCGCGGATGTTCGCACCCGACATCGGCGTGCCGGAAGATCCGGCGACCGGATCGGCGGCCATCGGCTTTGCCCATGTTATCCAGGCATTCGATCAGGGACCTGATGGTGCCCACAAGCGCATCATTGAACAGGGCTTGGAAATCGGCCGCCCAAGCACCATTCAGCTGATTTCGACGGTTGTCCGCGGCAAGCTTGAGAGCGTGCGGATTGGCGGCGCGGCGGTCCGGATCGCTGAGGGCAAGTTGCTCTATTGAGGCACCGGCCAGAGCGGCCCCGTTTCCCGATCCCGTCCTCGATTAAGGACTGAGGGTTAAGGGAATTCCTGCACGCGCCAACGGGCGGACTTGGTTGCGGCCAACTGGTGGCTTGATATTATTGGCCGGTTTCGGCTTATAGTGGGGCTCCGGTTCGTGCCGGCACCCTTGAATGAAGGTCTGTACGCCCGCATGACGCGCCCGTTGTCCCAAATCCATGACGCTGCGTCGCGCAATCCTGCGCATGCGCGCGGCTGGTTTGCGCTTGCGCGCTGTTTGCCGGTAAGGCGCTTTGGCAGCAGCCCGGTAGCGCTTTTGCCCCTCCCGCTCCTGCTTACAGGCCCCTCTCTTACAGGCCCCTCTCTTACACGCCCCTGGGCCAATTGAACCTAGCACGAGGCTGGGTGGCGCTCAGGGGCAGCACGGTTCCACAAAGCTAAGTTAGCGGTTTCGGCGGCCTCAAGTGGCCCGCCCGGCAAGGATCAAAACGCCATGACGGCTCAGACGGACAAGAAGACGGACACACCCGCAGTCGCGCAATCGAGCGACCAGATCATCATTTTCGACACGACCCTGCGCGACGGCGAACAGTGCCCGGGCGCGACCATGACGTTTGAAGAAAAGCTCCAGGTCGCCGAACTCCTCGACGAGATGGGCGTCGATGTGATCGAAGCCGGGTTTCCGATTGCCTCGGAAGGTGATTTTGAATCGGTGATGGAAATCGCCAAGCTTGCCAAGCATTCGGTGATCTGCGGCTTGGCGCGCGCCAATTTCGCCGACATCGACCGCGCGGGCGAGGCGATCAAGCACGCCCGGCGCGGCCGCATTCACACCTTCATCGGCACCTCGCCGCTGCATCGCCAGCATCAGCTGCAGCTCGATCAGGATCAGGTCTACGAACGCGTGGTGGCCTCGGTCACGCGCGCACGCGGCTATACCGATGACGTTGAGTGGAGCGCGATGGACGCCACGCGCACCGAGCATGACTATCTGTGCCGGGTCGTCGAAGCCGCGATCAAAGCCGGCGCCACAACGATCAATATTCCAGATACCGTCGGCTACGCGTTGCCCGAAGACTATTTCGAGCTGATCTCGATGCTGCGCAACCGCGTGCCGGGCATGGACAAGGTGATTATTTCCACCCATTGCCACGACGATCTGGGGCTGGCTGTGGCCAATTCTCTGGCGGGCGTGCGCGCGGGCGCCCGGCAAATCGAATGCACCATCAACGGGCTCGGCGAGCGCGCAGGCAACGCCGCTCTGGAAGAAGTTGTGATGGCCATCCGCACGCGTCACGATCTGCTGCCGCATCGCACCGGCATCAAGTCGGAAATGCTGTCGCGCGCCTCGAAGCTGGTTTCGACGGTGACCAACTTCCCGGTCCAGTACAACAAGGCTATTGTCGGCCGCAACGCGTTCGCCCACGAAAGCGGTATCCATCAGGACGGTGTGATGAAGCACACGGCGACCTATGAAATCATGACGCCGGAGTCGGTTGGCGTCAGCAAGTCGTCGCTTGTCATGGGCAAGCACTCAGGCCGCGCCGCGTTCAAGTCGAAGCTGAAAGATCTCGGCTACAATCTCGGCGACAACGCCATGGAAGATGCGTTCAACCGCTTCAAGGCGCTGGCTGACCGCAAGAAGCACGTCTACGACGAAGACATCGAAGCGCTGGTGGACGAAGGCGTGGCGCATGGCCAGGACCGCATCAAAGTGTCGGCGCTGACGGTGATCGCCGGCACAATGGGGCCGCAGACCGCGACCCTGACGCTCGACATCGACGGCCAGTCGAAGACGGTGCAGACGACGGGCAATGGGCCGGTAGATGCAACTTTCAATGCCATCAAAATGCTGATGCCGCATGACGCGCGCCTTGATCTCTATCAGGTGCACGCCGTCACCGAAGGGACCGACGCGCAGGCCGAGGTGTCGGTGCGTCTAGAAGAGGCCGGACGCATTGTGACGGGACGCTCGGCGGATCCCGACACAATGGTTGCGTCGGCTCGCGCCTACGTTGCAGCACTGAGCAAGCTGGTGGTCAAACGCCAGAAGTTGGCTCAGGCCCAGCACGGCGTCTGATTACTCGAGCCGGCCCTCTTAACGATATTGAGGTCTGAATGTTGAGGTCTGGGCAGGCGGCTTCCGTCTGCCCAGGGCCAATTTGCACCGCTTATGGTCACGATTGAGCCAAGGCTGTGCGCTATTGTTGTGCGCGCCCTTGTGATGCCGCTATGGTGGAGCCGTTAAGGTCCGCGCCCGGGGAATGCTTCGGGGTGGCGGCCCGCACACGGGTGACGGGTTCACGTTCAATCTTGGGGACTGCGTACAAGCGTTATGTTCGGTTTTGGTGTCAGTAGCGTACTGTCCGACGATATCGCCATCGATCTTGGTACAGCCAACACGCTTGTGCATGTGGCTGGCCGTGGCATCGTCATCGACGAGCCGTCCGTCGTCGCGCTTCGTTCGCGCGGCGGTGTGCGCGAAGTGCTCGCGGTTGGAACAAAAGCCAAGATGATGCTCGGGCGCACGCCTGAGAGCATCGAGACCATCCGCCCGTTGCGCGACGGCGTGATTGCCGATTTCGTGGCGACCGAAGAAATGCTGCGCCAGTTCATCAAGCGCACCAAGTCGATGCTGGGGTTTGTGCGGCCGCGGATTTTGATTTGCGTGCCGGCGGGTGCCACGCCGGTGGAGCGGCGCGCGGTCTATGAGACGGCTGTCTCGGCGGGCGCGCGCAAAGTGTTCATGATCGAAGAGCCGGTTGCCGCCGCCATCGGCTGCGGGTTGCCGGTTGATGATCCCGTCGGCTCAATGGTGGTCGATCTTGGCGGCGGTACGACGGATATAGCGGTTTTGTCGCTCGGTGGCGTCGTGCAAGCGCGTTCGTTGCGGTGCGCTGGAAACGCCATGGATGAAGCTATTATTCGCTATGTGCGCCGCAACCATCAGCTGCTTATCGGCGAGCCGAACGCCGAGCGGATCAAGATCGAGGCCGGGTCGGCGTCGCGGACGATCAACGGTGAGGCGGCGGAAATTTTCATACGTGGCCGCGATCTGCGCATGGGCAAACCGAAGACGGTTGTGCTTGGACCGCAGGATATCGCCGAAGCGCTGGAAGGGCCGATTGTCGAAATCGCAGAATTCATCCAGCGGGCAGTCGAAGATCTTCCGCCCGATATCTCAAGCGATATTCTGGAGCGTGGCATCTATCTGTCGGGCGGCGGCGCTAAACTCGCCAAGTTTGATGAAGAAATCGAGCGCCGCACGGGAATCAAGTGCCACGTGCCGGAGAAGCCGCAGAACTGCGTGATCGAAGGTTCGGCGCTGGTTCTTCAGTCGCTGAAGCAACGCGAGCACTTGCTGATCAAGCCATGAGCTGCTGATTAACAGCGGGGGCTGGCTGCGGCGGTGCTTTCCCTGGCCAAGTAGAAGCGCACAATCCTGCTGGGGGTTAACATGACTTGTGTTTTTGCCGCGCCGTATGCCTGTTCATAGTCGCGACTGTTGGACTAGACAGCCCCGTTTGAGGGTGCTAGACGACCTGCATTGGGGGCCGGTTTGGGCCCCCTTTGCCATCGGTGCGGCTCTGTTTGAGCATTTAAGACCGCCGAATGCGCGACGCGACGTATCAGAGGTCTCGAGGCTCTTGTGCCTCAAGTCCATGAAGTGACGGGTGATTAGCTCAGTTGGTAGAGCAGGTGACTCTTAATCACCGGGTCCACAGTTCGAGCCTGTGATCACCCACCATTTCCACATTCGCTTTTGGCGGCCATACGGAATGCGTGAGATTTGGCGCCTGGGTCCGGCGCCGCCATCACGGCCGGATTGGCGCCCGGCGCTCCGCGGACCGCAAACAACCAAACACTGCGGCGCTTTTTGGCAGATCCGGGGTTAACTCTGTTTCGTTGACCAGCCGAAAACCCGGTAAAGCGGGCACGTGCCGAGCAGACCGGTGACGAACGGGATCAGGCCGATATAGCCCCAAGGTGTGATGTTTTCAGGCCCGTACCAAGCCAGAGGCCAGCCGAGCAGGATGAGCCCGGCGACAATGCGTAAAATGCGGTCCCAGTTGGCAAGGTTCTTCGTCAAGTGGCGCCCTTTCGTTGACCGGAAATTGCCAAAAACACCAAATTCGGCGGCGAGTGCTGTCAGGCATGTTATGCTCGGTGTGCTATCGCCGGGGCGAGGTCCAATTGACACAGGAGGATCTTTGCGGCTGGGTAAGAACCCTATGTGACTAAGGAACACGCAATCCGTTATTGCGCAGCCTCAGTGTTTGAGCGAGAGACGTATCATCGTATTGCATTGAACATCTATTAGAGAACGTGTGAACAGCAGCGGGAAATTTAAAGGCTGCCATGGGCGAACATCCACTACGTTGTGATAGCTGTGCGGTCCGTCATCGGGCTGTGTGCGGGGCGCTGACCCGTCCAGAAATCGAGCGGCTGAGCGCGATTGCCCACTACAAGACGCTGCCGCCGGGGCAGATCATTCTGCGCGACAACGAAGAGCCTGGGTATTTTGCCAATATCGTCACCGGCGTCGTCAAGTTGACCAAGTCACTCGGCGACGGGCGGCAGCAAATCGTCGGGCTGCAGTTCGCGTCAGATTTTCTTGGCCGTCCGTTCCGCGCGTTCAGCCCCTATCACGCCGAGGCGGTGACGGATGTGCAATTGTGTACCTTCGAAAAGGTCCAGTTCGAGCGCCTCGCTAAAGAATATCACGACTTTGAACACCGGCTGTTCGAGCACACCCTCGACGAACTTGATGCCGCACAGGAATGGATGCTGCTGCTCGGCCGCAAAAGTGCGGAAGAGAAAGTTGCCAGTTTCCTGCTGATGGTGGCGCGCCGCATGCAAAGCATCGGCTGTAAGGTGCTTGGCAATGCGCCGATGCGCTTTGAATTGCCGCTTGCGCGTGCTGAGATCGCCGATTTTCTGGGGCTGACGATTGAAACGGTCAGCCGCCAGTTCACGCGGCTTAAGGTGGACAAGATTATTCACCTTGAAGGCAGCCGGACCATTGCGGTGATTGATCCGCTGCGCCTGCAGGCGATTTCCGAGCGCGCGGACGGCTAAACGGATTTAAGCGGCGGCGGGCCAAGCACTACTGCGGTTTCGTGGCCGATGGCCGGGCCACAGCACAGTCCCGGCACAAATCAGCGCCTTCGCGAGCCTTGCGCAGCGTGACAATGGACTGGCGGCAGCAGCGCGGATGGCCGCTCTGCATCACCCAATCTTGCAATTCGCCAAGGTCGTTGGCGGTCAGTACGGTATCGGCTGTCGGCAGAACCACCGCCTCTTCCCAGGCAATATGGCGGCGCTGGCTGTCAAAAAAGCCGCGCAGCATGTAGCCAAGCATGTCTGGATTGGGCACGCCCCCTGATGCGATCGCCGAGCGCAACGCTTCAATGATTTCAACGAGCGACGCGCCATCGCGATCATGCTCGTCTTCGAGGCAGGCGAGCGCGGAATGCAGGGCGTGGTTTTCCGGCACGCGGCGGCGGAGAAGCGGAAATAGCGCCTCCTCCTCTAGTCGCATGTGGCCTGGGACGCCCGTTTCGAGAATGGAAACCGCGACCGACGCAAGCGACCGGTCGAACTGGTGCGGCAAGCCATCTGCGATCGCTTCGAGCAGGTCGCACAGTTCGTTCTGGAGGGCATGCTCTTCCCTCAGAATGCCCAGAGGATCTGGAGCCTGACACGTCGAGCCGGCTTCGGCGCGTAACTCTGCCGGAGCCGGTTTTGGGGCGGTTGCGGACGTGCGCTCTGTCGGTTCGGTGGCCATTCAATCTCCTCCCGCGCCAGGATCAGCCGGCGGCTTGGGTGCGACGATGTCAACATGGGGGATTGGAATGCGCCTTGATTCATATCAAGGTCGCGTTTCTGTTAGTATCGAATGGATCAGTAGGGGCCAAATTGGGCCTGAACTTCGGATTTTTCAATCAGGGGGGCGTCGTGTCGGATACGGCAATAGAACGGTCAAGGGTTGGTGATTTCTTGGCAATCGGGAGTGCGTTGCTGTTCGCGGCAATCGGTGCGCTCTTTGCGACTGCCGGTAAGGATCTTCCCATACAAATTCATGGTGGCTTGATTGCGGTCGCGGCCGCACTCGCGCTCATCTACATCATCACGCATCCCACAAACCGGGTTGCGGACAGAGCTGAAGGGTACTTCGACGGACCGATCCGTTTGGCAACGCTTGCCGCGGTGATGTGGGGCGTCGTCGGCTTCCTCGCAGGCGATCTGATCGCTTGGCAACTCGCGTTCCCGGTGTTGAACTTCGATCTGCCCTGGACAAGTTTCGGACGGCTTCGTCCGTTGCATACGTCGGCAGTGATTTTCGCTTTCGGCGGCAACGTGCTGCTGGCGACGTCGCTGTATATCGTGCAACGCACTTCGCGCGCCCGCCTTGCCGGTAAGTGGTCCCCGTGGTTCATCGTTTGGGGCTATCAGCTGTTCATTGTGCTTGCCGCATCGAGCTACGTGCTTGGCGTCACGCAGGGCAAGGAATACGCGGAACCGGAATGGTACGTTGACTTGTATCTGACGGTGGTCTGGGTCGCCTACCTCTTGGTGTTCCTGGTCACGCTGTGGAAGCGCGAAGAGCCGCATATCTATGTGGCCAATTGGTTCTTCCTGGCGTTCATCGTTACGGTCGCGATGCTTCATCTGGTCAACAACCTGACGGTTCCGGTCTCGTTGCTCGGCAGCCAGAGCTACGCACTGTTTGCCGGTGTGCAAGGTGCAATGACGCAATGGTGGTACGGCCATAACGCGGTCGGTTTCTTCCTGACCGCCGGCTTCCTTGGCATCATGTACTACTTCATCCCCAAGCGCGTCGAACGCCCGATCTATTCGTACCGCTTGTCGATTGTTCACTTCTGGTCGCTGATCTTCCTCTACATCTGGGCCGGTCCGCACCATCTTCACTACACCGCACTTCCCGATTGGGCGCAGACCCTCGGTATGACCTTCTCGATCATGCTGTGGATGCCGTCGTGGGGTGGAATGATCAACGGCCTCATGACGCTTTCGGGCGCCTGGGACCGGCTGCGCACGGACGCTGTTGTCCGTCTGCTTGTCGTGTCGGTCGCGTTCTACGGCATGTCGACCTTTGAAGGTCCGCTCATGTCGATCAAGGCGGTCAACTCACTGTCGCACTACACGGAATGGACGGTCGGTCACGTGCACTCTGGTGCGCTCGGCTGGGTCGGCATGGTCTCCTTCGGCGCCATCTACTGCCTTGTTCCTTGGCTGTGGAAGCGTGAAGGCCTGTACTCCATGCGCATGGTGGAATGGCACTTCTGGCTGGCGACCATCGGCCTCGTTCTCTACATCACCTCGATGTGGGTGGCTGGGATCACCGAAGGTCTGATGTGGCGTGCTTACGACAGCCTCGGCTTCCTCAAATACTCGTTCATTGAGACTGTCGAAGCCAAGCACTGGCCTTACATCATCCGCGCAACCGGCGGTCTGCTGTTCCTTGCGGGATCGCTGCTCATGGCCATCAACGTCTGGCGCACTATTCGCGGCGACGAGCCGGTCGATATCAAAGACCAGCCCCGTTCAGCAGCAGCACCAGAATTGCGGCCCGGCGTCGTTGCCGTCCCAGCACAGTGAGATGAGGAGAGAAAAACGTGAATCACGCAATCTTTGAAAAAAACTCTCTCATCCTTCTGCTCGCTGCCCTGATCGTTGTTTCGATCGGCGGCATCGTGGAAATCGCGCCTTTGTTCATGCTCGAGTCGACGATTGAAAAGGTGCAGGGCATGCGCCCGTACTCACCTCTCGAGCAGGCAGGCCGCGATATCTACATCCGGGAAGGATGCTACAACTGCCATAGCCAGATGATCCGCTCGCTCCGCGACGAGGTCGAACGCTATGGTCATTACAGCCTCGCTGCTGAAAGCATGTACGACCATCCGTTCCAATGGAGTTCGAAGCGCACGGGACCAGATCTCGCGCGCGTCGGCGGCAAGTTCTCGGACGGCTGGCATGTCGATCACATGAACAACCCGCGTGCGGTTGTGCCTGCGTCGATCATGCCAAGCTATCCGTGGCTGGCGCAGCGTCCGTTGGATTACGCTGACATTGCAGACCGGTTGTCGGCCCTGCGGATGACGGGCGTTCCGTACTCCGACGAGATGATCGCCAACGCCAAGGCTGATTTGGAAGCTCAGGTTGCCCCCGACAGTAAGGGTGCGAAGGCTGTGCTTGCACGTTATCCAAAAGCGCAGGTGCGTAAGTTCGACGGCAACACCGCGGCGGGCGCAGGTCCAACCGAACTCGATGCGGTGGTCGCTTATCTGCAAATGCTCGGTACGCTGGTCGACTTTACGAAGTACGACGCCAGTGGTCCTAACCTGCGCTGAGGAGGCGGTGTGTCATGACATATGAATACGCTCAAGCACTGTCTCAACTCGTGGCGTCAGGTTTGTTCCTTTGCGTCATAGCGGGCGTGGCGATCTACGTGTTTCGCCCGTCCAACAAGGCTTCGTTCGAGCGCGCAGCACGGCTGCCGCTCGAGACCGTCAACCCTCAGCAGAAGCGGTAGAGTGACCACATGGCCTCTGATAAACATTTTGATGAAGTCACCGGCACAGAGACTACCGGCCACGTTTGGGACGGTGATCTGCGCGAACTGAACAAGCCACTGCCCAAGTGGTGGCTGTATGTCTTGTATGCCTGTATTGTCTGGTCGATCGGCTATTGGGCGGTTTATCCGGCCTGGCCGACGATGAGCGATTACACCAAGGGCTACTGGAACTACAGCCAGCGCGCGGCGGTGACTCAGGAAGTTGCCGACGCAAAGGCAGCTCAAGACAAATACCGGGTAGCGTTGTCTCAGACGCCGCTGGCCGATGTCGGCAAGAACCCCGAGTTGCTTCAGTTCGCCCTTGCGGGCGGGCAGGCGACGTTCGGTGAAAACTGCGCGGCATGCCACGGTCGTGGCGCTCAGGGCGGGGTCGGTTATCCCAACCTGAACGACGACGATTGGATCTGGGGCGGACAGCTCGACAACATCCAGCAGACCATCAGCTACGGCATTCGTTCAGGCCACGCCAAAACGCGTGACTCCGCTATGCCGCGGTTCGGTTTGGATGGTGCACTCGATGCAGCAAAGATCGGCGACGTTGCAAACTACGTTCGTTCACTGTCGGGGCTTGAAGCCGATAAGACGGCGGCCGGTCGCGGTGCAGCGGTGTTCGCCGAGAATTGTGCGGTGTGTCACGGTGCAGACGGCAAGGGCAACCAGGAACTGGGCGCTCCCAATCTCACCGACGGCATCTGGCTGTATGGTAACGGACAAGAAAACGTTGTCACCAGCATCAGCACCGGACGTGGCGGCATAATGCCAGCTTGGGATGCCCGCCTCGACCCCGTATCTGTCAAGATGCTGGCTGTCTACGTGCATTCGCTCGGCGGCGGAAAGTAACGATCTTGATCGTTTGACCGTTTTGCTGAACTCGGACTGCGAGTGATGAACGTAATGCAAGACCACAAGAAGCTGACGCCCGACGACTTCATTTCGGAAGCTGCGCCGGGCGTCACGCAGCACCATGTCGAAGCCATTGCGCGCAAGAAGTCCCTCACGCCCGGTGTTGACGCAGGCCCTGGTAAAATGGCCTACGCCAGCCGGCAGCACATTTATCCAAAGGCTGCCAAAGGCACGTTTCGTAACGTCAAGTGGGCCATCATGGCTTTCACACTTGGTGTCTACTATCTGGTGCCGTGGATCCGCTGGGACCGTGGACCCGGCTTACCGGATCAAGCCATTCTGTTCGACTTCGCCCACCAGCGTCTGTATTTTGGGCCGCTCGAAATCTGGGCTCAGGAATTCTACTATGTGACCGGACTTCTGGTGATTTCAGCTCTGGGGCTGTTTCTGGTGACGTCGGTCGCCGGCCGTGTCTGGTGCGGGTATGCCTGTCCGCAGACGGTGTGGACCGACCTGATGATCGCCGTTGAGCGGTTTTGGCAGGGCGACCGCAACGCCCACATCCGGCTCGATGCAGGGCCGTGGAATTTCGAGAGAATCTGGAAAAAGACGGCGACCCACCTTTCCTGGCTGCTGATCGGCTTGGCGACCGGCGGCGCGCTGGTCTTCTACTTCCGTGATGCGCCGACCCTGGCGGTTGAGCTGTTCAATGGCACGGCGCCGTCTGTTGCCTACGCGTTTCTCGGTATTTTTGCTTTCTCGACCTACCTGCTCGGCGGCATCGCCCGTGAGCAGGTGTGCATTTACATGTGCCCTTGGCCGCGTATTCAAGGGGCCATGCTCGACCGCAATTCGCTGCTTGTGTCTTATCGCGAAGCAATCGGTGAACCGCGCGGCCCGCACAAAAAGAATCAAAGTTGGGAAGGCCGCGGTGATTGCGTCGATTGCAAAGCCTGCGTTGCCGTCTGCCCGATGGGGATCGATATCCGCAACGGATCGCAACTCGAGTGTATCCAGTGTGCGCTTTGCATTGATGCGTGCAACGAAATCATGGACAAGGTCGGCCGCCCACGCGGCTTGATCGCCTACACGACCGAGCACAATCTGGCCAGTGCGTCAGCGGCGCCGCGGGAAGGGCTGAAGCTGTTGCGCCCGCGCACAATTCTCTACAGTGCAGTGATTGCGCTGGTTTGCGGCTTGATGGGCTGGGCTTTGTACACGCGCGCCGATCTTGAAATCAGCGTCTTGGCTGACCGCAACCCGCAGTATGTGGCCTTGAGCGACGGTGGTCTGCGCAATGGCTACACGATCAAGATTTCCAATAAGACCGAAGTCGTGCGCAAGGTTCGCATTGCGGTATCCGGAATCCCAGGCATTGCCACGTCGATGATTGGATTTGAAGGCTCAGACCCGGTCATTGAGATTCCTCAGGCGGACGTGCGGGCTGTGAAACTATTTGTGACCCTGCCGCGCGATGCACGTGGAAAATTGCACGGGACATCGACGCCGCTTGATATTACGGTGACGGATACGACATCCGGCGTTAACAGCGCGCGCCACACCTCGTTCCATGGTCCGGAACACGACCGGCACCACGACGACAAGCATGGTCAGGAAAAGAAAGACCAGGACAAGAAAGACCGGGACAAAAAAGATGACTGAATTCCGTATTACAGGCCGCAAGGTGCTGGTTGCGATGGTTGGCTTTTTTGTAACAATTGCCGCTGTCGATGGCATTATGATCTATCAGGCCGTTTCGACCTTCGGCGGCCTGGAAACCCAAGACTCGTATCGCAAGGGGTTGGCCTACAACCGGCGGATTGCCGATGGCGCCGCGCAAGAGCAGCTTGGCTGGTCGCAAGCGGCGAGCTTCGACGCTACAGCTGGATCCCTGGTCGTGACGCTGAAGGATCGCGACGGTAAACCGGTCGAGGGTATGACACTGACCGCAACTGTTGGCCGCCCGGCCACGAATGCCTATGATCGCGCCGTCACCCTGGAAGACAAGGGTGCAGGGCGGTATGAGGTGGCTGTGCCGGGCCTGGCTAATGGCACTTGGACCCTAGATCTTTCAGCCCGCGCCAGCCGCAACCCTGAAGCTGCAGTTGTCTTCCAATCGAAGGCCCGGGTATGGAAACCGTCGTAGACACGCGCTCGACCGGAACCACTGAGGTTGCGGCGAACGACGTTGCGTCGACGCTGACCGTGACACTGGCTGTGCCGCACATGATGTGCGGCGGGTGTGTGCGCACAATCGAGCAAGCGCTACAGGCATCACCGGGTGTTGGGGCGGCCCGCGCCAACCTCAGCGCGCGGCGTGTGTTGGTTACGTTTAAATCACCGTCCACCAGCACGACCGATCTGATCGGCGTTCTAAAGCGCGAGGGCTTCACTTCAGCTGAACTGGCCGATGACGGCCTTGGCGATTCGACTCGCACCAGCAGCCTGTTGCCCCGCGTGGGCGTGGCGGGCTTTGCCGCTGCCAACATCATGTTGCTGTCGGTTTCGGTGTGGTCGGGACACGCGTCCGACATGGACAACTCGATTGCCACCCTGTTCCATTGGATCTCGGCGTTGATTGCGCTGCCGGCCATCGCCTATGCGGCGCAACCGTTCTTTGTTTCAGCCATAGCCGCGTTACGCGGCCGCCGCTTGAACATGGACGTGCCGATCTCGCTTGGCATTCTCCTGGCAACCGCGATGAGCCTGTTCCAGACCATGCGGGGCACCGATCAGGTGTACTTCGATGCAGCTGTGACGCTGGTGTTTTTCCTGCTCATTGGCCGCACACTTGACGAGCAGATGCGCGCCAAGAGCCGGGGCGCGGCCGAGAATCTTCTTAGTCTCAAAGCGATGACCGCAACCATCATCGGTGAGGACGGCGCAGCGCGGCAGATTCCGGCGCGTCTGGTTGTGCCCGGTATGCGCATGATCGCGGCAGCTGGCGAGCGGATCGCAGCAGACGGCATCGTGACGTCAGGGCGTAGTGAAATCGACGAGAGCTTGATTACCGGGGAAACCCTGCCACGGCTTGTTCAAACCGGCGACCGGGTACACGCTGGCACCGTCAACGGCGCGGCGCCGCTGCACATCGAAGCGACCTCCACCGATGACAATACGCTGCTGGCCGAGATTGCCCGCTTGATGTTAGCCGGAGAGCAAAGCCGTGGCCGCTATGTGCGCCTTGCCGACCGCGCTGCAAGGCTCTATGCGCCAGCCGTTCACGTTCTCGGCCTGACGACGTTCGTTGGCTGGATGATTGCCGGCGCTGGGTGGGAACAGGCGCTGACTTATGCGATTGCGGTGCTGATCATCACCTGCCCATGCGCGCTGGCGCTGGCCGTCCCGGCGGTCCAGGTCGCGGCCACCAGCCGTCTGTTCGGACGTGGCATTATCGTCAAAGCCGCCGACGGCCTGGAACGCCTGTCTGAAGTCGATACCATTGTATTCGACAAGACCGGCACGCTAACGGTTGGTGAACTACGTTTGAGCGACGGGCAGTCGATTGCCGATAGCGTTCTGGCCAGCGCCGCTGCACTGGCGGTTTCCAGCCGCCATCCGTATGCCCAAGCCCTGGTGCGTGAAGCGCGTGAACGCGGCCTCGGCGTGGAAGTGCGCGCGGGCGTGCGCGAGGTTGCCGGTTCGGGCTTGGTCGCGGACGGGGACGGCGCGCCAGCACGTCTCGGGTCGGCGCAGTGGGTTGGCGTGCCGCAGCATCGCCATCAGGACGCGTCGCTATGGTTCGCTGAGGCGGGCCAAGATCCAATAGGCTTCCTGTTTGAGGATCGATTGCGTCCTGACGCAATTGCGGCCGTTGCCGAACTGCAGAAAGCCGGATACGCGGTTGAGTTGTTGTCGGGTGACAGGCCGGAAGCGGTTGAACAGGCCGCACGGACGGCTGGATTCCTGCGCTGGCAGGGCGGCGCGCGGCCCGATGCCAAGCTCGACCGCCTCCAGGCCTTGAAAGAGCAGGGTCATCTGGCTTTGATGGTCGGCGATGGTCTGAACGACGCGCCGGCGTTGGCAACTGGCCACGCCTCCCTGTCGCCAGCGTCCGCCGTCGATATCAGCCAGACGGCGGCCGACGCCGTTTTCCAGGGTGAACACCTGCATCCGGTTCTTGAGACGCTGATGGTCGCACGCGCCTCTCATCGCATGGCGCTGCAGAACTTTGCCATTGCAATCCTCTACAACTTGGCGTTCGTTCCGTTGGCGATGGCTGGGTATGTAACGCCGCTGGTTGCGGCGATTGCGATGTCGACGTCGTCGATAATCGTAACGGCCAATGCCGTACGGTTACGAACAATGGCTCTGGCCCTTGAGGCCCCAGGCACCACTGCGGCAACGAAAAGGGGACACGGCTGATGACGTCACTCGCTTGGTTGTTACCGGCCGCTCTGTCGCTTGGTTTGCTCGGGCTTGGAGCGTTCTTGTGGGCGCTGCGCGACGGCCAGTTTGAAGATCTAGAGGGCGCCGGTTGGCGCGCGATCGAGGACGGCGAACCGCTCAACGCGGCGGCCGCGCAATCGGCCGGCGGCGAGGCCGCGGGTGGCAACACTCAAGAACAAGCGCATGGCAAATTTTGAAACAGCCCTGATCGGCGGCATGGTGATGGGGCTCGCCAGCGCGCTCCATTGCGGCGCCATGTGCTCAGGCATCTGCGGCAGCGCACTGCTGTTCCTGCGCCCCGACACCGAACGGCAGCGGCTCACGTACCTTCTCGTGCTTCAAGCCGGACGGATCACGACCTATGCCCTGCTTGGGGCAACCGGTGCCTATCTCGGATCGGCGTTGATCACACCGGATATCGCCACCAAATACCGGACGCTGCAGTGGGCGGCAGCCGTCGCCATGATGGGTATGGGGCTTGCTATGGCGGGTATGCTGCCGCGCGTCGCCGTGTTCGATAAGGGCGCGGTGTTGGTTTCGCAGTCGATTGAGCGATTGACCGCGCCGCTGAGGGGATGGCCGCGCGTTGCGCCGTTCGCGCTGGGTATGTTGTGGGGTGGCAATGCCTGCCCGATGGTTTATGGCGCGCTGTTCACGGCAACGCTGACCGGTTCTGTTGCGCACGGCGTGACGTTCATGGCCGGGTTCGGTATTGGCACACTGCCGGCCGTTCTTGCGGCAGGTTATGGCGTGTCCAAGTTACAGGCCTTGGGTGGGCGCGCGTCACTGCAGATGGTTGCCGGTCTGGCGATGGCGGTGATTGGATTTTCCAGTCTCTACACGCCCTGGCAGTCGGCGCTGGCGATGTGCTTTACCCGATAACAGGTTGCCGCGCGCTCAGCGTTCGACAAAGGCTTTCTCAATGACGTAGTCGCCGGGCGTGCCGCTGTTGCCTTCCGTGAAGCCGCGCATAGCAAGCAGTGCCTTGAGGCTCGCCAGCATTTGCGGATTACCGCACATCATGACGCGGTCAGTTGCCAGATCAAGCGGGGCTAGGCCAAGGTCGGCGAAAAGTTTGCCGTTTTCGATCAGGTCAGGAATGCGGCCCTGATGATGGTAGGGTTCGCGGGTGGCTGTCGCGTAGTAATGCAGCTTGTCCTTGGCCATGTCGCCTAAGTATTCGTGTGAGCGCACACCCACGACCACCTGTGTCGCGTACTCAAGTTCGGCGACCTGGCGGCAGCCTTCGACAGCAATTACCGTCTCGAACATGTCATAGGTTTCGGGATCGCGCAGGATACTGGCAAACGGGGCAAAGCCGGTGCCTGTCGCCAGCAGCAACAGGCGGCGTGCTGGTTTGAGATTGCCGATGATCAGCGTGCCGGTCGGCTTAGTTCCAACCAGCAGCGTATCGCCGACAGCGATGTTTTGCAGTTTCGATGTCAGTGGCCCATCGGGAACTTTGATGCTGAAGAATTCGAGGTTGTCGTCATAGACAGCGTTGGTCATGCTGTAGGCGCGCAGCAGCGGGCGGCCATTGACCTCAAGACCAATCATCGTGAATTGACCACTTTGAAAGCGGAATGAAGATGTGCGCGTGGTTTTGAAGCTGAACAGCTTGTCGGTGTAGTGATGGATTTCGAGCACGCGCTCGTGCAGCAATCCGGAGGAGGCGCGCGACGGGGATTCGGGGGGCGGCGTTTTCGGAGAATCAAGCATGCGCGTTCACACCTCTTCGTCGCGAATTCATCTTCGTCGCGTCAATTGCCGTTGGTACGGCCCTTTGCTGTCAGCCGGTCATTGGCCGGTGACTGCTGCCGCGCCTGGCATTTTAGATCCTTGACCCAAATCAAGATGGGCGCCTGCGATCCCATTGGTCGCAGGGACTGCGGCGTGAATGGTACATTGTCGTTGCGTGTTTGCGAACATCTGATTATGAAATGGGCATGAAGACTACGGCTAAGAAACGCAAAGCTGCCGCCGATCCAGCCGAGCGGATGATTGAAGCGTCCGAGGACGCTGCCCGGCTCTTGAAGGCCATGGCCAGCCCGGTCCGGCTGCGCATTTTGTGCTTGCTCGCCGAGGCGGAGCTGCCGGTTGGTGAAATCGCCGGGCGATTGGATATCCGTGAGCAAGCCGCCAGCCAGCAGTTGGCGCAATTGCGGCTTGAAGGCTTGATCACGCCGCGTAAAGACGCGCAACGCGTTTATTACCAGCTGGCCAGCTCTGAGATCGAGCGGGTGCTGGAGACACTGCGCGAGATTTACTGTCCCGGCTGACCAGTTATTTTTCAACCGGCAGCCCTGCCGCTTTCCAAGCTGTGATACCGCCCGCAATATGCGTTTGGTGCGGCAGGCCCAGCGATTTGCACAGGCCAATGGCGCGGGCCGAGCGCTGACCCGATAAACAGTAAAACACGATCGCGCGGCCGGACGGCAGCGTGGCTAAGCGCGACTCAAGGGTTGAGAGCGGCGCGTGAATGGCGCCCGGCACCCGCATTTGCGCCCATTCTCCAGCTTCGCGCACATCAACGAGGCAAATCTCTCCCTTGCGTTGGCCAGCCTCGGCTTGCTTGGGCGTCATGATATCGACGGGTGTGGGTTTAGAAAATCCGAACATGCGAGGGGCTCCAGACGCGGTTGGTGAGAGTGTATATTATTCGTATTTGCGCAAATACGCAATAACAGCTAGAAGGAGTAGATGGAAGGCGTCAAATTCGGTGGGCCCAATGCGCAGGGCAGCTGGAATGCGGTCTGTATCGCCGACTTTGGTGATGGCGGCGTTGCGTTCGTGGCCCAGCCGCAGATTCCGCCGCGCAACGTCAATTGGTCGGCTTCCGGCAAGTGGGTGCATGCGGCAAAAATAGGCTTTGAAAAGTACTTCTTGCGGAAAATCAGGATGGGCAAGTCCGAGCCGTTCTATGAGAAGTTGGCGCTTCAGATGCTTGGCATCGATAAGCTGAAAAGTTTTGATGAAGATTTGCCGTGACAGAGACGTACAACCTGTGAGGAGACTTGCGTGAGCACTGACAATTGGCCGGGACTGACACGTGATTTGAGTGCCATGCTGCGCGATCTGCGAACCGGATCGCCGGAGGTGATGAAAGCTTTCTCCAGCATGGCGCAATCAGCGCTCGCACCGAAGGCTCTCGACACCAAGACCAAGGAACTGATTGCGCTGGCAATTGGCGTTGCGACACGTTGCGACGATTGCATTGCCTTTCATGCGAAGGCGGCAGTTGATCAAGGCGCGACCGATGATGAGGTGCTCGAGACGCTTGGCATGGCGGTCTATATGGGTGCCGGCCCGTCGGTCATGTATGCAAGCTACGCCTATCAGGCTTATCGGCAATTCGCCGGTTTGAAGACGCCCAAAGTTTGAACGCCCAATTTGAGTTTAGGGGAGACGGCTGCACGCAGCTGTCTCCCAATACCCTGCCCCCAATACCCTGCAGGGCTCTCTATTTTAGAACTTGCAGCACGGTTTCGTGGCCTGACGCGAGTGCAATATCGCGGGCCTGTTCACGCTTCTTATTGCGCAGGCTCTGATCGGCACCGGCCGAAATCAGTTGTTTGGCAATTTCGGCATAGCCTTGCTCTGCAGCCAGCATCAAGGCGCTGTAGCCGAGAGTGTTGCGCCGGTCGAGGTCGGCTTTGGCGTTGATGAGCGCGGCGGCTGCAGCCGACAATCCAGATTTGGCAGCCAGCATCAGGGCCGTGTTGCCGCTGGCATTTTGGTGATCGGGTGCACTGCTTTTGGCAAGCAGCGCTTGTGCCGCATCGCCTGAGGCACGGATCAAGGCGCGCATCAGCGGTGTGTCGCCGCCAGCATCCGTTTGCGCCGGGTCAGCGCCGCGCTGGAGGAGTATTTGAATGGCGCTGCTGTTGGTCTGGTCGGCCGCAATCCACAATGCTGATTGGCCCTGATCGTTATGGGCGTTGATCACGTCTGCTGAGG
The DNA here is from genome assembly GCA_013141015.1 of Hyphomicrobium sp. Classification (GTDB taxonomy): domain Bacteria; phylum Pseudomonadota; class Alphaproteobacteria; order Rhizobiales; family Hyphomicrobiaceae; genus Hyphomicrobium_B. The sequence goes on along the minus strand of JABFRT010000028.1, from coordinate 30,579 downwards.
TGGCCAACGCTGCAACGACGGCCGCGTCGCAGCGGGCCGCGGCCCGCATCAGCGGCGTCTCGCCATTCGGTGACGCGGCAGCAATAGCACCGGCCCGCAGTAGAATTGTTGTGACCGGTGCATTGCAGATTTTAACCGCCAAATCGAGGGCCGAAGCGCCCTTCGTTGTCCGGGCGTTCAGGTTCACCTTGGCTGCGATCAGGCGCGTCGCTGCGTCGGCCTTGCCCTTGTTCACCGCGTGCATAAGCGGTGTTTCGGCGTTTGCGTTGGCACTATCGGCCTTTGCACCCGCTTGAAGCAGCGCTTCGATGACAGGAAGGTGGCCGCCCGCGGCTGCCATGCTGAGCGCGGTATTGCCGGCGCGATCCTTCTGTTCGAGATCGACATGGGCATCGAGAAAGCGCTGCACGGTTTTGATTTGGCCGCGCCAAGCCGCTTCAACAAAAGGGGGCATAGCACTGGCCGCGCGTGAGGCGTCAGTGTTGCTGACGATATTTGGATCAAGAGGCGGCAATGGCGCGGTATTCTGTGATGCCGTTGCGGAAATGCGGGAGGCCTCGGTTTTCGTCGCTGGCTTGGCTGGGCTTTTATGAGTGTTGGCCGCCTCGGCGAGCAGACGGATGGCTTGCTCATGGCCTTGAGCCGCGGCCTTCTGCAGCCACGATTTGCCCGCGTCAACATCAACCGCGCTACCGCGGCCGGAGAGATACATGGCACCCAGACTGTATTGGGCTTTGACATGTCCCTGGCGCGCTGCGGCCTGCATCCATTTGAATGCCGCAGCGTCGTTGGTCTCCATGCCACGGCCGGCGCGATACAGAGACGCCAGTTGATATTGGGCGTCGCGATCGCCTCCCTTGGCCCGCGTTTCAAGCAGCCGCACGGCTTCTTTGTATGATCCCGAGCGCAAGGCTGCTGCCAGGGCCGGATCGGCGGTGGGCTTTGCCGCGTCTTGCGCGGTGGCGTTGCCAGAAATGAAGCCGGACGCGATTGCCGCACACAAACATATGCGAAGACAGCGGAGGCTGCGGTCAAGCTGTTCCATGTTTGGTCTCAATGGTTATACCCATGCTCTTCAAGAAATCAGTTGGCAGGATTCCACCAGCGCAAACGATGATGGCATCGTTGCGGAGAACCACGGGTGCGTTGCGGTGCTTCAACTCGACATGATCGGGGTGAATGGCGCTAACGGTTGAGGAAAGCAGCACGTTGATCCGCCCCTCCAACTCGGCATCTTCGACGCGCTTGCGATTTTTCGTCTTGGCGCGTGCGAAGGCATCGCTGCGATAAGAGAGTGTGACGGTTGTTCCGGGTTCGTCCGCGAGGCTGGACGCGGCTTCAAGCGCGCTGTCCCCTCCGCCAACAACCAGCACGTGTTGGCCGCGGTATTGTTCCGGATCGACCATCCGGTAGACGACTTTCGGTAGTTCTTCGCCGGGCGCCCCGAGACGCCGGGGCGTGCCGCGGCGGCCGATGGCAAGCAAAACCGATTGCGTCTGGTATTGGGCGCGCGTTGTCTTGATCGCATACCCGCCGTCGATGGCCGTGACAGATTCGACCCGCTCCTGGTCGTTGATCTTCAGTCCCGTATCCCGCATCACCTTGTGCCAGAAGGCGAGTAGCTTTTCCTTGCTCACCTCTTTGAATTTCATCTGCCCGACAATCGGTAATTCGGCGGGCGCCGTCATCACAATCTTGCCGCGCGGGAAGTGCGCGACGGTGCCGCCGAAGGCGTCTTGTTCCAGTGTCACGAATTGAAGACGCTTTTCCATAGCGCCAAGGCTTGCCGCGATGCCAGCCGGTCCACTGCCGACAATCACCACGTCGAGCATTCCCGGGCGTTTGGCTTTGCCTTGCGCGACAATCGACTGCATGGCCTGGCGGCCCTGCTCGACGGCATTGCGAATAAGACCCATGCCGCCAAGTTCCCCGGCAATATAGATTCCGGGCACATTGGTTGCGAAGTCGGGCCCGACGACCGGCAAATCCACGCCCCGCTTTTCACTGCCAAACACCAGCGAGATCGCACCGCGCGGACAGGCGGTTTTGCATGCGCCGTGGCCGATGCAGTTGGATGGTTCGACAAGTTCCGCCTTGCCCCGGATGAGGCCGAGAATATCGCCTTCCGGACAGGCGTTAAGGCAGGCTTTGCAGCCGACGCATAAAGCTGAGTCGATGACCGGATGCAGGGACGTTGGCTCGCTGAGGCCAGCGGCTATGGCTTCCTCTCGTGCATTGAGGCTGCGGAACTCAGTGCGCCGCCGCTTGATCAGATACACGCTCCAAATCGCGACAAGGGGAGCTGCATAAAAGGCGATGACAGGATCGAGGCTCATCTCTCGACGATATCTCCGTTGAAAACGAATTCAGCGCTGTCTCTGGCGGCTTGCGGCGGCGGCCGGCTGAAGCTTGAGCGCGATCTGACGCGAAAGCGTTCAGCGCAAACTCAGCGGTTGGCCCGCGATCTCAACACATTCAGAATGTGAAGCGGCAGCCGGATTGTCAACCGTTACTACTCAAGAACCAGCAACACTCAACGCTGCCATCTGCAGTGGCCAAGGACCACGTTTGACAACAGACCATTTGCCGGCTCGATGCATACCCAGAGAGAGAACGGATCGGCTGAGGATTTATTCCAACTGCAGAAAAGGCCCATTCAATAAGTGTTTTTTTGGAAATTGGCCGGTTGCGGCCTGCACCGTGGCGGTTGGTAAACGATGGTCGATATTTGCGTTGCCTCACTGGTGACACGATTTCAGTGCTTTCAGGAATGCTTCCGGCTCGATCGCATACCCAATATAGCGACGAATGCCTGATACCAGTTGGATTTTGATGCCAAGCGGCTATCGGCTTTTGCGCTGAGCGCATGTCGGGGGATGGCTTTGTCCAATTCAAGCTCTATGGAAGTTTACTGGAACCGCGTTGCCGGTGCTGCTGACACGTTGACGGCAGTCGCAACGCCGCCGCCTTTGCCGCGCACAGCCGGCAAAGCTGCTGATGCGACCGGCAAAACAGGCGCACGGTTTTCGCACTATCTGACGCGGCCGCTGCTGCAATTCGGGCCAATTTTGTTTGGGCTGCTGGTGACGGCCGTTCTCGGCTACGCCTGGATGGTGCGTGAGGAAGGCTATTGGACAGCCGAAAAGGGCATCGGTTATTGGCTGGGCATTGCCGGTAGCGTGATCATGCTGGTGCTGATCCTTTACCCGCTCAGAAAGCGCTTTCGTATTTTGCACGGGCTCGGGCGCGTGGCGTCGTGGTTCAGAATTCATATGGTTCTGGGCATCCTCGGGCCGCTATTGATCGTGCTCCACTGCAATTTTAAGCTCGGATCTTTGAACAGCCGCTTGGCGCTGTTTACCATGTTAACGGTGGTGGCGAGTGGTATTGCCGGGCGCTACATTTACTCGCAAATCCATCGCGGGCTCTACGGTAAGCGGGCCGAGGCGCGTGATATTCTGGACGATGTCGATGCGCTGAAGCAGCAAATTGGTTTGGATACGCAAGACAACGCGGGCGTGTTTTCCGAGCTTGAGGTGTTCAACGCGCGCGCATCAGTCCTGCCGGCGTCGGCGCTTGGCGGGCTGTGGATGGCGATAACAATTGGCAGCCGGACACGCCGGGAACGCCGCCGGATGACGCGGTTAGTGGACGCCGCAGTGGCGGCGCAAGGGCTCCGGCAAAGCTGGTCTAGACGGCAGCGGCGCGACCGCATGAAGCTCGTTCATGGGCATCTCGGCACCTATTTCGCAGCCATCCGGAAGGCGCAGAAGCTTGCACTTTTCGAGCGGTTGTTCGCGCTCTGGCATGTTCTGCATATGCCGCTGTTCGTGCTGCTGGCCGTGACGGTCGTGATGCATATCGTTGCCGTTCATCAGTATTGAAGTGAGCCGGAACACATGCGGGCGGCCCTTCGAATACTGCTGTTGCTTGTGACGTCGTTGCTACTGGCGGCTAATACCGCGCATAGCCAGAGCCTGTTTGAAAAGTTGGTGATGCCGGGCGACGTGATTGAAGGTCACGCGAAATACGAGAAAACCTGCGAAAGTTGTCACGAGTCCTTCTCCAAGGAAAGTCAGCGCCGGCTATGCCTCGACTGCCATAAGGACGTTGCCAAAGACATCGTGGACAAAAAGGGCATGCACGGCCGCCGCGCCGATATTGTGACTGTTGAGTGCAAGCACTGCCACACAGATCACAAGGGACGGAAGGAAAATATTGTCCAGTTCGATAAGCAGACCTTCAATCACAATCAAACTGATTTCGAATTGAAAGGGGCTCACCGGCAAACGCGCTGCGAAGGCTGTCACGAAGCGGGGAAGCTCTATCGCGCGGCGGCGTTGACATGCATTGGGTGCCACAAAAAGGATGACACGCATAAGGGTGATCTTGGTGAAGATTGCAGCCGGTGCCATAGCGAAGACACGTGGCGCAAGCAGAAGACCTACGACCATTCCAAGACCAAATTTCCATTGGAAGGGGCCCATAAAGACGTGCAGTGCGCCGGGTGTCACATCGGAGAGCGCTACAAAAACTTGCCGCGCGCGTGCATTGATTGTCACAAGGCGCAAGACCCCCACGGTGGCCGTTACGGCTCAAAATGTGAAACATGTCACGCGTCGAAGAAGTGGAAGGAAACCCACTTCGATCATAGCAAATCGACCAAATTTCCGCTCAAGGGCGAACACACGACCGTCAAGTGCGATGCCTGCCACAAGGGCGATCTCTACAAGGAGAAGCTGGCCGTGACATGTGTCTCGTGTCACAAAAAGAATGACCCGCATAAGGGTCAGCTTGGCAGCAAATGTGAGTCCTGCCACGCGGAAACCGGATGGCGCAAAAAGGTCGCCTTTGATCACGATTTGACGCGGTTCCCGCTGATTGGGCTGCATGCCGCAGTACCATGCGAAGAGTGCCACCGGACAGAGACCTACAAGGACACGCCGCGCGCCTGTGAGAGTTGCCACAAAGATAAAACGCATGAAGGACGTTTGGGGGCCGCGTGCGGGCGGTGCCATAACCCCAACGGTTTTGCGCTCTGGCGCTTCAATCACGACAAGGAAACCAAGTATCCGCTGACCGGCGCCCACAAAGGTCTGCAGTGCCACTCTTGTCACACCGTCAAGGGGGCGGCCAAGGTAACGGCCCCCTCCACCTGCTACGCCTGCCATAGCGCAGATGACGCGCATCGTGGTGCGTTCGGGCGCAACTGCGAAACGTGTCACGTCACAGAAACATTCCGTCAACGCCGGGCCCGCCAGTGAGCGGAGGCGTCTGACTGCAACACTATGTGCACCAAGCACAAATTGCGCGGCAAACGCACCGCTGAACGGGTGCTTTGAGGAATAATTGGAAGGTCCCGGCGTTGTCTTCGCAAGCGGCTGGAATGCCGGCAAATAAATCGATTTTGGCATTACGGAAGTGTCATTTTGCAGAGCGGGCGCCAACAAGGCTCGCAACGCCGGAAATGCCCGGCGCATCAGTTGGTTCGCCCGGGGGATCGGGCGGAAGGCGAACCAAAGTGCACGCGGCAATATTCGAGAACTTCCCGAGCTTTGCGCATTTGGCGCAGTCCGGTCAGGCACGATGGTGACGATAAGGGGGATGAGATGAAAGCCGCGAAAACAATCGCCGCGCTTCTATTTGTTCACCTTTGCATCCTTTGCCTATTATCCTCACCTTCAGCCCTCGCTCAGCCAGCTGCAACTAGCGGCTTCGATCATACCGCGACTGGATTTCCGCTCATTGGCGCGCATTCCGCTGCTGATTGTGCGTCGTGCCATGTCGGCGGGCGATTCAAGGGCACACCGCAACGCTGCAGTTCTTGCCACAACGGTTCGGCTGCATCCGGTAAGCCGAACGGACATCCGCCAACAACCGACCGCTGTGAATCCTGTCACTCGGCGCGCGGCTGGGATAAGCCGCGCTACGATCACAGAGAGACAAAGGGCGCGTGCGTTACATGCCACAACGGAACGCACGCCCGTGGCAAGTCTGCGACGCACACGCCAACCAACGCGCCGTGCGAAACGTGCCACAAGAACACGGTGGCGTTCACCGCGTCACAGTTTGATCACGCCGGCATCAGCTCCGGTTGCGCGAACTGCCACGACGGCAGCAAGGCGCGCGGCAAATCGCAGGCCCACATCGTCACGGCCGCCCCGTGCGAGACCTGCCACAAGAACACGGCGACGTTCGACGATGCCAAGATGGATCACACCGGCATCACCAAGGATTGCGCATCCTGCCACAACGGTACGACCGCCAAGGGCAAGGGCAAGACGCACATGGTCACGGCCGCCCCGTGCGAGACCTGCCACAAGAACACGGCGACGTTCGACGATGCCAAGATGGATCACACCGGCATCACCAAGGACTGCGCCTCCTGCCACAACGGTACGACCGCCAAGGGCAAGGGCAAGACCCACATGGTCACGGCCGCCCCGTGCGAGACCTGCCACAAGAACACGGCGACGTTCGACGATGCCAAGATGGATCACACCGGCATCACCAAGGATTGCGCCTCCTGCCACAACGGTACGACCGCTAAGGGCAAGGGCAAGACCCACATGGTGACGGCCGCCCCGTGCGAGACCTGCCACAAGAACACGGCGACGTTCGACGACGCCAAGATGGATCACACCGGCATCACCAAGACTTGCGCCTCCTGCCACAACGGTACGACCGCCAAGGGCAAGGGCAAGACCCACATGGTGACGGCCGCCCCGTGCGAGACCTGCCACAAGAACACGGCGACGTTCGACGATGCCAAGATGGATCACACCGGCATCACCAAGGATTGCGCCTCCTGCCACAACGGTACGACCGCCAAGGGCAAGGGCAAGACCCATGGTGACGGCCGCCCCGTGCGAGACCTGCCACAAGAACACGGCGACGTTCGACGACGCCAAGATGGATCACACCGGCATCACCAAGGACTGCGCCTCCTGCCACAACGGTACGACCGCCAAGGGCAAGGGCAAGACCCACATGGTGACGGCCGCCCCGTGCGAGACCTGCCACAAGAACACGGCGACGTTCGACGATGCCAAGATGGATCACACCGGCATCACCAAGGATTGCGCATCCTGCCACAACGGTACGACCGCCAAGGGCAAGTCAAAAGATCACGTCGTGACGGCATTCGCATGCGAAACGTGCCACAAGAACACTGCGTCATTTAAGGATGCCGTTTTCAGTCACTCCGGGATCACCAAGGATTGCGCCACGTGCCACAACGGCACGACAGCTAAGGGTAAGTCGAAAGACCATATCGTTACGGCATTTGCATGCGAGAACTGCCACACCAATACGACGTCGTTCTCCGGTGCAAAGTTCACGCACAGCGGAATTTCGTCAGGCTGCGCAAGCTGTCACAATGGCACGACAGCTAAGGGCAAGTCGAAAGACCATATCGTTACGTCCTTGGCGTGCGAAAGCTGCCATACGAACACGACATCGTTCTCCGGTGCCAAGTTCACGCACAACGGAATTTCGTCAGGTTGCGCAAGCTGTCACAACGGCACAATCGCGAAGGGTAAGTCGAAGGATCACGTCGTAACGACCCTGGCGTGCGAAAGCTGCCATAAGAATACAACATCGTTCTCGGGAGCTAAGTTTACCCATGCAGGCATCACCAACGGATGTGCGGCATGCCACAACGGTACGGTGGCCAAAGGTAAAGGCAACGGCCACGTAGTCACGACGCTGCCCTGCGAAAGCTGCCACAAGTCAACCACTTCATTTGATGGCGCCAAGTTCACGCACACGGGTATTACGACGGGCTGCGCCAGCTGCCACAATGGCACGACGGCTAAAGGCAAAGGCAACGGCCACGTAGTCACGACGCTGCCCTGCGAAAGCTGCCACAAGTCAACCACTTCATTTGATGGCGCCAAGTTCACGCACACGGGTATTACGACGGGCTGTGCCAGCTGCCACAACGGCACAACGGCGAAGGGCAAAGGCAACGGCCACGTGGTGACGTCGGCGCCGTGCGAGAGCTGCCATAAGAGCACGACGTCGTTCGATGGCGCGAAGTTCACGCACTCCGGCATTACTTCGGGTTGCGCCAGCTGCCACAACGGCACAACTGCGAAGGGCAAAGGCAACGGCCACGTGGTGACGTCGGCGCCGTGCGAGAGCTGCCATAAATCGACCTCGACGTTTGAAGGGGCGAGCTTCTCGCACTCCGGCATCACTTCGGGTTGCGCCAGCTGCCACAACGGCACAACTGCGAAGGGCAAGAACAACGGCCACGTGGTGACGTCGGCGCCGTGCGAGAGCTGCCATAAATCGACCTCGACGTTTGAAGGGGCGAGCTTCTCGCACTCCGGCATCACTTCGGGTTGCGCCAGCTGCCACAACGGCACAACTGCGAAGGGCAAGAACAACGGCCACGTGGTGACGTCGGCGCCGTGCGAGAGCTGCCATAAATCGACCTCGACGTTTGAAGGGGCGAGCTTCTCGCACTCCGGCATCACTTCGGGTTGCGCCAGCTGCCACAACGGCACAACTGCGAAGGGCAAGAACAACGGCCACGTGGTGACGTCGGCGCCGTGCGAAAGCTGCCACAAGAGCACCTCGACGTTTGAAGGAGCGAGCTTCTCGCACTCCGGCATTACTTCGGGTTGCGCCAGCTGCCACAACGGCACAACGGCGAAGGGCAAGAACAACGGCCACGTGGTGACATCGGCGCCGTGCGAAAGCTGCCACAAGAGCACCTCGACGTTTGAAGGGGCGAGCTTCTCTCACTCCGGCATCACTTCGGGCTGCGCCAGCTGCCACAACGGCACAACTGCGAAGGGCAAGAACAACGGCCACGTGGTGACGTCAGCGCCGTGCGAAAGCTGCCACAAGAGCACCTCGACGTTTGAAGGCGCGCGGTTCACGCACACTGGCATCACGTCTGGGTGCGCCAGCTGCCACAACGGCACGACGGCACAAGGCAAAGGCAACAACCACGTGCCGACGACACAAGCCTGCGAAACGTGCCACCGCAGCACGACGACGTTCGACGGTGCAAAATTCAGCCATACCGGAATTACGGGCGGCTGCGCGACTTGCCACAACGGTGTGATCGCAGAGGGCAAGCCAAACGATCATCCGCGTACGACTGCAGCGTGCGAAACATGCCACAAAAAAGCGGGGAGCTGGGACGAGTGACCAGAACTATGATCAATCGGGCGATAGCGACCCTACTCCTCGCTTCAGCATTGGTGGCGCCGAACCAAGCGTCAGCCGAACCGGCTTTGGACCGGGTGCTTTCTGGCGTGCAAGTTACAAACGCCAAGAGCTGCACACTGCTCAATATCGGTTTTAATCTTCGCGTCCGGTACATGAGCCACTTCCCGTCTGGTCAGGGCCAAGAATTGCGCATCATGCTGCGGCCGATCGACGGCCAGCAAGCGGCCGCTGAAATTTTGACCCGCCGGGAATCCGTGCGCGCACCAGAGATCAAGCGGGCGGCGATCCGCGCCATCGACTTTGAGGCCGGCAATGCCGCAGGCCCGGTGCTGGTTATCCAGTTTGAAAAGCCGGTCTATTTTGAAGTCGGCCAGGGTGGGGATTTCCAGAGTCTCGTTGTTGCCATTTCTGGGGGAAGCCCTTCATCGTCGTGCAAAGCAGTGCTGCCGTCACGTGGGCCAATGGGGGCCTGGTCGACCACAGTGGCGCGCGACGGTGAAGCGGCACTCGTCGACGCACCGTCAGTGCGGGCGCGCGGCAAGGGGCAGGGAACCGCGTCTGAGGCGCAGATCCGCGACGCGGCTGCGGCTATCGATGAAGGCCGTGCGGCAATGAAAAAGGAAAACTACGACAAGGCGATTGCGATTTTTAGCAAAGTGCTGAAATGGCCGGAAACGCCGTCGAGTGCCGAAGCACAGGAATATCTGGCGCTGGCCCGCCAACGCGCTGGTCAAACGGCGCAAGCGCGCGCCGAATATGAAGACTACCTTCAACGCTATCCGGTGGGTGAGGGCGCGGATAGGGTGCGCCAGCGCTTAGCTGCAATCGCCACTGCCAACGGTGAGACAACGGCCAAGTTGCGCTCGACGGCGGATGGTAAAGCTGAGAACGGCGGGCAACAGACATGGACCGTATCGGGCAGCGCATCGCAGTTCTATATTCGTGACGACAGCTTCCGCACCTTGCGTGATCCGTCTCTGCCGCGATCAGTGAATGAAGCCGCCGACGCGCACGATGTGCATCAGAACGAACTTCTCTCAAGTCTCGACCTGATCGCTACGTGGAGCGGCGACGGCTTCAAATCAAAGTTCCGCTTTTCAGGCACCGAAGAACATGGCTTTGGCAGCGATGAGCGGGAAATTGTCGGTGTAGCCGCGCTGTTCCTGGACACCACCATTCGCGATTTGGACCTTCAGGCGCGTATAGGGCGGCAGACGCGCAACACGGGCGGCGTGCTCGGCCGCTTTGACGGTGCGGTACTCACCTATCAACCCGATCCCTTGGTGCGGCTCAACGCAGTGGCGGGATCGCCGGTTCAGCGCCGCCGCGACACGCCATTTGAAGATGAGAAGCTGTTCTATGGCGCCAGCATAGATGTTGGACCTCTGCTCGGCGGAATGGATGCCAGCGTATTCGCCATTGAACAGCGCGATGGGTCGATTCTCGACCGGCGCGCTGTCGGCGCAGAACTGCGCTACTTCGATGCCAATAAGTCGGCATTTGCGACAGTGGACTACGATATTCACTATAACGAACTCAATGCAGCCGTGTTGAACGGGTCGTGGACGTTCGATGACAAATCGATTGTGACGGCGGCCTTCGAACATCGCAAGTCGCCATATCTCTCGACGTGGACGGCGTTGCAGGGACAGAGCTTCCCGACACTTTATGAAATGTTGAAGGTCAAGAGCATTGCCGAAATTGAGCAGCTGGCAATGGATCGCTCGGCATCATTCACGTCGGCGTCACTCGGCTTCTCGCGGCCGATCAACAGCACCTTTCAGGCCAGCGGCGACGTGACGGTCACCAACCTTGACGGCACGCCAGCGTCCGGTGGTGTCGATGCGACGACGAGCACTGGAAACGAGTTTTTCTATTCAGCGCAGATCATCGGCAACAATGTATTTGAAAACGAAGACATGTTGATCGCCGGCGTGCGCTTTGCCGACCTCGATCAATCGGAACAGTATGTGCTTGATCTCAGCGCCCGGTATCCGCTGATGGATGGCCTGAAAATCAACCCGCGTTTGCGGCTCGGCTACCGGACGGGAGATACAACTGATCTTGAGGAGTACTCGGTGCTGCCGTCCGTGTTGTTCAACTACTACGTGACGCGCGATTGGAGCCTGGAACTCGAAGTTGGTGCGCAATGGACCAACACCACGCTCAATGGCATCGAGGAAACGGCCACCGACCTGTTCTTTACTGTTGGTTACCGGTACGACTTCTATGCCGACGGGCAGGTTGCTGGAAATGCCAGGGCAGCACCCTATGGCGTCGGCGCCAGCAAGTAGGGGCTTTGATTGATCGGGGCAGCCCGGCCCGCGCCGGCTGCTTCGCAGGCCCTGGGGCAGGCCGGGCCAACAGGGCTAAATCCACAGCCCCAATCTTCGATCCAAGCTTTAAAACCTGCGTTTTGCCAACCCGGCAGGAGATCTGACAAAACGTCATTGTGTGGTGCAGCACAACGTTTACTTCACCTTCAGGCGCAAACGGCATAGCGTTGCGAAAACGAGTCACCCAAAAGACTTGAAGCCAAACCTCGCGACCCCGGAAACGCCATGAACAGCCCTGCCAAAATTCTCATCGTTGATGACGAACCCAACATCCTCTTGTCGCTTAAGTTTCTGATGACCAAGGCTGGTTACTCGGTCAGAACCGCCAAAGACGGCGAAGAGGCCTTGGCTGAAGTGGCACGTGAAAAGCCCGATCTGATGCTGCTTGATGTGATGATGCCGAAGATTGACGGCTTTACGGTTTGCCAAAGGGTGAAGTCGATGGCCGACTGCGTTGACGTCCGCATTGTCATGTTGACGGCCCGCGGACGCGACGTCGAACGCGAGAAGGGATTATCGCTCGGGGCGGACGACTACATCACCAAGCCCTTTTCGACCAAAGACACCCTTGAGCGTGTCGCTGGTCTGCTTGCACAATCGAAAGCCGAGCCAAGCAGTGAAAGCGCCGCGACGTAGGCGGCGGCGCGTTGCGGGTATGGCGTGTCGATGAGTGCGGGGGAGATAAGATGCTAAAGCAACGCCGCAATACGGAGCGTCAGATCGCTCTGTTTCTGCTGGGCGGCGTGATGTTGGTGCCGCCCGTGTTGGTGCTCTTCAATCATCCGGACCGCGTTGCGGGCATACCGTCGCTGTACCTCTATATCTTCCTGGTCTGGACTGGTCTTATCGGCTTTACCTTGGCCATCACCCGGCGCATGCGGCTGGATGAACTCGCGGCGCGCGAAAACCGGCAAGCCGACGTCGAACCTTTGGCGCCGGCCAGCGTGGATGGACATGCCGATGCTTAGCAGCAGCGTGATCATCTCCGTATCGTTCCTGTATATCGGGCTGCTGTTTGCAATCGCCTATTATTGCGACAAGCGGGCCGATGCCGGGCGAAGCGTCATTGCCAACCCTTATGTCTACGCACTGTCAATTGCGGTCTACTGCACGTCGTGGACATTTTTTGGCTCTGTCGGGCGGGCGGCAACCACCGGCGTTGGCTTTCTGCCCATTTATATAGGCCCAACGCTGACCTTCATTATCGGGTGGATGGTGATCCGCAAGATCATCCGCATCAGTAAGGCCAACCGCATCACCTCAATTGCCGACTTCATTGCCTCGCGATACGGCAATAGCTTTGCACTCGGCGCGCTGGTCAGCATCATCGCGGTGATCGGCATTCCGCCCTATATCTCGCTACAGCTCAAGGCTATCTCGACGAGTTTCTCGATCCTGCAGGGCTACCCGTCGATCATCATGCCCCAGGATGTCAACGGCACCTCGCTGCTGCATGATACCGAATTCTACGTCACACTTTTGATGGCCTCGTTCGCCATCGTCTTTGGCACCCGGCACATTGATGCGAGCGAGCACCACGAGGGTATGGTTGCGGCCATTGCTTTTGAATCGGTGGTAAAGCTGGTTGCCTTCTTGAGCGTCGGCTTGTTTGTGACCTTTGGTCTGTTCAATGGGTTTTCCGATATTTTTGCGCGCGCCGAAGCCAGTCCTGATTTGAAGCGCTTGTTCACCATCAATGGCATCAGCGGCCATGTCAGCTGGATCACCCTGACCATCTTGTCGATGGCGGCAATCGTCGTTCTGCCGCGGCAATTTCAGGTGGTTGTGGTCGAAAATATCGACGAGCGCCACTTGAAGAAGGCGATGTGGCTGTTTCCGCTGTACCTGCTGCTGATCAACATTTTTGTGCTGCCGGTTGCGTTCGCGGGCTTGCTGATGTTCCCCGATGGCAGCGTCAAGCCCGATACGTTTGTGCTGACCATTGCAATGAAAGATCAGCAGCCGCTATTGGCACTTCTGGCGTTTATTGGCGGCCTGTCGGCGGCGACCGGCATGATCATCATGGAAGCGATAGCACTGGCGACGATGGTGTCGAACGATCTCGTTATGCCGCTATTGCTGCGGATGGATTGGCTGCGCATGCGTATGCGCGATGATTTGACCGGTATCCTGCTGGCTATCCGGCGCGGCACGATCCTGCTGGTACTGTTTCTTGGGTATCTGTACGCAAGCACGCTTGGCACTTCGTACGCGCTGGTGACCATCGGCCTCGTTTCATTCGTGGCTGTTCTGCAATTCGCGCCCGCCATCATCGCTGGGATTTATTGGAAGGGCGCCACCAAAGCCGGAGCGCTGGCAGGCCTTGCTGGCGGCTTTGCCTTATGGACTTACACACTGTTGCTGCCATCGTTTGCCCGCTCCGGCTGGTTGTCCGCCAGCTTCGCCGATCACGGGCCATACGGGCTGGCACTTCTCAAGCCATACGCGTTGTTTGGACTAGAGGGGCTAGACCCTATTTCGCACGCCACGATCTGGACGATGGTGTTCAACGTTGCGCTGCTTGCGGGTGTTTCATTGTTCACCAGCCAATCGATGCTCGAACGCAGCCAGGCTGTTCATTTCGTCGATGCATTCAAGCAGTCGCAGGGTAACGGTGGCGAGTGGCGGGGTCGTGCGAGTGCCGACGAGCTCTGGTCGCTCTTGGCGCGCTTTCTCGGAGCTGCCCGCACAGAAACCGCTCTCGCGCGCTTTGAGAAGGAATACGGCCGCACACTTGTGTTGCACGGACCGGCGGACTCAGACGTCGTTTCTTTCGTCAAACGGCAACTGGCTGGCGTTATTGGGGCGGCGTCAGCGCGGATCATGGTCGCATCCGTGCTGCGCGAGGAAATGCAGGATCTCGATGAAGTCACGCGCATTCTCGACGAAGCGTCACAGCTGGTTGTCTACTCGCGCCGCCTTGAAAGCAAATCCCGCGAACTTGAGGCGGCCACCGCTGAACTTCAGGGCGCCAATGTGCGGCTGCGCGAACTCGACAAGTTGAAAGACGACTTCATGGCCACCGTCAGCCATGAAATCCGCACGCCACTGACGTCGATCCGCTCGTTTAGCGAAATCCTGCGCGATAACCCCGATATCGAACTGGAGGAGCGCCAGGAATTCATTTCGATCATCGTTCTTGAAAGCGAACGGCTGAGCCGGCTGATCAACGACATTCTCGATCTTGCTAAGATGGAAGCGGGCACAACGCAGTGGGTGTTTGAAGTAACCGATCCCAAGCCAGTGATCGAGCAAGCACTCGCGGCGACCAGCGGCCTGTTCGCCAAATCGGCATCGGCGAAACTACGAACAGTGATCGCCGAAAAGCTAGAACCGGTCCGCATTGATCGCGACCGCTTCACGCAAGTCATCGTCAATCTGGTATCGAATGCGGTCAAATTCTGCGACCGAGATCATGGCCTCGTGACCGTCAAGGCTTGGCAGGAGGATGGTCTCATCAGGGTTGATGTGATCGACAATGGCCAAGGAATCGCCGCACAGGATCAGGAAAAGATTTTCGAGCGCTTCCAGCAGGCAGGGAACACGTTGACGGACAAGCCCCAGGGCACGGGGCTCGGATTACCGATCTGCCGGCAGATCTTGCAGGAATTTGGCGGCGAGGTCTGGGTGACGAGCGAAGCCGGTAAGGGAGCCGTGTTTTCGTTCCGCGTGCCCATAGCCGCCGATGCTCCTGCGACAGCGGAACACGGCCCATCCTTGGCGCAGGACGCGGTTTTGGATGCTATCTGAGGAGGTGGAGTCGAACCTATCATGCTGATCGCCCTGTTTGCTGACATTCATGCCAACCGTGAGGCGCTGACCGCATGCCTCGATGACGCGGCCAAGGAAGACGCTGAGAGCTATGTGTTCCTCGGTGATCTCGTCGGTTACGGCCCTGACCCCGTGTGGGTGGTGGAGACGGTGGCCGGGATGGTCGATAAGGGCGCGCTTGCCGTGATGGGCAATCACGATGAAGCGATTTTCCGGGACGATGTTTCGCTCAATCCAATCGCACGCGCCGCCATCGCTTGGACGCGCCTCCAGCTGAAGGATGAACACCGGACATTCCTCAAGGACTTGCCGCTCGATCTGCATCAGGATGATAGGCTTTACGTGCATGCCAGCGCCTGCTCGCCGCAGGACTGGATCTATACGCTCGGGCCGCGCGAAGCATTTCAAGGGTTCAGGGCAACCGCGCAACGTGTGACATTTTGCGGTCATACGCACATGCCAGCACTGTTTAACGAAAACGCGTCGCAATTGCCGCAAGCGCACCGGCCGATTTCGGGCCAGCCGATGCCGTTGCTGATGCAGCGCCGGTGGATTGCGGTGCTTGGCGCCGTCGGCCAGCCGCGTGATCGTAACCCTGCGGCATGTTATGGCCTTTTTGATACGGCCACGAGCCGTCTAACCTATGTCCGGGTTCCTTATGATGCCGATTTGACAGCGCGCAAGATAACCGCACAGAAATTACCGCATGCCCTGGCGGTGCGGCTCACCACCGGGAGTTAATACATATGGCCAAGGCCCAGCTCAATGCTGGCATGACGCTCGACGGTTTCGTGCTCCAAGAGCGTCTGCATCGCGGCGGCATGGCTGCGATCTGGAGTGTAACCCACCCCGACATCGACTTTCCGATTGTGATGAAAGTGCCGTTTCTCGACTACGAGGGCGATCTGTCGTTGCTGATCGGCTTTGAGGTCGAACAGATGATCATGGCCGAGCTGAAGGGCATTCATGTGCCCAAGCTGGTGGCCAATGGGGCGTTTACGGTCCAGCCGTATATCGTCATGGAATACATTGCCGGCGCCACCTTGCAGAAGCGGATGGGTGGCGAGGTGATTCCGTTGGATGAATTGACGGCATTGGCGGCGTCCATCGCCGATGCGCTGGGCGACTTGCACCAGCAGCATGTTCTCCATCTTGACTTGAAGCCGGCCAACATCCTGTTCCGCCCAACCGGCGAAGCCGTGATTATCGACTTTGGTTTGTCGCGCCACGAAAAGCTGCCCGATCTTCTGGACGAGCAATTCCACAAGCCGACCGGCACCACCGAGTACATGGCGCCGGAACAGCTGCTCATGATCCGCTCTGATAAGCGGAGCGATATTTTTGCGCTCGGCGCGATGCTCTATCAGCTGGCCACCGGGGAATTGCCGTTTGGTGCGCCAAGCAAAATCAAGTACGTGCGACAGCGCGTTTGGCGCGATCCTGTGCCGCCACGTAAGCTGCGGCCTGAGATTTCGCCTGCCTTGCAGGAAATCATATTGAAGTGCATCGATCCGATGCCGGAAAACCGCTTCACGAACGCTGAGGAAATGGCATTCGAGTTGCGGAACCTGGATCTTGTTGAAGTGACCGAGCGCGGCGAGCGTTTGGAACGCAGCAACTTCAAGACGGCCTTCCGAAAGCGCATGCGGGTGCGCAAAACGATGCAGGCCATTCAGGCGAGCGCCACGAAGCCGCCGCCGCGGGCGCCAATCATTCTGGTCGCCATCGATCTATCCGATGACTTGCGCCAGCCCCTGCAGGAAGCAGCAGTTGCGGCTCTGGCCAATATGCCAGGCGCCCGGCTTGCATGCCTCAACGTGATGCAGACGTCACTGATTGCGATCGATGAAAACGTCAATGAGGATGGGGACAACATCCACGTCAACCGGATGGCCGAGCTTCGCACGTGGGCGGAACCACTGCAGCTGCCGCGCGGTAAAGTGACGTTCCATTTGATCGAATCGCGCAACATCCCGGCTGGAATTCTGGAATTTGCCCACTCCAACAAAGTCGATCACATTGTGGTTGGAGCGCACGCCGGGAGTGGACCGGGCGCCAGCAAAAATACGATGCAGATTGCGCTTGAGGCGCCGTGCACCGTCACGGTTGTGCGTCTGACCGAAGCCGACAGATTGGCCGCCGCGCAGGGCTGACGTAGCACACAACGGCTGCTGACAAGCAGCGTTTGAAAAGTGAAAGAGCCGGAACGGTTTCCCGTTCCGGCTCATTTTTTTTGCGGCCGGTAACCGGGCAGCCGAAGGTTCAGCTGCCCGGATTGAGGCCTTAGTCTTTGAAGATATCGCGCTTGTAGGTTTCTGGTACGAAGAACAGGCCGATCACTGCGGTGCCAAGAGCAACGATGATCGGGTACCAGAGGCCGTAGAAGATGTCGCCCGTCTGAGCCACCATCGCGAACGATGTTGCCGGCAGAAGACCGCCGAACCAGCCGTTACCGATGTGGTAGGGCAGCGACAGACCCGAGTAGCGGATGCGTGTCGGGAAGAGTTCGACGAGTGCTGCCGCGATCGGTGCGTAGACCATGGTCACATAGATGATCATGATCGTCAGGATGCCGATAATCGTCAGCTTCTGCGGTGACCAGATGTCGAACATCTTGGCGAAGTTTGCGAGACCGGCCTTCGGGTCGATCTGGATCTTGACGATGCCTGGGTCATCCGGCTTCGGATAACCAGCAGCCGTCAAAGTTTCGCCGAGGATCTTGGCGAAGTCCTTGTCGGTTGCATCGATGATCTTGTCGCCAACCTTCACGTTCGCCTTGGTTCCAGCAGGCGCTGGAATCGTGGTCGAACTCACAGCCAGCTTAGCAAGTGCTGCCTTGGCGATGTCGCACGAGTTGACGAACTTCGACGTTCCGGTTGGGTTGAACTGGAACGAGCAGTCTGCCGGGTCGGCGTTAACCGTCACGGACGTCTTGGCTTGAGCCGCAGCAAGTGCAGGGTTTGCCGTATCTGCCAGCAATTTAAAGAGCGGGAAGTACGTCAGAGCTGCAATCACGCAACCAGCAAGGATCACCGGCTTACGGCCGATGTTGTCCGACAGCCAGCCGAAGATCAAGAAGCCCCAAGTGCCGATAACCAGCGCCCAAGCGATCAACACGTTGGCGGTGAAGTTGTCGACCTTCAGAATGCTCTGCAGGAAGAACAGGGCATAGAACTGACCTGTGTACCAGACAACGGCCTGACCAGCGACGAGGCCGAGAAGCGCGAGAAGCGCGATCTTGGCGTTCTTCCACTGACCAAAGGCTTCGCTGAGCGGAGCTTTCGAAAGTGAGCCTTCGTTCTTCATCTTCTGGAACGCCGGGCTCTCATGCATCTGCAAGCGGATGTAGAGAGAGATCAGCAACAGAGCGAGAGACGCAAGGAACGGCACGCGCCAGCCCCAGGCTTTGAATGCGTCGATCGTGGTTGCCTTGCCATCCGGACCGAGAACGGCGACGCCATCCTTGATAACTTCGACCGGCGGATAGTTGGCGTTGACGTAAATCTGCGTGAACATGATCACGACGAGCGACAGAAGCAGGCCGAGTGTGGCCGTAGTCTGAATGAAGCTCGTGTAGAAGCCACGGCGATTTTGCGGTGCGTGTTCGGCAACGTAAATCGCAGCGCCGCCATATTCGCCGCCAAGCGCCAGGCCCTGGGCCATACGCAGAGCGATCAAGGCGATCGGTGCAGCGGTACCGATCGATTCGTAGCTCGGCAGGCAGCCGACGAGGAAGGTCGACAAGCCCATGATCAAAATGGTGATCAAGAAGGTGGCTTTGCGGCCGATGAGGTCGCCGAGGCGGCCGAAGAACAATGCGCCGAAAGGACGGACGATAAAGCCAGCGGCGAATGCGAGCAGCGCGAACACGTTACGCGTTGCTTCCGGGTAGGCGCTGAAGAACTGGGCGCCGATGATGGCTGCAAGTGAGCCGTAGAGGTAGAAGTCATACCATTCGAAAATGGTACCCGCCGAGGAGGCAATAATAACCTTCCTCTCTTCGGCCGTCATAGGACGGCTTCGGGCTGAAACGTCGACAGTCGGTGATGCCATTGGGAGACCTGCCTTGGACCAGATTTCGTTGTTTCCCCCCAGATCGAAAAACGGCACACGGTGCGCCTACCGCCACCAATCTAGGCTTTCTCTCTGCTAGGAAGACATGCTGAAACGGTGCTGAAAGCGCTGCCTCACCGTCCTCCCCTGTGCGCCAACTTGCCTATTGTATTTTTTTGGCAAGGTTCACACGCGTGATTAGATATCCGGTTTAGGATGCAAGGTCCAGGGCTGAGCATCTAGGATTTTGTGCCAAGAATTTTCAGCCGGGCGGTGGGTTTACCATAGTCAAAAGCGCATAGCGGCGCATTTCCGCCTGCCAATACTTGCCAGCAGCCGCACGTTGTGATGCTCGGCCGGCGCAAAACTCTCGCGCGGCTTTTGGTTGCTGCAAACGATTGGCGGTGTTGCCGGGTGCATCAGAAAACCCAACAAAATAGCTCCATATTGCGCGTTATTGAAGTTTTACCGCGCGCAGTATCGCGGCGTGCCGCCCATCATTTCCGGCGCTGTTTTCAGTCGCCGGGCGCGCGGCGTCTTTAGTGCAAGTTGGGTCCAGTTCGCATACCTGCTCGCCTCATAGCGCTCGAGCGCGGCCTCGGTAACGTTGAGGCCAGAGCACGGCCGCTCATTGCCGCATCAGAGTTGGGATCAACCCTGAATTTCCCCATATATACGGCATTCCTGCATGCCTGCGGTTCCTAAGGTGTAAGGAAAAATGTGCAGTTAATTGTGTCACGCAGAATGGGCGAATGTTATACGAAAGTCCTGTTAGGAAAATACCACGCCGGGCGGCTATTCGACCGCGAGCGTTACTGCCTGTCGCTCGTGCGGGTCATTCGACGGGTGGCGGCCTGCCAAAGTCAGCGTGGTGCGAATCTCTGAGAGCGTGGCAGCTGGTCGTCGTGCCCAAAAAGCCGGCTCATTGCGGTGTGGGACCGTAGAGCCTCGCGGGGCGCCCGGCCGCTCTTGCATCGCCCGCCATCGGATGCCAGCATGACGGGCACAATAAGCCGGCCCGCGAATCACGGCTCTGCGCATCAAAAAAAGGACCGGGCCAATGCCCCAGCCATCCGACCCAGGTGAAACGCACATGCGCATGTTGCAGCATGCCGTCGCGGCAGGCGCGTTCTTTTTTGTGCTGCAGCGTTTCGCCATGAAAGAATCGCTGCAAGTCAGTTTGCTTTGGGCGGTATTTTTCGCGGTCGCGGCGGCGTTTCTGTCTTGGCAGCAATCGCGGCGCTGAGTTTCAAGCTTGGACCATTCTGCAAGTGGCCATCTGCGGCGATATCAAGCCGCTACAGATGTGCAGAGCGCCGTTGTGCCAAGCAGGGGAGTGCTGGGCGGCGCGGCGGTTCTGGTGAAAGGCCGGTGCCGGCACAGAGTGGCCAGCACCGGGGAATGGTTATTAAGCGGCGGCTGCAACGCCTGCCACCGCGCCGGTCGGGACCGACGCAATCGTCTTCAGAATCTGCGAGGCGATCTGGTATGGGTCGCCTTGCGAGTTCGGACGGCGGTCTTCGAGATAGCCGCGGTAGCCATTTTTGACGAAGCTGTGCGGCACGCGGATCGAGGCGCCTCGGTCGGCGACACCGTAGCTGAACTGGTGGATCGACTGCGTCTCATGCTTTCCGGTCAGGCGCATGTGGTTGTCGGGACCATAGACGGCGATGTGATCTTCGCGGTTCGTTTCAAACGCGGCCATCAACTTTTCGAAGTACTCCTTGCCGCCTGTCTCGCGCAGATAGGTGGTCGAGAAGTTGGCGTGCATGCCCGAGCCGTTCCAATCGCTCGCGCCAAGCGGCTTGCAATGATACTCGATGTCGATGCCGTATTTTTCCGTCAGCCGTTCCATCAGGTAGCGCGCGATCCACATTTCGTCGGCGGCGCGCTTGGAGCCTTTGCCAAAGATCTGGAATTCCCACTGCCCCTTGGCGACTTCGGCGTTGATGCCTTCGTGGTTGAGGCCCGCGGCTAAACAAATGTCGAGATGCTCTTCGACGATCTTGCGGGCGACGTCACCGACTTTGCTAAAGCCAACACCGGTGTAGTAGGGGCCTTGCGGCGCAGGATAGCCGTTGTCCGGGAATCCGAGCGGCCGGCCGTTCTTATAGAAGAAGTATTCCTGTTCGAAGCCGAACCAAGTTCCTTCGTCGTCAAGAATGGTTGCGCGCTTATTGGAGGCGTGCGGTGTGACGCCATCCGGCATCATGACTTCGCACAATACGATAGCGCCGTCTTTGCGCTCACTGTCGGGAACGATGCGGATGGGCTTGAGTACGCAATCGGAGCTTCTGCCTTCGGCTTGCATGGTCGAACTGCCGTCGAATCCCCATAGCGGCAATTCTTCGAGTTCCGGGAACACGCTGTAGTCTTTGATTTGCGTTTTGCCACGCAAATTGGGGACTGGCGTGTAGCCATCAAGCCAGATGTACTCGAGTTTATATTTGGTCATTCAGCGTCTCTCCTGCGTTGATCACGGATGTTTGATGAAGGGTGCCGGAGGTGGCGCGGCGGCAGCACCGGTGCAGCGTGCGCCGCAGTGCGATTTTCTGCACAACAGCGCAGCATTTTTCTTTGCTGCCTCGTTTCCAAAATTTGCAGCATGCCGCCTCGCTCGTCATCCCATTGCAAGCGCACCAATGAGCGATCATGTGAGGTGCTTGCGGTGTCGTGGAACCCGCTGACTGACGGCGCGTTCAACCAGCAAATGCTATCAAGAGATGCAAATCTAAGCATGCCTATAATGTAGACAATCGACCATTTAAAATTAGGCACATGCGTAAAACCCATGCAAATCGTGCGATATTGGGCGTTAACGGCTCGCCTCGGAGCCCAATTGAAAAGTGAGACGTATCATGACGGCAGTTGTTTCTGGCAAGACAGCCAAGATCTATAATTTTCCAAAAGGCGGCCGGGCCTCTACTGGTGGGCGCGCTAACGCAAGCGATGCGGTGGCCGTCAAATATCAGCAAGCTGAAGTGGCGTTCGCGACGTTCGGCGATGCTTGGTATCATCAGGCGGCGATTGCAGCGGGCGATAAGGGTAGCAAGCAGTAACGTGCATTTGCCAATCGCGCGGCCGGGGGTTAAAAAATTGCCGTTCGCGCGGTTGCCAGCACGTCCGGGCAAGCGGCTCCGGCCGGTGCGCCGTTCCCTTTAGTGTGGGCCGGTCAATCGGCACCGTAAGTTCAGCCGAACCTCCTCAGCCGCTCTGCGTGATGAGTTGCTGTGTGCTCGGTCAACGGCGAAGGGCCGATCCGCGGGTAGCGGTAGCGATGGCTGCAGTTGGGCAGGCACGAGGCCGGCGCTGCACAGCGCGTACGATGGCCGCCCTCGCAAAAAAAATGCCGGCACCAACCAAATTTTTGGCCCAACAGCACACATGGTCGCACCCCAGCTTGATCAATATCAAGCAGCGCTTTCCGATCTCCCTAAGATGACGGCCCAGATCCTGGCAAACGGGACGGACTTATAAGGGTTGGACGCATTTCGGGGGCGGAACTGTGGCTGTCAGTGATGTGACGGGCGGTCGGGCGCGTGTGCGCCGGCGGGCAGTATATATCGACAGGGCGCGTGATCGTGTTCTGTTGCTGAAACCCCGCGTTATGTCGCTGGTGGTCTTCACGGGCGCTGTCGGTTTTGCTGTCGCGCCGGGCAGTGTCGAACCAGCCGTTTTGGGATTGACGCTGTTGTGCATGGCAGCCGGGGCGGGGGCCTGCGGCGCACTCAACATGTGGTACGACGCCGACATCGACGCGCTGATGAAGCGCACGGTCATGCGGCCAATTCCGCGCGGCACAATCTCAGGCGCTGAAGCGTTGGCTTGGGGCATCGTGCTGTCGGTTCTTTCAGTCTTTACCCTCGGCCATTACGTCAACTGGACCGCAGGGTATCTGCTCGCCCTGACCATTGCCATCTACATGTTCGTCTACACGATGGGGCTGAAGCGGCGGACCACGCAGAACATCGTCATCGGCGGCGCGTCGGGCGCACTTCCACCAGTCATCGGCTGGGCGGCACAAACGGGCGTCGCCGATTGGAACGCGCTGTCGTTGTTCCTCATTATTTTCCTTTGGACACCGCCGCATTTCTGGGCGCTCGCCATGGGCCGTGCGCAAGATTACGCCAAGGCCGGTGTGCCGATGCTGCCATGTGTGGCGGGCGCGCGGGAGACCTGCCGCCAAATCCAAATCTACACCGGGCTGCTGGTGTTCTCGACCTATCTGCCGGTCGCACTGGGTTTTGAAGGCGTGGTCTACGCGGGCATCGCAACGGCGCTCAATGCGGTCTTTGTCCAGCGGGTCATTGTCTTGTGCCGGATTGATGAGGGTGACGCGCAAACGCGCGCTGCGTTCCGGGTGTTTGGCTATTCGATTTTCTATCTATTCGCGCTGTTTGTTGTCCTTCTTACGGGCGCGTCGTGACGCCTCCTCAACGCTTAAGACAAAAATTTAGGAGACTTAGATGCAGCAACACGTCGCTTTAGATGTCGCCGGGCACGGGCACAGCAGCGCAGACCACGCTGGCGGCCATCACTGGGAAGTGAGCTGGGCGCCAATGGCAATTTCGTTTGGCACCATGTTTCTCGTGCCGCTGACCTTCGTGTTTGCGCTGGTCTATAAGATGCCGCTGGTGGCGATTCTCTGCGCTGGCATCGGCACTCCACTGGTGCTCGCAGGTATTGCCCGTTGGGTTCATGAGGGTGCGACGCAACCGTCTGCCATTTCCAACGTTTCGCCTGTCGGCGTTGGTGTTTTTATTATCGGTGAAATCTTCATCTTTCTTGGACTGTTCGCGTCCTACTGGATGATGCGTCTCAGCGCTGGTGACGCGTGGCCGCCGCCCGGCACGCCGCACATCGGCACCACGCTGCCAATCATCATGACTTTTATTCTTGTTGGTTCGAGCATCACCTATCACAAGGCCGAAGAACTTTACGAACACGGCGACAAGAAGGGGTTCCTCACCTGGGTCGTGATCTCGATGGTGCTCGGCGCCGCCTTCCTCGGCTGCACGATTTATGAATATTCGCACCTTATCCATCAGAACTTCACGCCCGCCACCAACCAGTTCTCGGCCGCCTTCTATTCGCTGACCGGGTTCCACGGCTCGCACGTGATCGTCGGGCTGGCCTGTTTCCTGTTCGTCATCATCGGCGCGCTGCGCGGCGGGCTGCACAAGATGTTCGTCAAGGTGGCTGGCATCTACTGGCACTTCGTCGACGTGGTCTGGTTCTTCGTCGCCTCTCAAGTGTACTTCTGGTAGGGGCGGCGCAGGCGATGCGGATTGGCGGTCGATATATTCAGGCGCTGATCGCGATGGCAATCGTCATCGCGGCAGCCGTGCCGCCGGCAGCTAACGCCCAGTATTTCCGGCGCCCCGTTTCGTCGTTCGACACCAACGTCATGCTGATCGACGAAAAGGCTTTCCTCGGCACGAAAATCGATCCCGCGACAGTGCTGATCGATCAGAACGGCAAGGAATTCCTATGGGGTGACACGCTCGGCAAGCCGGTTATTCTGGTGCTGTCGTATTATACCTGCGACGGCACCTGCTCGGTCATCAACACGAACCTCGCTAATCTCTTGAAGGACGTGAGCGCGGTTCGGCCCGGCGAGGATTACCGCATCATCACGCTGTCGTTCGACCGGCACGACAAGCTTGCGTCAACCAGCGCCTTTAAGACCCATTTGGCGTTGACCGGCCCGCTTGCCGAGCACTGGACGTTCGCCACGTTCAAGACGGAAGCCGATCTGAAATCGCAAACGGAAAAGATCGGCTTCAAGTTCTTCTGGTCGCCGGAAGATCGTGTGTTTCTGCATCCGGGCGCGTTTCTGTTCTTCTCGCCCGACAGCCGGCTGATCAGAGTTCTCTATCAAGATGAAGTGGCAGGACGCGATGTTGAGCTTGCCGTGCTTGATGCCAAGCAGGGGCAGTTCCGGCCGCGCGAAGTCATCAACTTCATGATCAGCCTTTGTTACAGCTACAGCTACCATGACGGGAAATACGTCATGAACATTCCACTTTTCGTCGGCTTCGGAGCGCTGGGCGCCGGCCTCGTGACGCTCTTCGGTTCCATGCTCATCTACAAACGTTCGGCACGCTTAGGGGATAAAAACAATGTTGAAGCGGTTTGAAACGCTCATCACAGCCGGGGCCGCATATCTGCTCATGGCTGGTATTGCCGTCGCTGGAACGCCGCATGCCGCGGCACCAGGCGGCATCAAGAATCCGGCCCACGAATGGAATATCGTGTGGGAAGAGATCTTGTGGGACTTGTGGATCGTCGGCGGCATCTTTGCGATCGTCGCCATCTGGCTGCTGGTAAAATTCCGCGCCAAATCGCCCGATCAGGTTGGTAGCGCGCCGCCGCTCAATCTCGACAAGGCCTTGGCGTGGGCGCTGGTTCCTGCGGCGCTGTTCATGGCCGACGACTTCCTGCTCGCCGCCAAGGGCTGGTCGCTGTGGAACCTGCAACGCACCGTTCCCGCCAATGCCATGGAAGTCAAAGTGACCGGCAATCAGTGGTACTTCGAATACGACTATGGCAACGGCGTCACTGACACAGATTTGACGGTGCCGGTTGGGCGGCCAGTGGTTCTGCGCATGACCTCGAACGATGTCATCCACTCGTTCGGTTTGACCGAATACCGGGTCAAGGAAGACATTATGCCCGGTCGCATCACGCACATCTGGTTCTATCCCGATAAGCCGGTTGAAACCGCTGTTGTCTGCGTCGAGTTCTGCGGCAACAGCCACTCGCAGATGACCAACGCCGTGAAGGCCGTGCCGCAAGCCGATTTCGACGCTTGGATGGCCAAGAAGCTTGAAAAGAAAAAGCCGGCAGCTGCCGCGCAACCAGCGGCGCCAGCCGCCGCTGAGCCCGCAAAAACTCAAACGCCTTAAGCGCCGGGGGAGACAAAAATAATGACCACCGCAACCTCGACTGACTTCCACGACAAGAGCGGGTCGACGCTCAAGGAGTGGATTTTCACGACCGACCATAAACGTGTCGGCGTGCTCTATCTCGTCGGCGCCATTGCCGCGTTCATCGTTGCCGGCATCATGGCCCTTGGCATTCGCCTCGAACAAATGTCGCCGGGCGAATCCGGTCTGATCAACTACTTCGTCTTGGATTTTGCCAAGACCATGCCAACAGGAACCGCCTACAACGTTGCGCTCTACTTCCACGGCGCAGCGATGATTTTGGCGTTTCTCATTCCGGCGTTGACGGGGTTTGCCGCCAACTATCTGGTGCCGCTGATGATCGGCGCGCCGGACGTGGCTTTCCCGCGCATCAACGCACTCTCGCTGTGGCTATTCTGGGCCGGCATCCTGGTTGCGTTGATGACGTTCTTCGTCACCGACAAGCCCGACATCATGTGGACAGGATATCCTCCGTATTCAGTGACGACGACGGCAAACACTGCATTGTACGTGTTTACGGTTCACTTGATCGGCTTCTCGTCGATTTTGGGTGCCGTCAACTTCCTGGTGACGATCATCTATATGCGGGCGCCCGGCATGGGCTGGGACCAGATGAATATTTTCGTCTGGACGACGTTTGCCGCCTTTATGATTCAGATTGTGTTCGTGCCTGTGCTCGCTTCTGCCGTGACGTTGCTGCTGTTTGATAAGTACATGGGCACGGGCTTCTTCGATCCAACGCGCGGCGGTGATGTGCTGCTCTATCAAAACCTGTTTTGGTTCTACTCGCATCCGGCTGTTTACGTGATCTTCCTGCCGGCTGTTGGTCTGCTGTTCGATATCATTGCCACGCAGGCGCGCAACCACGTGTTCAACTACAAGGCCTGCGTCTACGGCGGCATCATCGGCATTCTCGCCATCACCGGCGAAGTTTGGATCCACCACCTCTACATCGCCGGTATGCCGGACTGGCTGCGGATCGGCATGATGGTCTCGACGCTGCTGATCTCAGTGCCGGTCGGCCTGTTGCTAATCTCGCTTTGGGGCACGATGTACAAAGGCGCGATCCACTACAACGTGTCCATGTGGTACGCGGTGGTGTGCTTGTTCCTCATTCTCGTCGGCGGTCTGACCGGTATTCCGTTGGCCATCACCTCCATGACGGTTCACCTATCTGAAACGAGCTTCGTGCATGCCCACTTCCACTTCATCATGGGCTTGATGGCGACGTTCGCGGTGTTCTCAGCCGTCTATCACTGGTTCCCGAAAATCACCGGCCGCTCGGCTGATAGCGCAATCGCCAAGTGGGCCCTGTGGATCAAGGTTATTGGCACGCAAGTGACCTTCTGGCCATTGTTCATCATCGGTGTTCAGGGAATGCCGCGCCGCTACTGGGACTACGCGATGTTCCCGCAATTCGAGACGTATCATACCATTGCAACGGCAGGCGCGTTCCTGATTGCCATCGGTGTGATCTTGATGGTCGGCGGCTGGGTGTGGTCGGCGTTCTATGGTCCAAAGACGGACAGCAACCCGTGGAAATCCAAGTCGATTGAATGGACACACGCTGAAAGCCCGCCAGGCCCAGGCAACTTCCCCAAGCCGGTTGCCGTCGATCCGTACTGGACGCCGTACAACTACATTGAATGGGACCACGACAAGTATTGAGCGACGTGGCCGGCGTTCCCTTGGGGGCGCCGGCCACAACCCATTTTGAAACCCCTGCTTGAGGGCACAAGACATCATGTCGATCGACTCAAACGATAAGCACACCGCGAAAGGTCCGTCGAAGCTGGCGCTGGCGTTGCTGCTGTTGCTGCCGGTGCTGATGTACACGTCCATTATGTACAAAATCATTCACTACGGGCCGTAACAGTCAGATGGCATCCAATACCGTTCTGCCGCACGTTCTAGCGGTCATCAACGCTTCGACCATTGCCGCACTTTCTGGCGGCTACTACTTCATCAAGCGCGGTGACCGTGCCCGGCACCGCACCTGCATGATGGCAGCGGTGGCGCTGGGTGTGGCGTTTCTTGTGCTTTATCTCGCCTATCACTTCGGTGCGGGCCTCGCCAAATTCGGCGGCCAGGGCATCATCCGGCCGGTCTACTTTACGATTCTGATCATTCACATTATCGCGGCGGCAATTGCGACGCCCGTGGTGCCGCTGGCCTTCTGGCGCGCATGGAACGGCAATGAAGCAGCGCACCGCCGGCTTGCACCCTTCGCGTGGAAGCTTTGGTTGTTCGTCGCGGCATCAGGCATCGTGGTCTACGTGATGACCATCCATATCTGGCCGTTTGCAGGAGTGGCGCCATGACGCCGGCCGCGCACCCGTCGTGTCAATCAGAGTGCCGGCACACGGATGCTGCGCTGAGTGAGCTGCGCTCGTGGGCGCTGCTTGGCGCCTTGTCGCTGGCGGTTGCAGGTGTGTTTGCGCTGCTGCTTGCCATCTCGCGCGTGCCGGGCATTGAACGGATCGGCCATTGGCCGCTCGGGTTCTTCAGCAAGGGCTTGGTCATCCATGTGGTCTTTTCGCTCGTCATCTGGTTCTTGACGGTCTTCGCGTTGCTGACCTCGCAGGCGGCCTATGACATCAGCGGCGGTAAGCCGAAATTCATGGGCCTTGGCCGCGTGGGCCTCAGTCTCGTTTCGATGTCGTTTCCGATGTTGTTCGTGCCCGCGTTCCTCAACGATTCGACGGCCACGCTGAACAATTATGTGCCGGTGATTATTCATCCTGCCTACTATGCAGGCTTGTTCCTGCTCGCCGCAGGGCTATTGATGCCGGTGCTGCGCTTGCTTGCCAACGCGGGACTGCGATTGCGGAGGCTGGACACGGTCCCCTATGCCATGGTCATGGCGGGCGTCGTCTATTGCGTTGCTGTGGGGTGTTTTGCTTCAGGCCTGAAGGGCGTGTGGGGCGAGGTGCCGTCACGCTCCATGCATGAGCAGCTGTTCTGGGGCGGCGGCCACATCTTGCAGTTTGCCTATTGCATCTTGATGTTGACAGGGTGGGCCATTCTTGGCCGCCAGAGCCTTGGCAAAGACATCGTCGATCCGGACATCTTCCGTCTTGCGATCGGTCTAATCGGCGTGTTCTCAGCAGGTGGGCTGCTGTTTTGCGCATTTTTCAAGCCGTTCTCGCCGGTCTACATGGAGGCCTTCCGCCGCCTGCAGTTCGTCCTGGCGTTTCCAAGCCTGCTGATTGCCGGAAGCGGGCTTTACGCCGTTCTTCAGTATCGCAAATCATCTGCGTTGCCGTGGCGTGACCCGGCCTTCGTCGCCGTTGCGCTGTCGGTGCTGGTGTTCGGCGCGGGCGGCATTATGGGACTTTTGATCACCGGCTCCGACACGCGCACGCCGGCCCATTATCATGGTGTGATTGGCGGTGTGCAGGTCGCCTGTATGGGCATGATGCTGATGGTGTGCCTGCCGCGCCTTGTGGCGCTACCAAGCGCGCCGCCGCGTCTCAAGCTGCAGCTAGCGCTGTTCGGCTTTGGCCAACTGATGGCCTCCGTCGGACTATTTATGGCTGGCGGTTACGGCGCACCGCGCAAGACGCCGAGCGGCTCAGTGAGCCTCACCGATGGCGCGGCCGCCGGCATGGCGTTGCATGGTATCGGCGCGCTGTTTGCCGTCATCGGCGGCATTTTGTTTGTCGCGACCATGCTGCAATATCTTTTCCGCAAGACTGCCGCCCCAGTGAGGGGATCACTTGCCGCAAACTCTTGGTCAGGGGAGGCGGGGGCAACATGAACGTCAAAGCCGGGCCAATCGCGCGCCTCTTGCGCTGACAGCATCACCGGACGCGCCAGAGCGCTGCGATCCTCTCACAGGCACAAGACTAGACGACGAGCGAAATGTCTTCACCCCATAACAGATGCCAGCATTGTACTGTCCGCTCCGCTGCCCTGTGTGGTGAGGCTGGCGAAACAGCCATCGCTGAGTTGGCAAAGATCGTCCACCGCACGCGCGTGCCTGAGGGGCGCATCATTTATGGCGGACATCAGCGCAGCAAAACATTTGCCATCATCATTTCCGGCGTCGTTAAGCTCGTCAATGGACGGCCCGACGGGCGCCAGCAAATTGTCGGTCTGCAATTTGCAGCGGACTTCGTCGGCCGTCCATTTACCGAGTCCCTGCAACTCTATGCGGAAGCCGCGACCGATCTGGAGCTATGTACATTTTCGGGCCGGGCGTTCGAGGAGTTGTTACGTCAGTACCCGAATCTCGAACGCGCAATGTTCAAAGCCGTCGTCAAAGATCTCGATGCCGCGCGCGGTGGATGTTCATGCTCGGG
>JABFRT010000067.1 GCA_013141015.1 Hyphomicrobium sp. | reverse complement strand
CGTCGTGGTGCGGCGCGTGCCGCACCGAACACGAAGTACTTGTTGAACTTGGGCGTACACTCGGCGTTGCGAAGAAGATCGGAATGATCGGGATCAACTACCGGGATGGTACAAAGGCCGCCGAACGGTTCTTAAGTGAGCGCGGCGCCTTCCCCTACCCTTCGGCTGTCGATCTGGATGCCCGCACCGGTGTCGATTTCGGCGTCTTCGGACTGCCGGAAACATTTTTCGTTGATTCACGCGGCATGATCGCCGCCCGCCACATCGGGCCACTCACGAAACCGGATGCCGAGAGATATCTCCGGATTTTGGAGAACTCCAAATGATACGAGTTTTCAAACTCTGGATTGTCGTCTTGATGTTTGCGGCTTCGCCCCCCGGCACCGCCATTGCTGAGCTTAAGAACGAAGACCCCATCGAGCCGCGCATCAAAGCGGTCGCACAACAATTGCGCTGTCCCGTCTGTCAAGGCGAAACGATCTACGACTCCCATTCGACTGTCGCCAACCAGATGAAGGATCTGATCCGCGAGCATGTTTCTGCCGGCCGGTCGGATGCCGAAATCCGCAGCTTCTTCGTCGCTCGCTACGGCGATTTCATCCTCATGGAACCACACGCGCGCGGAGCCAACGCGTTGATTTGGGCCTTCCCTGCTATTGCGCTGCTACTGGGCTCTCTCGCACTTTTCCAACTCTTGCGCCGCCGACGTGCCCATCTTGTGACGACAACAGCTTCGGTCGCGGACACTGATGATCTTATCCGCCGCATTGAGCTTTTGGATCCATGACCATGCTTTTGGCTATCTTAGTGGTGTGCGTTTTGGCGGCTGCCTGGACCGTGTACCCGCTGCTAACGAGTGCAGCGGATCTGCCGGTCGGCGATGGACTTGAACCCAATTCATATGCGGCCGCTTGGAAGCTGGAAAAGGATCGCCTCGTAGCAGAAATGGTGGCGCTCGACATCGCCTTGTCAGAAGACCGCATAGATAAATCAGACCATAGTGAACAGAGGAACAGGCTCATGGCAGAGGCAGAAGACGCAGCAACCCGGCTCGGCAGATCGCGCGCGGCCGAGACCGCCACACCACCCGCTCCCAAAAGCTACAGATGGGCGGCAATTGCGATCGCATCATTGTTGGTGATTGGTGCCGGATCAGTTTCTCTGCTGCTCAACAGAAATGACCTGCGAACCAACGCAAATCCCCATGCGAATGGCCGCATACCGTTGCCAAATGCAATGGCCGGTGCACCGCAAACCAATCCCGCGATGGCATCGCAGGGCAATGGCGTTCCGAAAGCCGGCACCGATGGTGGACCGGATGTCGCGGCTATGGTTGCGAAACTTGAAAGCCGTGTGAATGCTGGCAATCCGAGCATCGATGATGTGATTATGTTGGCGCGCAGCTATCGCGTACTCAATAGGGATGAGGAATCCGTCACCCTTTACCGCAAGGCACAGGCGATGGCGCCAGAAGATCCCGCGATCAAGCTGGTGCTTGCATCGGCATTGGTCCGCTCGGAGAAGGACGGCTACCGCGATGAAGGTGAGAAGATCGTCGATGGTTTGCTTGCCGCTGATCCTAAGAAGCCCGAAGCCCTGTGGCTCAAGAGCATCGGCCTCGTCCGCCGGCATGAGATTGAAGCCGCACGCAAAACGCTGACACAGCTCTCCGAACTCGTAACAGAAAACTCCGACGCCAAAAATGCCGTCACCGGGCTCCTGAAAGAGCTGGCGACTGCGTCTGAAAGTGGCGCTAAGTCAAGTCCCACTCCCCCAACGCCCGTTCCTGAAAAACAGCCAGGAACAGAACACAAATGAACACCGGGCGGCCAGGCGGTAGCAGTCCTTTGCAGGTCGTGTCCACAGAAGCTCCCAAGGCATCCTGCAAATGGAGTGACGCACCTCCAGACTATGATCGGATCCTCGAATTCCAGCTGGAAGAACTCAAGTTTGAGGGCCGCTACAGGCAGTTTATCGAAAACGGGCGGCTTGCCGGCGGGTTTCCACAAGCACGAATGTGGCGGGGCGGCAAGGAGAGCACGATTACGGTCTGGTGCTCCAACGACTATCTCGGCATGGGACAGCACCCCGCCGTGCTAGAGGCCATGAAATCAGCCATCGACACCTTTGGCGCGGGGTCAGGTGGAACGCGCAACATCTCGGGAAACCATAGGCCGGTTGTCGATCTGGAGCGCGAGTTGGCGCAACTCCATGACAAGCCCGCAGCGCTCGTGTTCTCATCCGGGTACGTAGCCAATTTGACGGTGCTGGAGACACTCGCACAACTCCTTCCGGACTGTGTGTTTGTTTCGGATGCCCACAATCATGCGTCGATGATTCATGGCATCCGCTCAAGCCGCGCCGAGAAGTTCATTTTCCGGCACAATGATCCCGAACATCTGGAAGAAATTCTATCACAATTCCCGGCGTCCAGACCGAAGATCGTGGCATTTGAATCCGTCTACTCTATGGACGGTGACATTGCACCAATCGGGCCGATCTGCGATATTGCCCATCGCTATGGTGCCCTCACCTACCTCGACGAAGTTCATGCAGTGGGTATGTATGGCCGGTCTGGTGCGGGCGTCGCAGAGCGCGACGCTGTCGGAGGCCGGGTCGATGTCGTTCAGGCGACGCTTGCTAAAGCTTTTGGCGTTGTTGGCGGCTACATTGCAGCTTCAAGCGCGATCATCGATGCGGTGCGCAGTTTTGGTTCTGGCTTCATTTTCACGACAACGGTTCCGCCGGTCGTCGCCGCAGGCGCACTTGCAAGCGTCCGGCATTTGAAAAACTCAACGAGCGAGCGGCAGACACTGCACGAAAGGGCAACCCTGCTCAGAAGGCATCTGAAAGGAAGGGGGCTGCCCGTCCTGGGCTGTGCAAGCCACATTGTTCCCGTGATGGTCGGCGATCCAGTGCTCTGCAAGGCCGCGAGTGACTATCTACTTGAGAAGCGCAAAATATACATCCAACCCATAAATTACCCGACGGTCGCTCGCGGCACTGAGCGCCTGCGCGTGACGCCAGGTCCATGTCATAGCGAAGCGATGATCGAAGATCTCGTGGACGCCCTGCATGAGACATGGGTTCACCTCGATATGCCATTTCACCTCAAGTGAGGACTGTGCACGATGAGCAGGAAAGCGCGACGCGGGCTCCTGATTTCGCTGGCCATCGCAATCCTAGCGGCTTCCGGCCTTCTCATGATGAGCGCGATGCGCGACAACATCGTCTTTTTCCATACACCAAGCGACATTCAGGGCGGCAAAGTCATGGCCGGAAAGCAGACCCGGATTGGAGGGCTCGTGGAGAAAGACAGCATTCAGCGCCAGCCAGACGGTATGGACGTAGCTTTCCGCATAACCGATGGTGCTAGTGCGATAAACGTTCGCTATCGCGGGATATTGCCGGACCTATTCAGGGAACAGCAGGGCGTGGTTGCTGAAGGTTTGGTCAAGGATGGAGACTTCGAGGCTTCGACTATACTCGCCAAGCATGACGAGAACTATATGCCGCGCGAGGTTTCCGAAGCCTTGAAGAACAACCAGATGCCGCCAACTGGGAGATGATTGGATGGCGGCTGGCAACCGGCCAACGCCATGTCGCTCACGTCAGTTGAGCCTGTAGATCCAGAATCCGCGATGCTGATAGACGAGTTGCAGACGTTTGAGCTGCATGGGGTTCGACGTCGAGAACGGCAGCAACTTCGCAATCAGCAGGTCCGAACCGGCGGAACCCGAAAAATAGTGCAGCCGCACCGCATTGCCGACCGGTTCGATGGCATAGCCGCCCACGATCTTCTGTCCGCTGATCCATTCTCTTGTCGCCTTCATGACACCGTGCGACTGGCCAGCTCCAGGAAAGTCCCGATAGGCGATTTCGATGCGGTCAGGCCGGGCGGCTGCGGCCTTCCATGCGTCGGAGAGATGGACAGCAACATAGACGTCCTTGCCTGGAGCCAATGCCCGAAGCGCGTCGGCGCCCTTGGCTTCATCGAGCAGGAGCGCGTCAATGTAGCTGGTGAACTTCTCCCCTTCTGCTGTGGGGACGCCTTTGCCCCAGAACGCCATTTCTGAAGCATTGACGAGGGACGATACAGAGTGCCAAGCGGCAGGCATGATAAGACCGCGGGCTCTGAGGATCGTCGAGCGGTGCCTGACGCTGGCCGATGAGACGGATCTTCCTCGATAGATCCCACCACGACAGCACTACAGCGTCCGAAGGCACGTGCTCGCGAATGGCGGCCAGCACTTTACTCACTTCGGTCAGTGTCTGATCCGCAGACAGCACCGGCTCGGTGACGTTATTCCGCCAGTCGAGTGGCACGTTTCTCCCGTCCGCGTCAGTCGCGACGAACGCTTCCGCAACGGCGCCGCGAACTCCGGGCACCCGCCATTCCAGTTTTTTGACTTGCAGGTCCGTTTCTGAAGCGGGCAGTGCCATAGCCTTGAAGGTCTCTGGCAGTGCGTCAACAATTGCCTTCTCATAGGGCAGCTCGGCAGGCTGTAATGCCGAATTGATCGCAAGACCAGTCATGATTGTACCGAGCGCCATCACGGCAATTGGCCCCCAGCCTTGTGCAAAGCGGTTTGTCGGTTTGGGTGCGCCGGACATCTAACCACCACCTATGAATTGGTCATCGCGATTATACTTTGACATCGGTGAAAAGCGAACCGGGCAGCCAACCAATATGGCGGCTACCCGGAAGACTTTGTTGACCGGCCGTGACTAGTCGTCTGACCGTTTGCGGTTCCGGACATAGGCACCGAGTCCGAGCAGAATAATGAGACCTCCAAGTCCGCCCAACATCGCACGTTGGATCGGTGTGTTGAGGTTCAGCATGTCGCCACGCTTCTGCGGCGGCTTGAGTGCCTCGACCTTGCCCTTGAGTTCGGCCATGTCGCGCAGCTTAGTATCCTCATCATTGATGCGAACGGCACTCTTGATGAGTTGCGACCAGCCTTCGGAGTACGTGTAACCACCGGGATTGGCGTGGGCCAGACCCTTGTAGTGCTTGATCTTGTGGTGCTCCCACATCTCGGCGAACTCGTACTCCACTGCCGATGGATTGTTGCCCTTCTGCCAGAACAGATTGAAGAAGTTGCCTGGGCCGCTTTCCTTCTCAGGCTCACGTACTGCCGGACGGTTGGTCTTCTGGCCTGGCAGCAGGCCATCGGCATGGAGCTTGGTCAGGACCAACTTGGCATCCTCAGTGATCTTGATGCCATCGATGGTGCCCTTGTCGATGAACTCAAGATACGCTCTGGAGAAGCTGTCGGAATGGCAGTTCGAGCATGTTCCCACCCAAGCTTCCTTGCGCTCTTCAAACCAAGGATGTTTGAGGTTGTCGGCAATCTTCGTCGTCGGCTCGAAGGCCCAGCGGACCTTGCGCACCATGTTGTGGCTGAACTTGCCCTGGTATTCCATATGACAGAACTGGCACGTCGGGGCATTCATGCCACCCTTGCCAACCGCATCGGCAAGCTGTGCATTCCAATCCCACGTATCGCCACGTGTCTGGTAAACCGTGCCATGTTTCGAGAACATGTAGCCCTCGAACTCGTTGTGATCGACACCGTTGTGGCACATGGCGCAGGTTTCAGGCTTGCGCGCCTCAACCGCTGAGAACTCATGGCGGGTGTGACAGCTATTGCATGTGTTCTGCGTCGTGTGACAGAACGTGCAGCCCTCGGCCACTTCGCGCTGCTCCATGGCAGCCCAGATCGCTGTCTCGACATTGGCTTTATATGAGAGAGCGTGTGATGGGCGTCCCGCAGGCCATTGATCCTGGGGCCACTTGATCGTGTCGCGTTCGGACTCACGTTCGCCAAATTGCTTGACATGGCACTGTCCGCATGCCGCAGCGTCGGGCATCTTGAGATCGGCCTGATGCAGACCGTGTTCTTTGCCGACGCCCATGTGGCAATCGATACAGCCAACCTCCTTCATGGGCTCGCCTTCTTTCAAGAGGCCCATTGAACGCAGATTGCCTTCGACTTCCGTAATCATGCCCTTCTTGTAGGAGCGGGAATCCGTGTCCGGCAACTTGCGGATCTCATCCAGATTGCCGTGGACACTCTTCTTCCAGCTATGAACCCAGCCCGGCGTGATTGTGGTATGGCACTCCACGCACTGCGCGCGCGTCGCATCCACCTCGGGGTTCGCCGGCGGTTTGTAGAAATCCCTCGGATTGAGGTATTTGGAAATCGGAATGGGCTCCCAGAACTTCGAAAGCGAGCCCTCTCCGGCTCCGGCTTCTGGACTATTGTATCGCTTGGTCAAAGCGTCATAGAGGTCCTTGGGTTGCGCGGATTTTTCGAGACCTAGGGCCTTGTATGTTGCCTCGGGAACCTCACTGCGTGCTGGATCAATTGAAATTCCTGCGACCGTAGTGACGGCAATCACGGCAGCCGCTGTCAGTTTCGCTGCCTTGGCCAGCATTTTTTTGAAACTCGCCATTCTTCCCTCCCTGCGACCGCAGAATCACGGAATTGCGGGAAACGTCCCACGGTCCCATGATTAGGCGGTCGAGCATCGCAGAAAAGCGCCACTTGGAGCTTTTGATATAGGGCCAGAGCGAAGAGGGGCCCGAACTGGCGCGTTCATTGCTGAGCCACAAAAGTTCACGATTTTCGCGGTCCGCGTAACCCTCGGGCATTTTGGGCGAGGCCTGCACGACAACGAGAAACTAGTGGTCAGACCCACCGGCCATCAGGCGCGTTCAACACCTCGACACCGGCAAACGCGGCATCCGGGAAAATATCCTGGCGACAAGCAGGCAAAAACGCGCTTTCACTCGACGGATTGCGGCGGGTGACACCTCACATAGCCGACACTCGTTTCGGAGATAGCCGTGAAGGCACTTGCGCGGACTTTATTTGGACTAGTGGCTCTGGCGCCAGCCGTTGCGTTTGCGTGTGGACCGACGCGCAACAAGGAAACAACCGCGATCCAAATAGATGCGCCAGCCGACAAGGTTTGGGCGGTCGTTGGCAACTATGCCGATATGAGCTGGAACGCGGCCGTCATAAAGACCGAACCGACGGGCGGGTCCGTCCCAGATGTCGCTAAGAGAACACTGACCCTCAAGTCTGGCAAGGTGCTGACAGATGTCTTAACAGCGGTTGATCCTGCCGAAAAGTCGATTTCATTTATGACTGAGAATGAAGACACCAGCGCGATGCCGGTTCGCGGTTACGCCTCCAAAATTTCTGTCCAGGACAACGGTGGCAAAGCAATTGTCGAGTGGCGTGGCGCTTTTGTGCGCGGCTATGCGAATAATGACCCGCCACCTGACCTGAACGACGATGCCGCAATCAAAGCGGTTTCTGCCTATCAAAAGGCGGCGCTTGCCTCACTGAAATTGAAAATTGAAAGCGGAAGCTAGAGCAGCCTCCCGCCTTACAGCTTCTGGAAGTTCAACGATGACCGATGACGCGCGCCGGCAACTTTACAACCAGCTACAGATGGTTCTTGCTGGGCATCCGTCCTCGCTGGCGGCCCGTGTGTCTCTCGATCTCCTTGCGACGGCCTTGGCATTCGAAGCCAGAGATCTTGAGAGCGCTTTGGCCGCCTGTGCCGAGGTGCCAGAGGACTTACAGCGATCGATTTCCCGCAATTGGGAACATATTCAGGAATTGCGCGGACAGGCGGCAGCACGTTCAAGTGTCAATCGACCACAATAGCTGAACGACGAACCCTGAAATGCAACCATTGGGTAGGCAGAAATACGGGAGAACGAGCGATGCGGGCGACGAAGATACCGGGCTGCATGACGCTCCGGATTATGTCACTATGCACACTCCTTGCGATGTCTGCAGCGCTCGCCCAAACGCCGTCGCGAGATTCGCCGATCGTGCCCGACACGATACCCGAGGAGATGCAGACGCTCGTTGTCGGCACGCGTTTCGCTACGCGTTCAACCACTGAGGCAACAGCAAAAGACCGGTTCAAGAACCTGCGGATTGCGACTTCGACATTCAACGAGACTGATCGTTGTGTCGACCAGAGAGCGCTTGAGCTGGCGCAGGACTATTTCGAAACCCTCGGCCGCTCGCTCAGCAAGGCCGGCCACTACTACTTCGTTCCCGACGAAGAAATCAAAAACGCCGCTTTAATGTGCGAAAAGCTGCGTGGTCCACCCCAGGCCTGGGTTGCGACGAAGACCGAGGTCATTGCATACGGAAAGCGCGTGCCGACGACCGACGCCGCCGCACTCGAACTTTCGCTTCGGTGACCCACAAATAACGCGACGTTCAGGTAACGATCCGCAATTGCGATCACTACTCCGCAACTTCTGTTCTTGGACGATCGGAGAGATACAAAGATACGAATTCCGAAATCATCATACGGTCCGGCTGAAAGGTCAGGCGCAACGGCGTGCCATTGCATGAGATAAGTCCGAGAGCCTTCGTATCCCAGGAATAGAAAATTCCATTGACCCGCAATCCGTCGTTGATCGGGCCTACGTTGCAGCCTTTCGCCGAAAAGTAATCGGCAACGAACTGCCCGAAGGCTGTCCCAGCGTGCACGGAGGCATTCTTAGAAAGATATTCGTTGACCCTTTGGTCTGCGACCGAGCAGACGATGTAACGCTCTGCTTGCAATTCACACTTCGCGAACCACAGCGGGTCTGATGCTCCAGCCGGCGACGCCGAACGCGCTGAAGGCGCATTGGACACAATCGCCAGAATTGCAATGCCGAGCGCGGCAGCAAGATAGACCAATCGCTCCCAATACCATTCCCGCAAGTTCACTCACCTCCAACTCTTATCTGCCTTTCGCAATCAAAGGTCGCGACGGGATTTGTCGTCGGGTATAACACCGTCTGCGAGGCATGGCTTTCCGGATGCAACGCATTTCATTTTTCCGTTTGCAGTCTTCTCGCATTTGACAGATTTGGCCTCGGCGGTCTCCCAGGATTCGTAGCCTTTCCCGAGCGCACCAGCACGCGATGCCCACCACGAAATCGCTCTGGCTTTGCGGAGCTCATTGGCCTGCATCAATGACCTTCTAGATGGCACCACGCCTTCCCGGACCTTGGCATAAATCCGCCACTTCCCAGACTCCAGCCGCCGCGAGATCGCCGTTGGCACGTCACCAGCTTTCGCAGTAACTAGTTGATCAAGGTCCGTATTGAGGGTCAGGTTATTGAGGGGGATCGGCTGCAGGGCACCACATTTTGCAAATAGTGGTTGGATACTCTGGGTGCAGAGCGCCTCAGTCCCAGCTGTTTGGGGTGAAAAGACTGTCACGCGGCCTAGCTGGCCAAACAAAGCACAAGCCATTGTTATAATTTACTTTGTCAGAGAACCTTTGACATCCCAGAGATTCTATGACAAAAGCAACAAAAACATGGTGTTAGATGAAATTCATCGAACTTAGCTTGGACCAGCGCCGCCAGCTGATCGATATTCAGCAGCGCCATGACGCTTGGCGTTTCGCAGACCGGGCCTTCCGCGCTAGCAACAAAGGCTCGATGGCCTGGAAGAAGGTCAGCGGCAAGCAATATCTCTATCGCATCGATGGCCGCGTTCAGAAAGGTCTCGGGCCACGAACGGCCGAAACCGAGGCTCTGAAAGAAGCCTACATGTCGCGCCGGACGTTGGAAAGAGCGCGCGTCACCAAGATGCATAAAGCCATCAACGATAACGCTCGCATCAATCGCGCCATGGGACTGGCTCGCGTTCCACAGATCGCGGCCGACGTTATTCGAGAGTTTGATCGTAGCGGCCTCCTCGGCGATGGACTGTTCATCGTCGGCACGCACGCACTCTACGCCTACGAAGCGCGCAGCGGCATCACGTTTGAGCCTGAGCTTCTCGCGACTCGCGACCTTGATCTACTCGCTGATGTCCGGGCCAGACTTGTTCTGGCGATAGACGGAAAGAAGCGGGATGGCATTCTGCAAACGCTACGGAACGTCGACAAGTCGTTCAATGTTCAAGGCGACTTGTTTCGCGCTGTGAATGCAGATGGATATTTTGTCGATGTCATCCGGCCGATGCGAAAGAACGAAGGCTCACTGGGGGAATACGATCTGGGTGGAGTTGTTCCGGCCGGCATCGACGGCCTCAATTGGCTCATCAACTCCGCGCGCTTCGAGGCCACGGCAATCGCCGAAGATGGCAAGCCCGTCTGGATGTCGTGCATAGACCCGCGCGCATTCGCACTTCACAAACTCTGGGTCTCGAAACAAACAGCGCGCGAGGCTATCAAGCGCCGGCGCG
Source organism: Hyphomicrobium sp. (assembly GCA_013141015.1). GTDB lineage: Bacteria > Pseudomonadota > Alphaproteobacteria > Rhizobiales > Hyphomicrobiaceae > Hyphomicrobium_B. The sequence continues at coordinate 45,384 of JABFRT010000067.1, read as the reverse complement.
ACGCTACCCAGGCGGCGGCGGTCGCCGAGGTTGCACAACTTCTCGGGCTCAAGTTTGACAAAAAAGAACTCGCGGCGCTGCCCAAAGAGCTGCTCGATGGTACGGTGGAACTGCTCAAGCCTATCGGCGAAAACATAAGGCCGCCAACCCCCGAAAAAAGGGCGACCAAGCGAAAGAAGACGTAGCACTTATCTAGAAGAACGAAATGATGTACGAGCTCCTCCGAAGACTTCCGGCTCTACCTGCGAATTCTTAAGTTCGGAATCTGCATTTCCTTCTGTCATGCGCCTGGCCGATAAGCTGCGGACGCTACTCAGATTATGCGGCAGCAATCCCGGGAACAAATGGCAGTACACAACATATTGAACGGTTCAGTTCGCACTCAATTGAATTCGCTAGTGCCGCCTAACTCTTCGAAGTTATCAGGTTCGACTGAATTGAAATCAGATTGAGCACAGCGATTAAGTGCAATCTTGTGATTAGACGTAAGGCGATGATCCGTTAGCGTTGTCCCTATCTGAGTATTTAGTCACAACTGGAATTGCGGGGTTCCATTTCATCGGAGGCGACGCATGACGTCTCAGTGGGATAAGCTCTGCGAAATTCTTGAACGCGCTGAAAAACTCCCTGCAAAGCAGAAGTCCGCGTATTTGCAGTCCGCCTTCATGGACCTAGCACTTCAATCGCACACAAAGTTGCAGGCGCGCGATCTGACGTCCATGACCGCAAAGATGCGGGCTAAATCTAGCACCCCAAAGCCGCGCAAAAGACGCCGCACCGCTACTTAAACTTGGCGGCGCCAGCGGTAGCCAGCATCTCTGGCCTTCGAAAATAGATCGCGCGCCCTAAGCGGATCGGCGGATAGCCGCGGATGAGAACGATTTGCTCGTCGGCCCGCAGACCTTGCACGATCTCATGAGGCAGGATCAGCGGCCGCTTTTGCAACGAGAACGATTGCGTGCCCTTGCCCGCAGCCGATGGGCTGAGCGGGCCGAACAGCATCGACGTGCCATGTGATTGGTTTTCGACCCGGATGGTTGTATCGCCGCAACGTTCGGAAAGATGCTTGGCCGTCTCCATGGATTTAACCGCCGCGTAGCTGACTAGCGACACACCTTCAAACCAGCTGGTCGCCCCCTCTTTGCCGAAGTGATGCTCCAGCTGGCCGACGCTTTGATAGAGCAGCATCAGCGTGATGCCATACTTGCGGCCCCGATCGCGTGCCTCTTCCAGAATGTTCATGCGCCCGAGCAAGTCGGCTTCGTCGATACAGAATAACACGCGTTTGGCGTGCCGGCCGTTGGCCTGCACCATGGCGCGCATCAGGCTGCCGATGATCACCCGGCCGACCGCCGGATAGCTTTTCAGAATTTCGCCGGGGACTTGGATGAAAACATCGAGCGCCCCACCCGGCAAATCAGCGGCCTCGAACGTTGAACCCGCCACCAGCGCCGCATAGGGCTCCAGCGACAGCCACTGAGTATCTTTGGCTACCGTCGAAGCAATGCCAGTAAACGTCTGATCGGCCATGCCGACAAACGGCGCCAGAGTTTCACGCACGAGTCGGACCGGGCTTTCTGAGACAATGTCTTTGAGCCTGGCTTTCAGCTCTGTTTCGGAAAGTGACGTCAGGCTGCGCAGTGCCCGCAGCGTCCGGTCCTGTTCGAAGGTCTCACTGGTCAGCACCGTCAGCAACAACCCGGTCATCAGGTTGTGGGCCTGGGCTTGAAAATATTCTGCCGACCCGCCCTCTTTGCCCGAGCCTTCGCCGCACAGAAGTTTTGCGAACGCGACCGCATCCGCCGCCTGGTTGGAACTGTGCAGCAAAGGGGCAAGAACATTGAAGCCCTGGATCGCCTCAAGCGGCGCAGTCGGATCCAAGACAACGATCCGGCGGCGGGGTTTCAAGCGGCCGCGGGCCACTTGGACCAATGCCGCCACTTCGCATGCCGGATCGAGCACGACCATGGAGCCAGAATACCTGAGCGCCGTCGGCACCACGCTCGACGTGGTCTTGAATCCGCCGGAGCCCGCAAACATCAGCATGTGGGTCGATTCAAAATTGAGTTTGAAGGTCGCGAGCGGCGCGCGTCCGCCCTGACCCCAGGTCGCGCGGATTTTTGGATCGAAGGCAAGACCAGCAATACCTGGCTCAAGATCTGGCCGGATGCATTCGCCGATCACGATCTCCCCATCAGGCGGCAGGAGTTGCGTAGCGGCCTCCACATTCATCCACGTTGCATCACCAAAGCTGCCTTGCGCGATGCCTTGAAAGTCGAGCGTGCCTGCAACCGTACGCTTCAAAAGCAGGGCGATCAGAACCGCGGCAGTCGCAAAGCCAAAATAGAGAGCCGGTTCGACATCGGCGAGGCGCAAAAAGAACCGCCGCCCCGGCGCTGGCGGCGCGAGGTATGGCCCGAACCGCTGTGCCGCAAGAGCCCACAGGACAGCCGTCGATGGCAGTGTGCAAAGGCACACCGTCCGGCGTGAGAGTCCTTCGGCATAGGTCAATAAGACACCAACAGCCGGGCCCAGGACAAGCACACCGAATAGCGCCAATGGAGTACTGCCGGACACGCCCAACCCGGCCGAAGCAATTGCTGGATAGAGGGCCGTCACCGTCAGGATCGTGACGGCGACAACGGCGGCTGCACTCATCAGGATCGCGGCATCGCGCCTAAGCGCCGTCATCGGTGCCGCGCGTTTGCGTTGCGAACGCCCGGCCGACGTCGCGGAGGTGCTGCTGCTCGCCCGGATCACGGGCGGCATCCCGGTGGGTGACGAGCAATCCTAAGAGCGCCATGGCATCAATCTGGCCGAGCCCGGCTTTGATAACGAGACCCCCGAGCTGGATCTTATGGCGGGTGTCGGCTTTGCGTTGATCGGTCATTAGATGTCCCCGCTCTCTCTCAAGACGTTTCAGTGCGCTTTCGACCCGCAACAGAACCCGGCACCGCGTTCTGAAATCGTTGCGCCACCTCTTTCAGCGCATCTTCAATCGCGCTGGCATCAGCATCAATCAGATGCAACCCGGCGCGCTCACACAGCATGCCGATGGTCTCACGCCGCTTGCGCATCATGGTGGTGCGCTTGGCTTGCAGCGCTTCGATCTGCTTATCGATGTTTGTAAGGACGGCGCTTTGCGCCTTTGCCCGGCGTACCGGATGTGCCTTCGTCATTCTGCCTCTCGAAGCATTTTTTTAACGCGCACTCAGTTGCACGCAAAACACTTGGGAATGGACGCGACTCAGGATAGGCACAGTTTTGACGTGCATTCCATTGCACGTCAAGAAAAAGTATGAGAAAGTCCGGATGGCGCAATTATGCAATCTTTGGCGATTGCTGTTGCGAGTGCGCGTTAACACATTTGACAAACCTCAATGGCCATTGCGCACTTCTCAGCATCCTTCATCACCGCAGGCCGCAGTCCAGTCGCGGCCGCCGCTTACCGGCACAGGACCGAGATGACCGACCGGACGATTGCGGAAACCTGGTCGTTCGCCAAAGAGACCGATCTGGTGCATGCCGAGATTTCCGTGCCCCTGGATGCACCATCGTGGGTGCAAGAGATTGTCTCAGCGGACACGGTCGCAAAGTCGAGTGAACGGCTTTGGAACGAGGTCGCCGCCCAAGAGAAGCGGCGCAACGGTCAACACGCGCGTGAGTTTGTGATTGCGCTGCCCGTCGAGCTGACACGGTATCAAAACATCGCACTGGTCCGCGACTTTATTGACGCGGAGTTCGCCGCCAAAGGAATGATTGCCGACTGGGTCTACCACGACAAGCCCGGCAATCCGCACGTTCATGTGATGCACACCTTGCGGGTAATTGAAGCGATCAAGTTCGGCGCCAAGCGCATTCCATTGCGCGACGAAGCCGGGGCTGTCCGCCGGCACAACGGCGTCCCGTTGTACCGGCCGTTGATTGGCACGCGCGAAGACTTCAAGGCGCTGCGTTTGGCCTGGGGCGCAATGGCTTCGCAACATTTGGCACGCGCCGGTCATGACACCGTTGTTGAAACCCGGTCGTTTGCGGCGCTTGGGTTGGAGCTGCCACCCTCGAGTCATCGCGGCCCGTCAGTGACAGCCCTTCGCGCCAAATCCAAGCCCTGTGGCGTCGATCTCTTTCTCGGCCTTGAGACCATCGATGCGGCCGCCAAGATTATCGCCAACCCAGCGTTGTTGCTGGACGTCATCACCACAAGCCAAGCCACGTTCTCATCGCGCGATGTCGCCCGCGCGGTCCACCGCTACAGCACCGATAAAGCCGCGTTCGATCTCGTCATGGCCAAGGTCATGGCGTCGCCGGATTTGGTCACGCTTCGGCCGGATGTCCACGATTCCGAAACCGGTCTCCGGGTCGCGCACGCGGTCTATTCTTCGGCCGCCATGGTCCGGCTGGAAACCGGCATGATCGCTAGCGCGCTGAGACTAAAGGCAACGCCCCGGCATGGCGTCCGCCAGCCCCGGCAAGCGGCCGTCATAACCGTTGAGGGCGAGACGCCGATCACGCTCTCAGATGACCAACGCCAAGCCGTGACGCACGTCACCGGTGCCGACGGCATTGCCGCCATTGTTGGTATCGCGGGAGCCGGCAAATCCACGATGCTCAATGCCGCGCGTCACGTCTGGAGCGCCTCGGGCAGGCGCGTCCTTGGAGCAGCGCTGGCAGGTAAGGCTGCGGAAGGGTTGGAGAAGAGTTCGGGAATTCCGAGCCGCACCATCGCCGCCTGGGAGTACGCTTGGAGCCTGGGCCGCGATCTTCTGCAATCGGGCGACGTGCTCGTGCTTGATGAGGCCGGTATGGTCTCATCCAAGCAAATGGCGATACTTGTCGCCGCCGTTGAACGGGCCGGTGCCAAGTTGGTCCTCGTCGGCGACGCCGCCCAGTTGCAGCCAATCGAAGCCGGAGCCGCGTTTCGGGCCATTGTCGAACGCATTGGCGCGGCGGAACTCTCCGAAGTCCGCCGCCAGCGCCAAGGATGGCAACAGCAGGCAACGCGGGATCTGAGCCAAGGACACGTCAAGCGCGCACTTGAAGCCTATCGTGCGGCAGGCGCCGTTCGTCAGCCCGCATCACGCGATCAAGCGATTGATGAGATCACCAGAGACTACCTTGCGGCGCGCCAAGACCGGCCAGCATCCGAAACGCTTATCCTCGCTCACACAAATACCGATGTCATAGCCCTCAATGCCGCTGTTCGTGCGGCGCTTAAGGCTCGCGGCGACCTAACCAGAGAGCATTCATTTGTCACTGCCCGCGGCGTGCGGGCGTTTGCACCGGGTGACCGCGTGCTGTTTCTCGAAAATCGCCGTTTGCCGTCTGAGACCGGCGCAAACGATCGCATCGCCGTCAAGAACGGCATGCTCGGTACGGTCGTCGCCGCTGGCGAGAATTCGCTGACCGTCGCACTCGACGGAGGCGGAACGGTTGCATTCGATGCTGCTACCTACGCCCACCTCGACCACGGCTACGCCGCAACCATCCACAAAAGCCAGGGCGTGACCGTCGACCAGACACTCATTCTTGCCGCCCCCACCATGGACAGGCACCTCGCCTATGTGGCGCTCTCCCGTCACCGCGAGACGGTGACGCTCTATGCGCCGTCCGCGAGCTTCGTCGAACGGACCCTTGACGCCGCCTTGAGCCGTTCAGGAGCGAAATCTTCGACGCTGGATTACGCCAAAGATGATGTCCTGCGCCTGCGCGGCTTCGAGACCCTCGCCGATATACTCGATGCGCTCCGCGCCTTTGCTGAGGCCCAGCGCCAAGCGCTTGTGGGCCTGAGCCGTCGCCTCGCAGCCCGTGCGCCCAACGCTCTTCGCCAAGCCATCGCCAGCCATTCCTTGCGTACCGTTGCGTCACCGCGTTCCTTGAAACAATCACAAAAGGACCTGAGTGCCATGGACACCAAAGACTACGCAATCGACTTCGATGCCGAAGCCCGCACCATCCGCTATCCCTATAACGCCGCCGCCAATGAGATCGTCTCACGGTTCGCGTCGTGGGACGAAACCGCCGGGCTATACCGTTTCCGCGACAACACCGACGACCGCGACATGAAAGCAGCCGCCGTCACTGCCGGACGGATTGTTGCTGAAATGGGCGAAAACCACGCGCGCGCCGAAAAGATCATCGCCGCCTACCAACCGGATGATCCGGCGCACTCCGCCGACTTGAAACTCGGCATCCACAATGCCCGCCTGCACCTGACCATCCCTCCCGGCATGGAGGCCGCGCGCACCGCCGCCAAGGAAATGGGCGCCCATTGGGACGCCAGGAACAAGCGCTGGACGGTTGATGTCGCCGCCAACAGCGTCAACCTCGTCGAGAATGGACTGCCGCGTGTTGCAGCAGCCATCCATGCTGCCGAACATTCGCAGACGTTGGCCAAGACAATCACAGCCAGCGATCCCCGGATCGCCGTCAGCTTCGAGGGCGACACCGTCTTTGTCCGCACGCCCAACATGCCGTCGGCCAACCAGGAGCTGAAAGGGGCAGGGTTCACCTGGCGTGACCGGCAGTCGGCGTACGGTGTCGTGCCGCTGAGTTCCGAGCACGTAGCCGAGATTGAAACGGCTTTCGCATCGGTGACGGCAATCTACGACAAAGCCTTGGTGCCGCCGACAGCCGATCGCGCCGGTATTGAGCAGCCACCGAAGGCCGTCGCAGAGGCGCTAAAGTTATCGGAGCCCGATCTGATGGCACGCTACACTGCTGAGCCGGCACTCGCCAACCAGATCAACCGCTATCTCCGCCATATGGAGGCGGCCGCGCCAGAGGTGCGTGATGCGCTTAAAGCGGGAGACACCAAAACCTTGGTGGCAGCGCTCGACATCGAAAAGAGTGCCGCCAAGAAGATTATGGAGTTGCATGGCAAGCTCGATCAGGCCGCCACCAAAGCGCTGGATCAGAGCCTCGCGCTGCAGCAAGCGCAAACACGCCAGCCTGCGATCGCGCGGTAGTGAAGTGACAAAGCCGGGCGCGAACGACGCGCCCGGTATTGCTTGCAAGGTTTGCGTTCCGTCGATTACGCCGAGCGACGCGTTATCCCATAAGCAGACGTCGGTCTCCTCATGCTCGGCGATGCAAAACACATCGCCGACCACGTCGCCTTGCCGGGGTATCGCGTCAAATGTCGATCTTCTCCGCGATCTCGATGGCGTCATCGACCTCGATACCGAGATAGCGCACGATGCTTTCTATCTTGGAATGTCCGAGCAAGAGTTGCACGGCTCTGAGGTTGCCAGTGCGCCGGTAGATCAGTACTGGACTTCCCCCGCAACAGTGGAGGGCTTTTCTGATAGATTTCTGAGATCAGGGGAGCGACATGACCAAGAAGAATGGAACGCAGCCGGTATTTGATGAGGCTTTCAGACGCGCGGCGGTGCGGATTTTAGCGACGAGCGGCCGAAGTGCCCGCCAGGTTGCGGCGGATCTTGGCGTTGGTTTTTCGACGTTGAACAAATGGAAATCGCGGCTTGAGGAAGCCGAGCTGATGGCCGGCCCGCACGACGACGTGATGAAGGAACTGGCGCGTCTGCGGCGCGAGAACGAGCTTCTTCGGGCCGAGCGCGACTTGCTAAAAAAAGCGACCGCCTTCTTTGCCAAGGAGACAAGTCGATGAGCTTCGCGCTGATTGATGCAAAGAAGGCCGGTGTTCCGGTGGCCACCGCCTGCGCCGTATTGGGCGTCAGCGAGAGCGGCTATTACGCCTGGAAAAACCGGACAGCGAGCCCACGCCAACGCGACGACATGGTTCTGCTGGCGCACATTCGATCCGAGTTTTCAACCTCGAACGAAACCTATGGCAGCCCTCGAATGCGCTTTGAGCTTCGAGAAAGCGGCTTGGCGATTGGCCGCCACCGGGTTGCTCGCCTGATGAGCGAAAACGGCATGAAAGCGCGGCAAAAGACGCGGTTTAAGAGGACAACGGATAGCGATCACGGCGGACCTGTGGCGCCAAATGTTCTCGATCAGAACTTTGCTGCCGATGCTCCGAATAAAAAATGGGGCGTCGATATCTCATATGTGTGGACCGCCGAGGGCTGGCTGTATCTGGCGATCGTCGTCGACTTGTTCTCACGCAGAATCGTCGGCTGGGCGATGAGCGACCGGATGAAGCGAGGCTTGGCAATGGCAGCGTTGCAACGCGCGATTACGCTTCGCAGACCGCCGCCCGGCCTCATCCATCACTCGGATCGCGGCAGCCAGTACTGTTGTGACGACTACCGCCGTCTCGTTGTTGGCTCCGGCTTCATTGCGTCGATGAGCGGACGCGGCAACTGCTACGACAACGCCATGGTCGAGACCGTGTTCAAGACGATCAAATCGGAATGCGTCTGGCGCACGGCTTTCCGCTCACGCGATGACGCCCGCAACGCCATTGGCCGTTACATCGAAGGCTTCTATAACCCGCGGCGGCGGCACTCGACCCTTGGCTACAAAAGTCCTGCAGAATTCGAGACAGCCTTCAAAGCCAACGACCAGACGGAGAATATTGCTCTCCACTAAAGACGGGGAGGTCCATACCGCCTTCGTTCGGCGCAGCCTATGCGTACCGAACTTTGCCGGGTCGAGCCCGATGCTTGCGACCCACTCCTGTACGAGTCGTGCATACTGCCTTGTCGTTAGGCCCCGCTCGCCACTTCCGCGTCCAGCAAACAGAACCTGACTTGTCTTCCGTCCCGTCAATCGGAGGTACTCATCGAGTGCGAGTGTCCGGCGCGAATGACCCGGAGCCGACCTGAGCGTGTGCAGCATCGCAAGGCCCGTGACAATTCCAGAACTGAGGCCGGCGTCAATTCGTTCGGCTATGCCCCGACCGACGATCGCTGCTAACGAAAAGTCGAGAGCCTCACATTAGCGGACATGCCGTAAGCTTGCTGCGTCACAGTCTGTGTCATCTCCTGCCAGCAAGAAGCTTCTCGATTCGAAGGGCAACGTCCTGAAGATCGGTGCGGCCAGTCGCGCAGCTCTTACAGAGGCAGGCGACGTGTCGTGCTTCTGACGGCACACGTTCGAGTATTCCTGGCAATAGCCGTTCAGAGAAGCACCAGCATGTTTTTGAGCCTGCGCGCATGCCGCAGCCGTTCTCCTGCCCGCATAAGGGACAACAATCGGGATCGACGTCTGTGATCGTGGTCATCGCTTCTCCGAAGCTGTGAGGATATCTGGTGATCTTTCATGACGCACGCGAACTCACCTGAAAGAGAATGGAATAGAGAACCTGCGGCTTGCTCCGGGCGGCGGAGGCGGAAATGGGCCGGCGCCGCGCACTGCCGACAACGCACTCCTGTCGAGAGCAGCATCTCCGGACGACCGTGAAATGCTTGCGAAAGACAGCCCCCCTGACGACGAAACGCCAAACGATACGACAACGGTTCCGCGCCGCCCGCCACCTGATGGCCGGTTGCCCGCGACTCGCGCACGAACCATTGCGGCATAATTTATTGCAGAGCCGCGGCTGGCGGACACTTTGCCTCCAGACGATCCCTTTGAGCCTCGCGATGCTTGCGACGCTGCTCCGCCCTTCTTGGCGGAAGCTTCGCTCTTCTGTTTACGCGCGGCTGTGCGCGCTGCGCGGTCCGCGCGCTGCTGCTTGTCTGCCTGCGCTTTCGCAGCCCGCTCGCGTTCGGCCGCGGCTCGCCTTTCCTTGTCTTCGCTCTCCCGGCGTGCGGCAGTTTCGACTCGCTGTGCCCGCTCTGCGCGTTCTGCGCGCTCCTTCCTGTCTTGCTCTTGCTGCGCAGATCTAGCTTGTTCGGCTCTTTTCTGTTCGTTCCATCTCTTTTGCCGCTCTCGTGCGCGCAAGTCCCGTGCAGGCTTCGGTTCAGCCTCACCTGTCGACGCTTTTCTTTCTTCCGTCGCGGCGACTGTTGGCTCGCCGGTTTCCATGGCGCCCTTCAAGACGTCGAGATCACTGGTGCTTGAAGGCGGCAACTGTGTCGCCGATGCCGGTTCGGGCTCGCTTGGCGATGCAGCCGGTTCCGCTTGCGTTGCGGTTACGGTCTGCACTTGCTCGGGAGGCGGGGTATCGGCTGCGACATCGCGGGCTACTACTGATGGAAGTTCGTCAACTGGCGAGACGCTGCCGCCCGGCTTCGCCTCCGGCGCGTCAGGTTCTCGAGCGGCGACATCCACCGCCTTGGCATCACTCTGGATCTCCTCAGTAGCGGACTGCGCAGTGACGAGTTCCGGCTCGCCCGCGCTCGCAGAGACGGAACTTGCTGCAGCGGCGGAGGCCTCGTCGCTCGCATCGATCGCTTCGAGCACTTCGGTTGCCTGATGGGCAATGCTTATTGCTACGGTTGGCTCGCTGATCGCACCGGGCGCGTCGTCAAGCCAGTCGTATAATGCGGCCAGCACAGCGCTGTGTATGAGGAGAGAGCCGGCCAAGCCGAACAATTTGGGCACGGACCAAAAAGTTCCGCCCCGACGTGGAGAGACGATTGCAACCGCGGCCGGCGACGGACTATTTTTGACCGGCGTGTTGAAGCTCTCCATCGCTGGCATGGGCGCGCCGGCGGTTGCCGGCGGGAGCAGGTTTTCCGGATCATCCGGAGCTATTGGCAAACCGCTGCCCTTATCCTGCATCATCGGGATCTTTTTTGGTCTGGGCATCGGCCAGCCGCCATGCCTGCAGGATCTGTGGATTCTGGGACAGCTCGAGAATCTTGCTGGCATCGTAAGTCACGAAAAAGAGCTGCCTCCCTTTCTTGAATGACCTGCCTCCCGATGCACTGAGCCGGCGATCCTTAGTCCATCGCGAGCGTTCGCGAGAGGTTATAGACAGGGCCTCTTCGACCTCATGAGGCAGCATGGGGGCCTTGGCCATATCGTCAAGAACATGATCGATCTGCGCGAGGATCTCGGCGAGCCCCGTAGCGTTGTCCGGAACGCCCACGTGGAGTTCACCGTCGATGATTTCGGAGGGCCAATGTTGTTTCTTGACGATGCGCTTCACACGCCGCAACATTGCGTATGACCGCGCACTCGATCCGCTCGATAAAGAAGCAATAGGCCGGAAGAAAAGCTTTCGCTCGCCTCCCTGTTGTTCAATTTGCACATACTTGCTCTTGCTCTCGGCCACTTGGAAACTCTGCAGACGGTTGGCGTCAACGTGTGCGCGTGATCAACCTGGCGCTAGTGTTCCGGCACCGGCACTTGGTTCCCTTTGCAGCTCGCTCTCGACCAAGTGCCGGTGCCAAAAGGAACACTAGCAATATCATGATCCTAGTGTAGCTTTTGGCGCTGACATTTGGTTGCGAACCCTTCCGCAAGTGGGGACCAAATGTCAGCGCCGCTACACTAGGCACGTTTGGGATAGAAGATCGCGACCTGCATCGCGTAGCCGGGCAGCCGCAAACTTTCCGGCACCTCTTCTCCTTTCTCCAGAAACTGCGGGAGGAAGTGGGAGTGGGCGCCGGCGGGTGATTGGCCTCCCGGTGGGGGGATGGGCGCGAAGATTTCGATTCGCGCAGCCGCCGATTCCACGACTCTGGGCGGTGACGCAGCGATGATCGTAGCGCCAGCGGCGGAAAGAACGCCGGCCCAGGTTTCCCCACATAGTGATGTGAGGCGTGCGGTCAGTTCGGGAGAGTGCGATCGGATGCAAAAGCGCGCATTTTTGCGGCCCAATCCGAAATCGAAGAGAATGCCTGCACGATGCCGCGGATTGAGAGCGTTCGTATCTGGACCAAGCTTGGTGAACGATTGCACGGGCGCGAACGCATCGCGCGTTCGGGGCAGCCCCAACACGATCGGGCCGCCTTCGGCAAACGCGAAGGCGCGCAATTTATCGGTGACATGCACGCGAAGCGCCGCGTTCTCCATCGTCGCGACCACTGTGCTTTCAGCAATCTTGACGGTCGCAGGATGTTCGCCCGTGCAAGGCAATTCTGCGACTGCGCCTGGGACGCCGGTCACCCAGGTTCCCTTACACTCCTGTATCGTGTCCACGATCCAGCCCAACAACTCCGGTGCCGTCCATGGCAGCAGGCGAACGGCGACGGACAGTTTCGACAGGCGATCGGGTATCAGCTCCCAGATGTCATCGCGCTCGACCTCACTCATAGAGATCCAATGCGAGATCTCGTCTCGGCTGCGGCCACAGCCCAAACAGAGCTGGCTTGCCGTCTCCAGCTGGCAAACGCCCACGCAAGGCGAGTGCCGAGAGGCCCTCGCGGGCGGCGAAATCGCAGTCATGGCTTGCGCTGCAGGGCGCAACGCAACGGGCGATTCTGGCTGTGGTAGACGAAGGGATGTCATCGGTTGCCTCCTGGGATCTCGCGTCCCGCGGTCAAATAAGGCTTGAGGAGGGTCTGACTTCCGGAGGCATTTCTCCGGTTACAGTGGCGCGACCGTGCCGGAATTCCACCGGCTTCCATTCTCAAGCGATCACACCATTTGCGGCTAAAACAACGTCCTTGTCAAATGACACCGTGGCGCGCCTGTCAGTCCGTAAGAGTTGGCCAGGGCCGGTCCGTGCAGGGACTGTGTGTTACCAGTGCGACAAAAGTCTCTGCCAAGCGCGCACCCGATCCAGTTTTGAATTTTGTGGATTGACGTGCTGCAAAATTTAGGATGCTTTACGAGCGTGATGGTGCTTTCACCTTGCAGAGCGGGGTGGGAGTGAAAAGGGAACCCGGTGAGAGTGGCGTAATCGGCGCCAATTCGAGACCGGGGCTGCGCCCGCAACTGTGAATGGTGAGTCTTTCCGCAAATGCCACTGATGACGAATTGTCATCGGGAAGGTTCGGACAAGACGCTGGAGCCATAAGCCAGGAGACCTGCCGTCACATGTCGCCCATCCTCCGTGCGGGACGCTCGGTGGAACGGACACCCGGAGTGGCGACTGATGTGCAACCAAGCGGGAGCGACGTCAGAAATGGCCGAGGGTAGTTTCACCCAGATCTGAAATTCAGGTTGAATTGCGCGATGCTGTCGCGTGCCGGGGCAACTATGTGCTTCGGTCGAGGAGCTGTCGTGCGATGGACGTTTCTATCGCTCCCCCATCAATCGCGACGGGGGTCGTATGAGCTTATCCAATTGTTCGCTGAGGGTCAGAGCATCCAGAGCGGGTCTATCAGTCATTACTGCGGGACTTCTCGTGTCGGTCTCAGGTCCGGCCGCGACAGCGCAGGAAGTAACTGCACTCGAAGGGATCATCGTTTACTCGGCAAACAGAACTCCAACAGAAGCGGCGAAGGTCGGCTCATCGGTCGAAGTGGTCACCACCAAAGAGATCACGAGCCGTTCTCAGACGTACGTCAAAGACTACCTCGAGACGCTGCCGGGCGTCAGCTTCAGTCAGTTTGGTCCCCCGGGCACGCAAGCAGGTATCAGCCTGCGGGGCGCAGGCGGCAAATACACCAAGGTTCTTGTTGATGGCATCGATATCAGCGATCCGTCCGGAGCCGCGACCGAACCCGCCTTCGAACATCTTCTCGTAGGCGATGTGGCCCGCATCGAAGTCTTGAAAGGCTCTCAGAGCACGCTTTACGGCGGCGAGGCCGTCGGCGGCGTCATCAGCATCGACACCCGGCGCACGCTGCATCCCGGCTTTTCGCATTTCGGAGGAGCCGAATACGGCGCCTACAATTCGTTCCGCGGCGACTACACCCTTGGGTATGCCGCGACGGACGGCAGCAACATCTCGTTCACCGCACAAGGGGTCGATAGCTCGGGCTTCTCGGCTGCGGCAGACGGCAGCGAAGACGACGGCTACCAGAACCTCACGTTCTCCAGCCGTGGCGACTACATGGTGTCGCCGTCGGCACGGCTTTTTTTCGCGGCACGTACTGTCGATGCGAAGCTGAATTTCGACGGGTGCTGTGATCCCGTGTCAAGCCGGGCTTTCGACAATTTCGACTCGGTCGACGTCAAACAGCATGCGGGCCGCGGTGGCGTTGAGTTCAGCCTTTTCGACAAGGCGTTCACGAACATGTTCGCAATCCAAGGCGTTCTCAATACGCGCGACTACCACGGCAGCATCACCGATTTCTACGATGGCGACCGCATCAAGGCAGAGTACCAGGGCACGCTTAGGTTCAACGAGCGGCTCTCTGTACTGTTCGGTACCGACTGGGAGCAGCTCGGAGCAGAATCGAGCAGCATTCTGACACGTGAGACGTCAGATATGTTCGGCACATTCGCCCAGTTGATGGTCGAGCCAATCGATGGCCTGGTGCTTACGGCTGGCGGGCGGTTGGACGATCATAGCAACTTCGGTGACTTCAAGACCCACCGTTTGACAGCTGCATACTCGATCGACGCCACAGGAACAAAGTTCCGCGGCAGCTGGGGAACCGGGTTCCGCACACCCAGCCTCGATGAGATGTACGCATCCTATCCGCAGTTCGGGCTTCCGAACTACGGAAACCCGGATCTGGAGCCGGAGGAAAGCGAAAGCTGGGATGCCGGCATCGAGCAGCGCCTTTTTGCCGATAAGCTGATCGTGGGGGCCACCTACTTCGAACTCGATACGTCGAACCTTATCTTCTTCAATGATCAGTGCTTCACGCTGCCTGTCGGCTGCTTGACCAATCTGCCGGGCGTCACCCATCGCGAAGGCGTGGAACTCGTGGCGCGCGCTTTCCTCTCGGACACGTTTGTGGTGAGCACAAGCTACACAAACACCGAAACCGAGACCCAGGCAGGCGCACGGCTGAGCTATGTGCCACGGCACATGGCGACCCTCGGCGTCGATTGGCAGCCGATGGACAAGGTCGCGTTCAACGTCACGGCGAAGCTGTCCGATGACGCCGTGCGCGGCGGACAAATTGCAGTCGACGACTATCTGCTCGTGAGCGCTCGGGCGGCGTATGAGTTCATGCCCGGGGTCGAAGCTTACGTCCGCGGCGAGAACCTGCTCGATCAGGACTACGAGACTTATTACGGTTATGGCACGGCAGGTCTATCCGTTTACGGTGGCGTTCGCATGGCGCTTCCCAAGAACTGACACGCACGCAGAGGCAGGCCAAGCGCCTGCCTCTCATTTTTGAAAGGGATAGTCATGGACACGGTGATCGACGAACTGCCCAAGGTTTGGAACATCGATCCAGAGCCGAAGGTGATCAAGTCACCAAGTTGCGGCGGTGTTGCCTTCCGGCACGAGTGGGAACTCCCGGTCGATCAGGACTTCCTGGTGATGTTTCTGACCGATGTGTTCGAGAACCACTGGGATGGGTTGCGCTATGGCCCGCTCATACAGGGCGCTGCCTATGAAATCATGTGCGTCGCGCCGCCAAGCCGCGTCACGGTGCAGGATGGATATCTGACCATCTTCTTCAGCAAGGGCGGTCACTTCCATTTGTGCGTGGGTGACAACTTCGGCCCTTCGTTTGCGCGCACATCCGATGAAATGCGCAGCCATCGCAAGCCAGCACGTGCCATCATGTATCGCGGCACACTGAAAGATGGCAGCCCGGTCACCTGGGGCTTCGAGATGTGGAACGGCAAGAACGAACCGATGATCTCGATCTTCTTTCCAAACCCATTTGTCACTGACGAAGACGGCCTTGAGCCGGAACCTGTTTGGCCGCGTCTTGGGACTTGGCGCATAATCTCAAAAAAGTATCTCGGCCTCGAACCTCAAGCTCTCGACATGCAAGCGAGCGGCTTGAAGGGAATGTGACGAGCGCGTTCTAACACTTCGAAACGGAGAACACTGATGAACCCGACCACCAAAAGTCAGCACCAATCTCTTCCTGCCAGCCGGGCGTTATGGATCGCACTCGTCGCAGCCTTGAGCATCGGCAGTAGCCTCATGATGGCCTGCGCCGCGCCGCTCGTGGCGGTCGCTGCTCTCGCGGCGATTTCTACCAACCAGCGCGAGGGACTTGCCATGGTTATGCTGGCATGGCTTTCCAACCAGATCATCGGCTACGGCTTCCTCAACTATCCTATGGACTTCAATTCCTTCGCGTGGGGTGCGGCACTAGGGTTGGCGACCTTTGCCGGCTTTTTCGCCGCCAGGTACGCCTTGACGCTGAGTGCGTCGCCAATGGTCTCGGCAGCCGTGGCGTTTCTTGCAGCATTTGTCGCCTATGAGGCCGCGATCTATGCCGCAGGCGCGGTTCTAGGCGGTGCCGAAGCGGCCTTCACACTGAGCGCACTCACATACATCTTCCAGGTCAACGTCATCGCGTTTGCAGCCATCGCGCTCATCCACCGTGCTGCCTTGGCTTTGGCACTCATCGAACCCGAACACCCGGCCATGCGATTACCCGTCGCGTAAGCCGGATTGAAGTCGAGCCCGCTGGTCACTATCCCCCTCCACAGCGGGCTCGACCCATCAATCAGAAAAAAGCAGCCGCTGCGAGCAGCAAGACTTCGGTGACCTCTATCGTGGCGCCAAGGCAATCGCCGGTGATGCCACCAAGACGCCAGCGCCAGTACGCCCATACCAGCGGAAGAAGCACGAGAACGGCGAGCAGAACCGGCGCCCACACGAGGCTCGCGACCGATAACGCGGCACCCCACAAGACCACTCCCACGGTGGAAACGTCCCATCCATAGTCGCGGCTCAGTCCCGGCTTGAGCGAAGGCAGGAGGGCGACCAGCACAAGCGCAAACCAGCGTGCCAGGGCTGGCACCAGCACGAGACACGCCGTGGAGACCGCCGGCTGCAAATGTGCCAGGAGGACGAGTTTAGCCATCAACTGAAGTGAGATGGCGACAATGGCGAAGGAGCCTGCGTGCGGGTCCTTCAAGACCTCGAAAAATCGATCCGGATTACCGTGGGCCGCGCCGAAGGCATCAGCGACGTCACCGAGGCCGTCGAGGTGAAGCGCTCCAGTGATCCAGACCCAGCCGATGAGCACCGCAATCGCAGCCGGCCATGAACCGTGCGAAACGCAGGCCGCNATCACCGCTGCGAGAATGGCTCCGATCACGAGGCCGACGAATGGAAAGTAAATTGCCGCGCGCGACAGCTCGCCTTCCTCAAGCCGTTCGAGCGACGGCATCGGCAGCCGCGTCAAAAACTGAAACGCCAGGATAGGTCCCCGCAAGTTCATGGCTGCGCTATCTCGATGAGCTCACCCCAGAATTGGCCATCGCTGCTCTGCCCTAAGTCAAGTCCGATGCGCGTGCCGTAACCAATTCTGACGGACCATAGCATTCCCATGGGCAAACCGAGAATGATCGACAGGGCCATACGTATGCAACCGGCGTGCGTCACAACGAGCGTCTGGTCTGAGCCTCGCAGATAGGTGTTGGACACAGCGCGGTGTATCCGGCCAGCGAAGTCTTCCCAGCACTCGCCGCCGGGCGGTGTGGTGACATGGGGGTCTCGATAGTAGGCCGCGAGGCGCTTGGCTTCTTCAGGCACGGCCTCGATGTCGGCGCGCTGACGTCCATCCCATAGGCCCAGATCGAGCTCGCTCCAGTCGGCATCGATCTCGAGTTCGCAGCCAAGGCGCGATGCAATGGCTTCGGCGGGCCGCCTTGCACGCTGCAAAGGAGAGGCGATGATCACTGGCCACCCGCCACGAAGCGTTTGACGATGCATCTGTTCATAGCCGGCGTCGAGCAGAGGCGAGTCTGTCCGGCCGTCAAGATATCCCGCACGGCCCGTATCGCCATGGCGGAGAAGATCAAGGCGCATCACGAGCCTCGATCGGGAACGGCGGCCTCGGAGAACGTTGCCATGTTGTTGTGCAGCGCGCATGCCAGGCGCACGATCGCAAGAGCGAGCGCAGCCCCCGACCCCTCTCCGAGACGCAGATCGAGGTCGAGGAGAGGGCGGGCCTGCAATTCTTCGAGCACGCGGCGATGTCCCTCTTCTGCCGAGCGATGCGAAAAAATCAGGTAGGGTCTGCACGTTGGGTTGATGCGCGTTGCAGCGAGCGCTGAAACCGAGACGATGAAGCCATCGACGAGGACAGGGAGGCTGCGTTGAGCGGCCGCGATGATTGCTCCGACCAGTGCCGCCACTTCCAAGCCACCAACATATTGCAGGACCGTCTCGGCTTTGGCCTCCTCGCTCCGCAGCTTGTGAAGGGCGAGGGCAAGCTCGATGATGGCTGCCTTGCGCTTTCGCCCGTCCGCGTCGATTCCCGTGCCGCTTCCGGTTATGGCATCGGCAGGCACCGCGAGCAGCGCGGCGGCGATCGCGGCGGAAGCGGTCGTATTGCCAATGCCCATTTCTCCCAGGATGAGAAGATCCGGCACATGCGTTGCGGCGCGCTCAACGGCTCTGCCGCCGCATTCGAACGCGAAACTAACATCCTCTGTGTTCAACGCCGGTTCCCGGCTGAAATCGCGTGTGCCCGCGCGCGGCTTGTCGGTGACGACACCGGCGAGGGGCACCTCAGCCAGTGAACCGGCATCGATGACTTCCAAGCGGCAGTTCAGCTCGCGCGCAAGAACAGAGATCGCGGCGCCGCCTGCTGCGAAATTCGCCATCATTGCGACGGTGACCTCTTGCGGGTACGCGGACACGCCTTGAGCCACGATGCCATGATCGCCGGCGAAGATCAGAATTGATGCCCGTTCGGCGCGAGGGCGATCTGTCGCTTGTAGGCCTGCAAGATCTATAGCCAGCGTTTCCAAGCGGCCCAAAGCGCCTGTTGGCTTGGTTAACTGCGCTTGGCGTTCCGCGGCTCTGTCGCGGTGCAATTGTGATGGCGGTGGGCAGGCTTGATAAACCCAGCCGGGCAGGCGGACCTCGTTAGCATGCAACATGGATTTCACGCCGTCCTCGCGCGCTTCAGGATATAGGTGTCCATGATCCAGCCGTGCTTGGCACGGGCCTTCCTGCGAAGTTCGACAATCTGCTGTGAGGTTTCGCGGAGATTGCCGGAAACGAGCATCTGGCCCTGCATGCCAAGGTAGGCGCCCCACCAGATTGTCAATCCCTCCGGATCGAGTGTCTCAAAGGCGGTGCCGCCGTCCAGCATCACGGCGACCGTATCCGCATCTCCTGGCCAGCCCCTCTCACGCAGTTTGCGGCCGGTAGTAACCAGAAATGGCGCGCCGATCTCGTTGAGCGGAATTGCGTGTGCGGCACAAAGCTCTTGCAGAGCCGTAATGCCCGGAACGACGTCGATAGTTGGTTTGGGCTTCAATCGCGCGGCAATCCTAAGACTGCTATCGAACAGAGACGGATCACCCCATACCAGGAGTGCTACTCGCCCCTCTTGCCCGAGCTCTGTGTGGATCTGCTGCGACCAGACGTGTGCAATTCTATCGTGCCAGTCATCGACTGTCGCGGCATAGTCAGCCGGCAATCCCTCGCGAACGGGCAAGTCGAACTCGACGATACGCGTCGTGGCGCTGCTCAAGTGCTTCGCGCAGATGGCGCGGCGGACCTCAGCCAAATCGCTCTTTTCTTCACCTTTGCGAGGTATCAAGACGATATCGGTGGCGTTGAGGGCGCGAATGGCCGCGAGCGTCATGCGCTCCGGATTTCCGCTTCCAATTCCGATCAATGACAGAGAAATCATATGTGGGGCAAACGCAAGCGGCGGCCCCTAACGGGGCCACCGCAACACCATTGTCAGGCAGCGCGATGAAGCCGCGGCGTCACAAGTCCGCTGTCTGCCAGAGTGTGCAGCGCTTTCGCGATCGCCAACACCGCCAGATCGGCCAGTGGCTCGATGATGATCACGGACATGTACGCCGCCCCGAAGGTTGCGATGGAGGACAGATTCTCTGCCTCGAAGCCCGCGCCATAGATCGCCCAGAAAGCAACCCAGGCGACGATACCTGCCTGATAGGCCGTAGAGAGCGCCAAAGCTTGGGTGTATTTCAAGTCGACGTAGGGGGTTTGCTTGGGAATGATGCGCTCGGCCAGCGCCGCGATGGCGAACAGAGGTACCAGCAGCGTCGTCACGTTCATCCCATACTGCGGCAGATCCGCCGGTGCGAAGAACAATCCCTGGACGAGCAGCCCCAAAGCCAGCCCGAGCGCCGCGGGTGCCGCGCCAAAGATCAGGAACAGCGTCGAACCCAGAATGAAATGCACCTCCGAGACGCCCACAGGATAGTGGGGCATGAGTTCGAAGAAGCTGAACACGAGCGCGGTCGTCACCGCCGTGCGCACAACAAGCGAAACGATGCCCTTTTCCCGGATCGCATCGACCGAGAGTTTCAGCGCGTAGGCGACGGCTGCGGCCGCTGTCGCGTAACTCAATCCAATCTTTGCTCCGTCTACAAGTCCCGGTTCGATATGCATTGTGTATCCTTTATGCCGCCACACCCGGCAGCTGGTTGGTGCCTCAACAGTGCACGGCCGGTCTCCTGGCTTGTGGATCAATGCGAAGCTCCTGCCTTCCCAGGCAAAGCCCAGTGACGTCGTTGGAACTCAGCTAACCACTTACAGTCGCGGGGGCGGCTGGGGCTTCGGACGCCTCGATTTGGTCCGCCCTACCCCATTCCCAATTATAGTCCGGCGCTTTGCGCCTCATCGAACGCCGTGCCTGTTCTTATTGGCCCGGATCACGTGGGGGGTCAAGAACCCTTCCTCCAGCCAGCGGGACGCGTAGCCATGCCCGGCCTAGAAGCGGTTCCGCCCGGCTCAGTCACTCTATTTTAGTCTCAGAGGCAGCCCGCATACCACCATTTCGACCTCACAGGCGGCGGCCGCGATGGTCTGGTTTACGAAGCCTGCCGCGTCACGGAACGCGCGAGCCAGGGCGTTGTCCGGCACGATTCCGAGGCCGACCTCGTTTGTGACGAGAATGACAGGTGACGACTGCCTCGCGAGCACGTCCGCAAGCTCGTCCGCAGCGCATTTCCAGTCACGGTTGGCATGCATGAGATTCGATACCCACAACGTCAGGCAGTCGATCAGACGCGGCCCGCTGCCGTCCGTTTCGTGCAAGACGGCTGCAAGTTCGAGAGGTGTTTCGCGCAGTTCCCATTCGGGCCCTCGCCGTTCGCGGTGATGAAGAATGCGGTGAGACATTTCGTCATCGAAGGCTTCGGCCGTGGCGATATACGTGGGCCGGCCCGCAAACTCCTGCGTGCGGTGCTCCGCGCGCCGGCTTTTTCCCGAGCGTGCGCCTCCGGTGATCAGGATAATGGGCATAGACTGGCTTCCTGAGCTGGTTTCGCCGGATCACCCCGCGAACGGGTGTTGCTGTGCTTCCTATCGCGAGCAACGACAATTGGTCAAACTCTGCGACTGCCAGTACTCATGAGCGTGTTGACTGAAGCCATCGCTGCGGCAAGAACGGTCGGCAACGAGAGATTTTAGGAAGAACAAGCCGCGCGATGTCAGACTTTTTGGCAGCCATGCTCTTTGCAGTGGCACTGGACGCGTTGGTTGGCTGGCCGCAGTGGCTCTATGAGCGCATCGGCCACCCCGTGACATGGATCGGCAGGACGATCACATTCGTTGATCGCGTTTTAAATGTTTCGGGCGCATCCAGTCTGGCTTTGAAGTCTCGTGGGATTGGCGCTTGGATTGCCGTGGTCTCTGCGGCTGTCGTTCCGGCTTTTCTATTGCAGAACACGCTGCCGGCCGATGGGCCCCTCAGGGTCATGATCATTGGCTTTCTGGCTTGGCCCTTTGTGGCAGCGCGCTCCTTGTACGCTCATGTAGCGGCGGTTGCCGAACCTCTGGAGCGTAACGAACTGCGTGGCGCACGCAAAGCGGTCGCCATGATCGTCGGCCGCGATACTACCAATCTCGACGAAGCGGGCATTTCGCGCGCTGCCATCGAGAGCTTGGCCGAAAACGCTTCCGACGGTGTTGTCGCGCCTCTTTTCTGGGGTGTTCTGTTCGGCTTGCCCGGCATTGCCGGCTACAAGGCGGTCAATACGCTCGATTCCATGATCGGTCATAAAACGCCACGGCACGAAGCATTCGGCTGGGCATCAGCTAAGATCGATGACGCGGCAAACTACTTGCCAGCGCGCCTCACGGCAGCGCTTCTTGCAGCGGTATCAGGACGCCCCGTGGCGGTACTGCGGTCCACGCTGGCAAATGCCAAGTTCCACCGTTCTCCCAATGCGGGATGGCCCGAGGCGGCAATGGCAAGCATACTCGGACTCCGCCTTTCAGGCCCTCGCATTTATCATGATCGCGTTGCCGGCGAACCCTGGTTGAATGAGAGCGGTGCTGACGCGTCGGCCAGTGATATCAGGCGCGCTCTACGGGTCTATTTGTTCGCAATGGCGCTGCTGGCTGCTATAGGTGCGGCAGGAGTCGTCACCAGTAGGACTTGAAGTCTACCCATGCGAGATCACGGGGGAAATATAGATCAAGCGATCGAAGCCTTTGGAGGTCAGGTAGCGGACTGGATCGATCTGTCGACTGGCATAAACCGCACACCTTACCCCGTACCGCAGATTGAAGATGCCTGTTGGCGCGCTCTGCCGACGGCTGCGGACCGTCTTTTGCTCCATGAAGCGGCTCGAAATGCCTATGGTACCAACGCTGCTATATTAGCGACCGCGGGCGCTCAGGCGGCCATCCAAATGATCCCACGGATGCGAACACCGGGTCACGCTCGTGTGCTGAGCCCGACGTATAACGAACATGCTGCGAGCCTGCGAGCCTGCGGCTGGCAGGTATCGGAGGTGACGGAGCTTGGGCAACTGGGGGGTGCCGACATGGCCGTCGTCGTCAATCCAAATAATCCCGACGGACGCCGCTACGAGCCGCGTGACCTGCTCGCGTTGTTGGATAGGACCGGCCGTCTCATCGTCGATGAGAGTTTCGCAGATCCTTATACTGATATATCGGTCGCCAAATTCGCCGGGCGGCCGGGTCTTCTCGTATTAAGGTCGTTCGGAAAGTTTTACGGTCTCGCCGGGGTGCGGCTTGGTTTCGCTATTGGCTCTGCCGCCGACATCGACGCGCTGTCGAGCCAGGCGGGACCCTGGCCTGTCAGTGGTCCGGCGATCCAGATCGGAAAAACCGCGCTCGCCGACTCTGCTTGGTCGAAGTCGGCATCGCTTCGCCTCGAGGCCGGGGCGCAACGGCTCGACGATATGGCGCAGAGCGTAGGGTGGAAGCTCGCGGGAGGCACGCTACTTTTCAGGCTTTATGAGACGCCAGACGCTCACAATGCGCAGAAAGGCCTAGCGCACAACTATATCTGGTCGCGTACTTTCCCGTGGTCCAAGACGTGGCTTCGTCTGGGGCTGCCAGGGCCAACATCCGAGTGGGAAAGGCTGTCTGCGGCCTTTGCGAGGCTGGCATGAAGTTCACGGCCGACCAAGCTGAAACGCTAGCCCGCATACAGATGTGGCGGCGCGACGTCCGGCACTTCAAGCGGGAGGGCGTCACCGAAGATGTCCTGGAACGTCTGCGAGCCGCGATGGATACAGCGCCGTCGGTTGGCAACGCGCGGCCTTGGCGCGTCATCCGTGTTGAAGACATTTCCGTAAGGTCCGCTGTCCGCGCAGAGTTCGAACGATGCAATATTAACGCTGCTCAAACGTACGCGGGACCAACGAAGGATGCGTATCTGGCCCTAAAGCTTGCTGGGCTCGACGCGGCACCCGTTCAACTTGCCGTCTTCACGGCCGTCAATCCGGACGAGGGGCATAGGCTTGGCCGGCTGACGATGCCGCAAACGCTGCGGCAATCGACGGCTATGGCCATCCATGCGCTCTGGCTCGCCGCGCGCGCCGAGAACCTCGGGCTAGGAATGATCTCCATTCTAGACCCCAAACGCATTGAGACGATCCTCAATGTAGGAGCGGATTGGGAGTTTTCGGCTTATCTGTGTATCGGCTGGCCCGAGTCCGATGACGACACGCCTCTCCTGCATCGCGCCGGGTGGCAGACGAACAACGGAACGCGTTGGGAGGTACGTTAACGGGCGAGCGCGAGCAGACCCTCGACGTCGATGTGACGTTCACAATGATCGGCAAGGGCATTCAGGGCATCGTCGACTGTTTGATCGTAGGATAGCCGGGACGCCGGAATGCCGAGTTGGGACAGAAATGCCCGTCGAAAATCATCGGAGGAGAAAAGGCCGTGCAGGTAGCTGCCCATGACGCGGCTATCGGCCGACACGGCGCCTTCTGCGGCCTCGCCGACGTAGGCGAAAGGACGCGCACAGTCCGCCCCTTCTGTACGGCCGATGTGGATCTCGTAGCCATCGACCAAGAGCCCGGTTGCAGCATGGCGAGCGGTTACGCGGGCTAGTCTTTTGTCAGCACTCATTTGCGTCGTGACGTTCAGGAGACCAAGCCCAGGCGTCTCTCCATTCTCGCCTTCCATGCCCATCGGATCGGCAATGATGCTTCCGAGCATCTGGTATCCGCCGCATATGCCGAGCACGTTCCCCCCACGGCGGTGATGGGCTAGAATATCGATGTCCCATCCTTGAGCGCGCAGGAAGTCGAGATCACCACGTGTCGACTTCGTACCTGGGATGATGACGAGGACTGCGTCTCCCGGTATCGCCGCGCCAGGCCGCACCATGACGAGATCGATTTCGGGATCGAGCTTCAAGGGATCAAGGTCATCAAAATTCGCAATGCGCGACAAGGCAAGGCAGGCAATCTTCGATTTCCCGGTCCGGCCCTCTCCTGCCAGGTCGAGGGCATCTTCCGCAGGGAGGTCGTAGGCCCGGCGAAAAAAGGGGACGACACCGAAGCCGCGCCATCCCGTCTTTTCCGAGATCATCTTGTAGCCATCGTCGAAAAGCGATGGATCGCCCCGGAACTTGTTGACCAGAAAGCCTTCGATCATGGCGGCATCGGCTGGATCCAGAATGCATTTTGTGCCCACGATTTGCGCGATGACACCGCCCCGGTCGATGTCCCCGGCCAGGACAACTGGTACATTCGCCGCGCGCGCAAATCCCATGTTGGCGATGTCACTCGCGCGAAGATTGATTTCAGCCGGACTGCCAGCACCTTCTACGATGACGAGATCAAATTTCGACTTGAGCCGGCCGAAGCTCTCCAGCACAGGCGCCGTGAGCGACGGCTTCAACGCCGAATACGCGCGCGCCTTGACGGTTGCCAACCGCCGGCCCTGCACGATCACCTGCGATCCGATATCTGTTTCAGGTTTCAACAGCACCGGGTTCATATCGGTGTGCGGCTCGATGCCCGCGGCGCGGGCTTGCAGCGCTTGGGCGCGTCCGATTTCGCCCCCATCGACAGTGACGGCGGCGTTGTTCGACATATTCTGTGGTTTGAAAGGCGCCACCCGAATGCCGCGCCGGTACGCCGCTCGCGCAAGTCCCGCAACGAGCAGGGACTTGCCCACGTTCGAACCCGTCCCTTGGATCATGAGTGCTCGCGTCATGCGCCGGTATCACATTTGAATGTCAAAACTCGACGCCCGGTTGTCCTTTCACACCCGATCGAAAAGGGTGCTTTATGAGCGTCATCTCGGTCACGAGGTCGGCTGCATCGATCAATTCCTGTTTGGCATTGCGGCCGGTCAGCACGACGTGCGTCAATGGCGGCTTCTCATTTTCGAGGAAGCTCAGCACCTCGGCGATGTCGAGATAGTCGTAGCGCAGAGCGATGTTGATCTCGTCCAGGACAACCATGCGAATGCTCGTGTCTCGGATCAACTCTTTGGCTTTATCCCAGCCGGCCTTCGCCGCTGCGACATCCCGCTCGCGATCCTGGGTTTCCCAGGTGAACCCCTCGCCCATGGCATGGAACTGACACAAGTCGCCGAAGTGCCCCGTCAACAGGCGGCGTTCACCAGTGTCCCAGGCGCCCTTTATGAACTGCACAACCGCGCAGGGGAAACCATGCGCGACACACCTCAAGATCATACCAAAGGCGGACGAGGACTTACCCTTTCCAGGCCCGGTCAGCACGATGATGAGGCCTTTGTCGCCTGATTTGGCGGCCATGATTTTGTCGCGAGCGGCTTTCTTCTTGGCCATTTTGGCGGCGTGACGCGCTCCATCCTCGACATGCGGCATTCCGGGCGCCGCCGCGTCATCGTGTTCCTTCGGGTCATCAGGTGCCATTTCGGCAAGTCCTTGTCTTGACAAGCTATCGTCTTGTGCAAATGGTGCTGTCACGCTGGTTCCTGTCCTACGACAGGCGAACAGGGAATGCGATAGGGTTGAAAGCCGAAAGTTCGATGCCCGAAGCGCAGCCGCCCCCGCGACCGTGACCGGAGAGATTACAAGCCACTGACCAGGCGTCGGGAAGGCTGTCATCGAGGGCATCAGCCCACTCTGCAAGCCGGGAGACCTGCCAGCGATCGATCGAGGTCCGGCGGACGGGGTGTTCCGTGGCGGGGGTTCCGAGGTCGTTTGACGCTCGCCCGCCGTCCTGCCCCATACGCGAAGAAGGCAAGGATAGGCGATGACCGTGAACCTGCATGTCTGCGTAACCTGCCGCGCCGGGCAACCGGTCGCCGAAGGGCAACCGACGCCCGGAGCCCGGCTCCATGACGCGCTGACACAGCTTGGCGCGCCTCACGGCGTCACCATTGTTCCCGTCGAATGTCTGTCGGCTTGCAATGAAGGCTGCTCTGTAGCTGTCTCATCACCGGGCCGCTGGTCTTACGTTTATGGGCGCATGAGCGCTGACGATGCCGCTTCCATCCTTGCAGGAACCGCTGCCTACGCATCAACCCATGACGGCCTCGTTCCTTGGCGTGAACGTCCTGAGATCTTTCGCAAGCGATCACTTGCCAGAATTCCCCCCATCATCGACAGCAAAGAGGCCGCCGAATGAACACGCTCGCGAAAACGCCCGTCACAGTCATCACGGGCTTCCTCGGATCGGGCAAGACGACGCTCATCCGTCATTTGATGGCCAACCCCAACGGCAAGCGGCTTGCTGTCCTTGTCAATGAGTTCGGCAGCGTCGGTGTCGACGGTGACATCTTGAAATCCTGTGCCGGCGCCAATTGTCCCGAAGAGAACATCGTCGAGCTTGCAAACGGCTGCATCTGTTGCACGGTGGCCGATGATTTCATTCCGACGATCGAAGCGTTGCTTGCGCGCCCGGTCAAGCCGGATCACATCTTGATCGAAACATCTGGGCTAGCGTTGCTCAAGCCGTTACTGAAGGCGTTCGACTGGCCCGCCATCCGCTCGCGCATCACAGTCGATGGCGTCGTCGCGCTCGCGGACGCCGAGGCCGTTGCGGCTGGCCGCTTCGCGCCTGATCCTGCGGCCGTCGATGCACAACGGGCGGCCGACGAGAGCCTCGATCATGATACGCCGCTGGCGGAGGTCTTCGAGGATCAGATTGCGTGCGCGGATATCATCCTGCTGACAAAGGCAGACCTGGCTGGTGAGGCCGGGCTATCGGCCGCGCGTGCGGCGATTACTGCTGAGGCGCCGCGCACTGTGCCGATGCTGGCGGTCACCGATGGGAACATCGATCCGGTAGTCATTCTCGGACTTGGCGCTGCCGCAGAAGACGATATCGAAGCGCGTCCCTCGCACCACGATGGGGAAGACGGACACGAGCACGACGATTTCGCCTCTGTCGTCATCGAGCTTCCCGAGATCAGCGATCCGCAAGTTCTGGTCGCAGGGATCCAGCGCCTAGCGCGGGAACAGAACGCACTGCGCGCCAAAGGCCACATTGCCGTTGCCGGAAAGCCAATGCGTCTTCTCGTGCAGGCGGTTGGAGAGCGGGTGCGCACGCAATTCGACCGTCCGTGGGGCAGCAGCCCGCGGCGCTCGCAACTGGTTATCATCGGTGAGCGTGGTGACATCGATGAGGCTGCGATCCGTGCAGGGCTTGGCATCTAATGCACGTCATCTTCCGCGAGAGCCACGGCCTTGAGGAAACCGAGAGACCTGTCGATCTCGGTCAAGACCCGGCCGATCTCGTGGTTCTGTCCTACTCCGACAGCGACCTCGGCGCCTTCGCGGGGGGATGGCGCCGTGGCCGTGACAGGCTTCCCAGCCTCAGACTGGCGAACCTGGTCGCGCTGCGCCACCCTTTGTCCGTCGATACCTACGTCGAACGCACGTTAAGCAAGGCGCGCGGCATTCTGGTGCGATTGATCGGCGGCGAGCCGTATTGGCCCTACGGGCTTGCGACCCTCAGCGCGCTGGCAAGGCGGGAGGGAATGGCTCTGGCCGTCATTCCGGCTGACGGCCGCGACGATGAGCGTCTCGATGCTCTATCGACGGTTCCGATTTCAACTTTGAGGCGATTGAAGACGCTTTGCGATACGGGCGGGGCGGTCGCGGCGCACGCGGCCCTTGCCCAGTTGGCACTTGCATCGGGACTCTATCCCGGCGTCGTCACAGGCGACACGTCATTGCCCGAATATGGCTTCTACGATCCCTCGAGCGGCCCCAGCGTACTCCCGCCACCAGTTCAATCGCGGCCGCGAGCGCTTGTTACCTTTTATCGGTCGTATCTGACGGCCGCCGATATGGAACCGGTAGACGAGTTGATCGCTGCTTTGTGTGCCGAGGGATTCGATGCCTACGGCGCGTTCGTAACCTCACTCAAGGCGCCGGATGCCGCCGCCTGGATCAGCGAGCGTCTGAAACAAAATCCGCCCGCCGTCATCGTCAACGCCACGGCGTTCTCGGCAAGGAACGAGAGCGGCGCTACGCCGCTCGACACCGCTGGCTGTCCGGCTTTTCAGGTTGCGCTCTCGACATCGCGGCGGCGCGATTGGGCGCAGTCCGCGCGAGGTTTGTCGCCTGCTGACCTCGCCATGCATGTCGTGTTGCCTGAGGTCGACGGACGTCTGTTTGCAGGCGTGGTGAGTTTCAAATCCCCGGGCCGCCGCGATCCTGATTTGCAGTTCTCTCATTTCGCGCATCGGGCGGACAAGGACCGGGTTACAAAGGCGGCGAAGCACATTGCCGCGTGGCACCGTCTGGCTGCGACGCCTGCAGCCGGCAAGAAGATCGCCCTTATCCTTTCGAGCTATCCCGGCAGGCCACATCAAGTCGCGCATGCTGTCGGGTTAGATGCCTTGGCGTCCGCCGAGGCGCTGTTGTCGGACCTGGCAGGCGAGGGATATCAAGTCACGACGGGGCATTGCTTGGCCCAGTCGCTGACGAAAGAAACAGTCGCATGGCCGATGGCCGCGTATCGAGAGGCTCTCACTGCGCTACCAGCCGAACTCCAGGAGGCGATGACGGCGGCCTGGGGCGACCCCGAGGCCGACAGCGCGGTGCGCGATGGAGCGTTTCATTTTCCGGTCGTTCAACGGGGACATTGCGCCATCGCCGTCCAGCCCGAACGTGGAGACGTTGTGCGCCGCGACGACGACTACCACGACCTGTCGCGCACACCGCGGCATGGTTATGTTGCCTTTTATCTGTGGCTCCAGTCTTTGCAGATCGACGCCGTGGTTCACATGGGCGCCCACGGAACGTTGGAGTGGCTGCCGGGCAAATCCGTCGCGCTCTCCAACGCCTGCTGGCCAGACGTGCTGATCGGCCATCTGCCTGTCATTTATCCTTTCATCGTCAACGATCCGGGCGAAGCCGCGCAGGCCAAGCGCCGCATGGGTGCCGTCACCATCGGTCATCTGCCGCCGCCGCTGGCCAGGACTACGCTGCCGGAGGGACTGGCTGCGCTCGAGCGTCTACTTGACGAGTATTCGACGGCCGACGGTCTCGATCCCGCGCGGCGTCAGCGGTTGATCGCAGCGATCCGCAACGAAGCGCAGGCGGCAGGTGTTGAAAGCGATCTCGGGCTCTCCGCTTCGGCATCGCCCGCCGAAGCTATCACCCGGATCGATCGCTTCGTCTGCGACTTGAAAGAAAGCCAGTTCGGCGAAGGCTTACACATATTCGGACGCGGTGATTGCGGCCCACAGGAAAGAGACGCGGTCCTCGCGGCGTTGTCCGGTTTCCGGGTCGCGCCAGGTCCAGCCGGCTCGCCCTATCGTGGGCGCTCCGACGTTGTGCCAACTGGACGCAATCTCTACGCCGTCGACCCACGCGCAGTCCCCACGCGCTCTGCACATGCCCAAGGTATAAAGCTCGCGGAGGAGTTATTGCGCCGCCACTTGCAGGATCACGGCGATTGGCCGAAAGGCCTGGTCGTTGACCTGTGGGGATCGGCCACGATGCGTACCGCCGGCGAGGATTTTGCGATGGCTCTGCATCTCGCCGGCTTGGCGCCGGTCTGGGATCAAGGTTCGGAGCGGGTTTCGGGTTTCGAAATCATCCCGTTGGCCATGTTGAACCGACCGCGTATCGACGTAACGCTGCGCGTGTCGGGGCTGTTTCGCGATGTGTTTCCGTCACTCGCGCAACTTTTCCAGGCCGGTGCCGAGGCCCTGACTGTGCGCGACTGGGAGCAGGAACAAAATCCCTACCGGAACCACGCAGCGCGCGTATTCGGGCCACGTCCCGGGCAGTACGGTGCAGGCATGACAGACTTGCTTGATACCTTCACGCCACAAGCGCAGCACGCTGCTGGAGAGGCGTGGCTGTCGTCTTCATCTTGGGCGATCGGCGTTGACGGCACGATCAAGCCCGATCGTGCCGCCATCGAGCAGCGCGTCAGGGCGGCAGATGCCTTCGTGCATACACAGGATCTCCCCGAGACCGACGTTCTTCTCGCTGCAGACTATGCCGTCCATGAGGCTGGATTTGCCGCGGCGGCAGCGGTTGCCGGAGCGCCAGTGCCCGCGCTCTATCATATGGACGCGACACGCCCGGGCGTCCCTCATGCTCGAACCCTGACTGAAGAAATTGCGCGCGTTGTGCGCGCCAGGGCCGCCAACCCAAAATGGATTGGCGGTATGATGGCCC
Organism: Hyphomicrobium sp.; assembly: GCA_013141015.1. Taxonomy (GTDB): domain Bacteria; phylum Pseudomonadota; class Alphaproteobacteria; order Rhizobiales; family Hyphomicrobiaceae; genus Hyphomicrobium_B. Next base: position 14,743 of record JABFRT010000067.1, on the reverse strand, counting down.
ATGGCTTTCGGGGCGGAGCCGAGATCGCGGCAACACTCGAACACATGGCAGCATTCGCACAATTGTCAGATTCGGTTCCCGCGCACCTGTTTGACATCTATTATGATGCGACGCTCGGTCGGGAAGACGTGAGGAGCTTCCTGGAACGAGAAAATCCTGCGGCCTTGGCTGTGATGCTATCATGTTTCCAACGCTTGAGCGAAGCGGGTCTTTGGAAGACACGGCGTAACTCGATCGCCGCCTCCTTGCGCGAGGCCTCATGAACGAGTTCGAAATCAAAGGCTGGTGCCCCGGCGCATTGCGCCCGATGATGTCCGGCGACGGACTGGTGGTGCGCGTTAGGCCACGCGCCGGCCGGCTCTCGATGGCGCAGGCGTTGGGTATCGCACAGGCGGCACGCGACTACGGCAGCGGCTCCATCGACCTTTCGTCCCGGGCCAATCTGCAATTGCGCGGCGTGGATCCGGATCGGCACGCGGACCTGCTGCTGGTGCTCGATAGGTTGGGTTTGCTCGACGCCGATCCCGTGGCCGAAGCGAGGCGCAACATCGTCGTGACGCCGTTCTGGAGCGAACCCGGGTTGGAGCCGTGGATCGCGGCCGCCCTCGAAACAGCCTTGGCGTCGTACGCGCTGCCGCTACCTGGCAAATTCGGGTTTGCCGTCGATTGCGGCAGCGAACGTGTACTCCATAGCGTGCCAGCCGATATCCGCATCGAACGGTCGGCAGACGGCAAACTCATCGTGCGGCCGGACGGCTCAGCATATGGTTTGCATATCGAGCCATCAGAGGCCGCCACCGCGGCTATGGCACTGGCCCACTGGTTCATTCAGTCGGGCGGTGTGAAGCATGGCCGCGGGCGTATGGCGGCTCATATTGCCAGCGGGGTCGCGCTGCCCGCATCGCTTTGCGGTTCCGCATTGCCCGTCGAGGCGGCACCTGTTGCGTTCCCTGGCCTCGTGCGCGGTGGCGCGCTGGCCGGCTTGGCCTTCGGCTCGATGCATGCCGGCACGCTGGATCAAATCGCACGCCATGGCCAGGAACTGCGCCTCACGCCCTGGCGCATGATCTTTTTGCCATCGGTATCCACGATGCCTGTTCTCCAAGATGTCATCGTTGATGGCCGAGATCCTCTCTTGCGTGTGCAGGCATGCACAGGCTCGCCATCATGTCCGCAAGGCCGCGCCGAGACCAGACGCTTGGCACGCAAACTTGCACGCCACCTGCCGGACGCGGCGTCGCTGCACGTTTCTGGTTGTCCCAAGGGCTGCGCATGCGCGCGCCCAGCCACGGTGACTTTGGTCGCAACGCCGGACGGCTTTGATTACATCCGCAACGGTACGGCGGCAGACAAAGCGATGCTGACTGGCATCAGCGCAGCCGATCTTGAGAAACACTCCGCATACTATCTTGCAGGCCACGCATGATTCACAAATACGAAACGAATGGCGCGGCGATCTACCGGCAGTCGTTCGCGACAATACGTGCGGAAGCTGATCTCGCGCGCTTCGCGGCAGATGAAGAGCAGATCGCCGTGCGCATGATACATGCTGCAGGAATGGTCGGCCTCGAAGCCTTCATCCGGTTTACTCCCGGCATGGCCGGCAAGGCGCGCGCCGCCTTGGAGGCTGGAGCGCCGATCTTGTGCGACGCGCGGATGGTATCGGAGGGCATCACGCGGAACCGGCTGCCAGCGAACAATGCCATCATCTGCACACTCAACGAGCCGGACGTGCCCGCGCTGGCAGAGGCGATGGGCAACACGCGCTCAGCGGCTGCGCTCGAACTTTGGCGCCCCCACCTGAACGGAGCCGTTGTAGCGATTGGAAACGCGCCGACAGCCCTCTTTCATCTGCTTAACATGCTGCTAGATCCAGGTTGCCCAAGGCCAGCCGCCATCATAGGTTGCCCCGTGGGATTTGTGGGTGCGGCGGAGTCCAAAGACGCTCTGATGGAAGCACCACCCGCACCTTCGCTGGCGGTGATGGGCCGGTTAGGTGGTTCGGCGATCACTGTCGCGGCCGTCAATGCGCTTGCCTCAAGGAACGAATAGCATGGGCCGTGTCATCTGCTGCGGTTTGGGGCCTGGCGATCCGGAATTGATGAGTGTGCGCGCCGACCGCTTGATCCGGGTAGCCCGTCACGTCGCTTACTTCCGCAAGAAGGGCCGGCCGGGACAAGCACGCAAGATCGTGGAAGGCATGCTTGCGCCCTACGCGCAGGAATATGCCATGGAGTATCCTGTCACCACGGAACTTCCATTCCAGAGCGCTGAGTACAATAGCCAGCTCGCTGCGTTCTACGACGCCTGGGCTGGCCGTATCCGCGATATCGCCAAGAATGATGATGTGGTGGTGCTGTGTGAAGGAGACCCATTTTTTTACGGCTCGTTCATGCACCTTTTTGAGCGCTTGCGCGAGCACGTTGAGACAATTGTCGTTCCTGGTATTCCTGGAATGACCGGATGTTGGAACGCGGCTGGCATTCCCATTACGTGGGGTGACGACGTCATGACCGTTCTCATGGGAACTCTGCACGAAGATGATCTTGCCCGCCGGATGTCGAATTGCGATGCACTGGTGGTCATGAAGACCGGCCGTAATCTCCCGAAGATACGCCGCGCGCTTATGACCTCCGGGCGGCTCGGCGACGCTTGGCTCGTCGAACGCGGCACCATGGCGGGCGAGCGCATCGCACGTCTCGCGGACATCGACGATGAGGTCAGCCCATATTTCGCGATCGTACTTGTGCATGGCAAAGGACGCCGCCCGGGAGCTGTTGAATGAGCGGCTCTCTCGTTATTGCAGGCTTGGGTCCTGGAGACGAAACTCTTCTGACATTGGCGGTCCAAGCCGCCCTCGCGGACGCAACGGACATCCTAGGCTACAAACCCTATGTTGAACGGATTGCTGCGCGCCCGGGACTCACGCTGCACCCGTCTGGCAACCGCGAAGAACTGGCACGGGCCGAAGCTGCTTTGAAGATTGCAGCCGGCGGCGGACGCGCTGTCATCGTGTCGTCGGGCGATCCTGGGGTCTTTGCCATGGCTGCTGCCGTCTTCGAGGTTATCGAAGCTTGCCCCCACTGGCGAGATATCGACATTCAAGTGCTCCCAGGTGTAACGGCCATGCTCGCCGCTGCGGCACGCGCCGGGGCACCACTTGGTCACGACTTCTGCGCGATCAATCTTTCCGATAATCTGAAGCCGTGGGCGCTGATCGAGAAGCGCCTGCGTTTGGCCGCTGAAGCGGATTTCGCCATTGCCCTCTATAATCCGCGATCGGCAAGCCGGCCCGATGGCTTTGCACGAGCGCTCGAGGTTTTGAAAGAAGCCGGCGCGGCCGACAGGCTTGTGATTTTCGCCCGCGCCGTCACGACTGCCGGCGAACACATCGAGACGCATGTCTTGTGTGAGGCAGCCCCGGAAATTGCAGATATGCGGACACTCGTCATCGTGTGCAACGCGGCGACGCGGCGTGCAGGCCGTTGGGTCTATGCCCCAAGGCACGTCTCATGATTGAGCCAAGCCATCACCTCGCCGACAGTCTGGACCGTCTTTCTGATGGGCATTGCAGGCCGTGCGATCATGACCACTGGAAGGCCGAGGCGGCGCGCAGCGTCGATTTTGGAACGTGCGCCGGTACCGCCGGAATTGCGCGTGACGACCCACTGTACACCATTGGATCGCAGCAGCGCCAGATCGCCATATTCGGTGAAGGGCCCGCGCGCCACGATGACTTCAGCGTTAGGCAAGGGAAGCGGGGCGTCCGGTTTGTCGACAAAGCGCAAGATGTAGGCGTGCTGGGGTTTGGCCGCAAACGCATCCAGGTGTTGCCTCCCGATGGCGAGGAACACGGTTGCCGGATCAGCAGGCAAGGCGCTGACTGCAGCTTGCAACGTGTCGACACAGATCCAGCGGTCATCAGACGATTGTATCCAAGGTTCGCGCTCCAGCGCAATCAAAGCAGTGTTGCTGGCGGCACACGCGAGTACTGCATTCTGGCTCATCGTATCGGCGAACGGATGCGTGGCGTCGATGACGTGGGGTGATACCTTCAGTGCGCAGGTGGGCTGCAAGTCCATCTGCGCCGCCAAATCCGCCCGTGCGCACCGGCAGCGGCTGATTGACCGGAACCTTGGTGCGTCCGGCATACGAGTAGACGGCCGGAACGCCAGATGCGGCAATGGCAGCTGCCAGACGGTTTGCGTCACTGGTTCCGCCCAAAATAAGTATACGCATCATGGCTAACTCCTGTCACCGGCCCTGGCTTACCATTGTCGGACTAAACGAAGATGGCCTCGCCGGACTTTCGTTGGCAAGCCGGAACGCACTTGATGCGGCCGAGTTTGTGTTCGGCGGCCCGCGGCATCTTGCGCTTGCAAACCCAGGTTCGCGCGGAAAGCCGTGGCCCGTCCCGTTCGATCTTGCTCCGATGCTGGAGAAGCGCGGCCGTGCCGTTGTGGTACTCGCGTCGGGCGATCCATTCTGGTTCGGCGCTGGAGGAAGTATCGCCCAGCATCTCGATGCATCGGAATGGACCGCCCACCCCGCACCTTCGACCTTCTCGCTCGCAGCCGCTCGGTTGGGCTGGCGGCTGGAGGACACCGTTTGTCTTGGCTTGCACGCAGCCCCCTTTGAACGTCTCGTCCCCGTTCTGGCGAACGAGCAACGCATTATCTGTCTGGTGCGCGACGCGGAGGCTGTAACTGCGCTTTGCCGATGGCTGACGTCTCAGGGCTGGGAGGCGAGCAGCGTCACGGTTCTTACAGCTCTCGGCGGACCGAACGAGCGCCTCGAGCACGCGACCGCGGCCCATCCCGCCAGCGCTATAGGTCCGGGGCCTTTTGCGGTGGCTCTGGTGGCGCGAGGCAACAAGGGGCTGTCGCGCGCATCTGGTCTTTACGACGGTCTCTTCGTCAGCGACGGCCAGATGACCAAACGCCCCATGCGCGCCTTGGCATTGTCAGCGCTTGGTCCCCGCACTGGAGAACACCTATGGGATATCGGCGCAGGGTCAGGCTCTATTTCTGTCGAATGGTCGCTCGCGGGCGGCACGGCGACCGCGCTTGAGCAGAATGCCACACGGACGCAGAGTATCCGCGCCAATGCTGAAAGGTTCGGCATGGCCCACCGTATCGTCGTCGTGAACGGATCGGCACCCGAAGCACTCGCCGGCCTGCCGCCGCCCAATGCGGTGTTCGTCGGCGGTGGCTTGACCGAAAGCTCCTTCGAAGCTCTCTGGCACCTCATCCCGGCGGGGACACGACTGGTGGCCCATGCAGTTTCGCTGGAAACACAAGGCTTGCTGTCGGAACTGCACGCCGCGTATGCGGGCAACCTGGAGCGCTTCGAAATTAGCCAAGTCGCGCCGCTCGGGAACATGCGATCTTGGCAAGCCGCACGGCCGATTGTGCAATGGGCAACTTGCAAATGATCCGGTCCGCGCAGTATGCGAAGTCTATCGTTCGCATCGAAAGAGATCTTTCATGACGGTGCATTTCATCGGAGCCGGTCCCGGCGCCGCCGACCTTCTGACGTTGCGCGGCAGAGAATTGATCGCATCGTGTCCCGTTTGTCTTTACGCGGGCTCACTGATCCCGGCTGCAATCCTTGACCATTGTCCGCCCGGCGCACGGATCGTGAACACGGCGCCAATGTCGCTCGACGACATCATGGCCGAGATTAAAGCAGCGCATGCGGCTGGACTGGATATCTCCCGCCTCCAATCTGGGGATCTGTCCATCTGGTCTGCCATGGGGGAGCAACTGCGCCGTCTCGAATCGCTCTCAATTCCCTACACAATTACACCGGGTGTGCCGTCGTTTTCGGCAGCCGCCGCGGCCCTGGCATGCGAGTTGACGTTGCCCGGAGTTTCGCAATCAGTCGTTCTCACGCGCACCTCCGGCCGGGCGAGCGCCATGCCTGAAGGCGAGACGCTCGCGGCATTCGCCGCAACCGGAGCCGTGCTGGCAGTGCATCTTTCGATTCACGTCCTCGACCGCGTCGTGTCGGAACTTACCCCGCATTATGGTGCTGATTGTCCCGTCGCCATCGTTTGGCATGCGAGTTGGCCGGAACAACGCATTGTCAGGGGAACGCTTGCGACGATCGCTAACATGGCCGGCCCCGAACTCGAACGCACGGCGCTCATTCTCGTGGGGCGGGCACTGGCATGCAAAGACTTCGACGACAGCCGCTTGTATGCGGGCGATTACGACCGGCGCTATCGTCCCGTAGGCACCTTTCCTCGATTTCCTGAGACAGGTTGATGCCACCAGGATTTGTGATTTCGGCGCCAGCTTCCGGCACGGGGAAAACGACCCTGGCGCTCGCTTTGGCGCGCGCATTTTCACAGCGGGGCTTGCGCGTGCAATGCTTCAAGTGCGGGCCCGACTATATCGATCCGGCATTTCATGCGGCGGCATCGGGCCGGCAATCCTACAACATCGACAGTTGGTCGATGAGCCAGACGAGAATAGCGGCGGTGGCGGCCCGCGCGTCGGGATGCGATCTCGTCATCGCGGAAGGCGCCATGGGGCTATTCGATGGCACCGCCAGCGCTGGCGCCTGCGGTCATGGCTCGAGTGCAGACATCGCCGCATTGATGCAGTGGCCCGTCGTGCTGGTTATCGATCCTTCAGGACAAGCGCAGACCGCAGCGGCTGTCGCCGCAGGATTGAAGCATTTCCGGCGCGGCGTGCATGTCGCGGGCGTCATCCTCAACCGCGTCGCCAGCCCGCGCCACGAATCCCTGGTTCGCGACGGCATGGCGGAAGCTGGCATTCCTGTGTTCGGTGCTTTGCCGCGACAATCTCAAATCGCGTTGCCGGAACGGCACTTGGGGCTCGTGCAGGCGGAGGAGCATGCGTCCCTCGAGACGCTCATCGACGACGCGTCTCATCTTGTTGCCGAAAGGGTCGATCTCGACGCTCTCTACGATGTGGCGCGATCTTCCTTAGACTCTTCTTTGCCGGCTCCGATCAGTCCGGCGCGCAGCCTTCCCCCTCCCGGCCAGCGTATCGCATTGGCGCGGGATGCGGCGTTTTCCTTCATCTACCCGCACCTGTTGGACGCGTGGCGCGATGCCGGATCGGAAATCGTTTCGTTCTCTCCGCTCGCCGATGAGGGTCCGCGCGACGACTGCGACGTGTGCTGGTTGCCTGGAGGATATCCAGAGCTTCACGCTGCGCAGATCACTTCAGCGGAAAACTTCATGATAACCATGCGGTCATTCGCCCAGACACGTCCCGTTCATGGCGAGTGTGGCGGGTACATGGTGATGGGACAGGGCCTCGTCAGCGCTGACGGCACGCGGCACGAAATGCTCGGTCTGTTGGGTCTTGAAACAAGCTTCGCCAAGCGCAAGCTGCATTTGGGCTATCGCGTGGCCGAGCTTCTCGCCCCCGCTCCGGGCCACTGCGCAGGCTCACGGCTGAGAGGGCACGAGTTTCACTACGCGACGGTGTTGTCGCAACCCGATGCGCCGCTGACGCGCGCGGTCGATGCGACCGGAGCACCTGTTGCAGAAGCCGGCTCGGTCCGCGGACGCGCGACCGGGTCATTTTTTCATTTTCTCGACACGGAGGCGTGATGGGTGGCGTTGTAGCATTCGTGTCTTCGGGACCTGGTGACCCAGAACTGCTCACGCTCAAGGCCGTGTCACGGCTTCAGACCGCAGACGTCGTCCTCTACGACGATCTTTCCTCTGGCGGAATTCTTGCCCACGCGCGTGAGGGCGCCAACCTGATTTGCGTTGGAAAGCGCGCTCGGCTGCCCTCTGCCAAGCAGGATCACGTGAGCCGGCTACTCGTCGACTATGCCATCACGGGCGCGCGTGTCGTGCGCCTCAAGTCGGGCGATGCCGGCATTTTTGGGCGTCTGGAAGAGGAGATTGCAACGCTGCGCGCTGCCGGTGTCCCTTACGAAATCGTGCCGGGCGTTACCTCGGCGTGCGCGGCAGCAGCGGCTGCGGGGCTACCTCTCACGCGCAGGTACACTGCACGCCGCGTCCAGTTCGTGACCGGTTCCGATGTCAGTGGTGGTGTCCCGGCCGACCTCAACTGGGTGGCTTTGGCCGATCCTCAGGCAACGACGGCGGTTTTTATGGGTAAACAGAACTTTCACCTTTTCTCAGCCCATCTGATGGAGCATGGGCTGCCGCCCACGACACCGGCTATACTGGCTCAATCCGTGGGGCACGGCTCACAAAAGCTCTTGCGTTCGACGGTTGGAAAGCTTGCGCAAGAGCTCAGCCGCGAAGCTCCCTCGTCAACGGCCGTCATTCTGTACGGACCATTGGTGTAACGATGAGATGACGTAGCGATCGCGTGGAAGAAATTTTCAGAAGCCAGACTTTGCTTTGCATTTGGCCAAAGACGGGCGCATTTGCGGCTCGTGTGAAAAGAACATCCAAGGCACGCGCCTCGTTAAGCAGACGTATTCTGCGACCCGCCTAAGCGACGCCAACAATAGAAACACGGACTTCTGCAAATGGGACGCATTCTCGTGGTGCGGCGCATCGCGCCCGCAGTACGTAGAGTCTCTTGTTGGCCCATCTCGACGGGTCGTCGACGGTCGGTGTCGGACCATTGCAACACGCGAACGCGATGAACAATTTTGGCTTGCCACTAGGCGTCTCAAAGATCAGTCCGTTTTAGGAGGCAATCCGGACGCGTATTTGCGCGTCTTGGGACACTAACTTTTGTCCGTAACCGATGTCCGCAGACACTGCACATCCACCGTCGCCGCACCAATAGATTATATCACGCAAATATCCGCATTCCGCCGAAAACTGATGTGATGGCATATTCTTAGCCTTGCGCCGTGTCATGGGCCTCTGAACTGCGACCGTTGGCTCTGCAGCCATTCCGGGAGAAGATTCCCAATTCAATCTACACAGATTTGCCGTCGCTCGTTCCACACTGATCTTTCTTGGCCGATGCCTGAAGCATTGTCACGATGCCACCCCTTCTGCGGTCTCTCAGCTGCCCGTTGTGGCGCGGATCGCGGCGCTGCTCAAACCCGCTCGCTTCGGGGCGCAGGGCCCCTGCAGCAGCGCGCCTGTTGGGTCGCGAAGTCGCGAGGTTGTGACAGCGCCGCCTAGGCTCCGCGCCTTTGTCCGGGCATCGAGACCGCAATCGGGCGGTCCGGTTCTCAAGGACAACGCCATGACTTCCAAACCTTCACTTTATGATACCGTCACGCAGTCAATCATTTCTGCTATCGAAGCCAATCCCGGTAAACCCGCTATGCCGTGGCATCGCGATGCGACAGCGCCGCTGTTCATGCCGGAAAACGCACTGACCAAGAAGAGCTATCAAGGCATCAACACACTGGTGCTTTGGGTCTCGGCCGAACAGCACGGGTTCAAGTCTCCCATTTGGGCGACCTACCGCCAGTTTGCAGAACTCGGCTGCCAAGTCCGCAAGGGCGAGAAGTCCACGCCCGTCGTGTTCTACAAATCCTTTGAGTTGACTGCCGATCCGGAAAATTCAGATGATGACGGTCAGCGCCGGGTCGCCCGGACCTCAGCGGTCTTCAACTGCGCGCAGGTCGATGGCTTTCCTGAGCTCGCTGCGATTCCTGATCTTGGGCCGGTCGTGCGTGCTGAGAGCTTCAATGCCTTCTTGGCCGCAACCGGTGCCGTGATTACCCACGGCGGTGACCGGGCCTTCCATCAGCCTTCGGCCGACACCATCCGGATGCCGGATGAAACCCGCTTCTGCGGAACCACCACAATGGCGCGCGACGAAAGCTACATGTCAACTCTCGCCCACGAGCTTGGTCACTGGAGCGGCGCCAAGCACCGTCTCAATCGCGACTTCGGCAAACGCTTCGGCGACGCCGCCTATGCAGCCGAAGAAATTGTCGCCGAATTGAGTGCCGCCTTTATCTCAGCCGATCTTGGTATCGCCTGCACGCCACGCGCCGACCACGCCCAGTACATCGCTCAGTACCTTCAACTCCTCAAATCCGACAGCCGCGCCATCTTTACGGCCGCTGCTAAGGCGAACCAGGCGGTCGCATACCTGAAGGCCCTTTCGGAGGTGCAGCCTGCCGAGACCCCGGCCGCCGCGTAGCGGCTTCAATGCGCCGGGCTCCGCCCCGGCGCATTTTTCGCTTTGTTCTTTTTGAGGACCGGTCAATGGAGCCTCGCATCGGGCGGACCGCCGTCAAGCGCTGAAGCGCTCCTCCACTGAAGTTGCGGCCCTTCGGGTGACGGCGGTCCTGGCCCTGATGCAATTCTGAGGGGGCCGGGACGGGGAACGTGGCCAGTGTCAGCGGCTTCGCCGAACAGGGAACGTGCGCTCTTACACTAGGTGTGCGGTAGACTGTCGGCGTTTTTGGTGAGGGCGATATCAACGACTTTGAAGGCGCCACCGATCCTCTGGCATTGGACGACGACGTCGACCGTGGCGTGAACCAATTCGCGGATGTCGGCGCGGGTGAGGTCACGGCCGCCGTCGCTTTCTTTGACCAGAAGCGTCAACTGCTCAACCGCGAGCGCGCAACAATTGGCATGCACCGTGGTGATCGAACCCGGATGGCCGCTGTTGACGTTGCGCAGATAGTAGAACGCCGAGCCATCACGCAACTCTTGCAGCAAAATCCGGTCAGGGCGCATGCGTAACGCGCTTTCGAGCAAGTCTTTGGGTCCGATCCGGACACGTCCCGTTGCGTCGTTGGGGCCATCCTTGGGATAGAACAATGCCACACGGTTTTGCTGCGGCACAACCAGTTCGGCCGTATCTTCAATCGTGATAATTCGCTCGGTTCCTGGGATTTCTGCGATCAGGGCTTTGGACAGCGTCGTCTTGCCCGACCCCGTCGCCCCGGAAATCAGAATATTCCTTTTCGCTTTCACGGCGCCAGCGAGAAACGCTTTTGTGTCTCCACTATCGAGCAGTGCCCGCAGGCCGCAATCGTTGCTGTTCTGATCTTGGCGTTGCGCGGCTTCTGTAAAGAGACCCGCGTTCTCCAACTCAATCAGTGACCACGTTCTTGCCGACGGCTTCCGGATGGTAACGCTGATGACGCCCGCCGCTGTTGCGGGCGGCCCGACGATCTGAATGCGGGCGCCACAAGGTAGCGCCGCCGATAGGATCGGCCGCTCGTCGCGGAACGCCTGCGCCGCAAAAGCGGCCGTCGCCTTGGCGAGACGTTCCAGACGCACGAAAGTCATACTGGGGTTGGCAAGCGTCTCCCAACCATGCCGGGTTTCGACCCAGATCTCCCCCGGCCGGTTGATCACAACTTCGATCGCATCCGGCCGGTCGATAACCTCCTGCAAAGTGCCGAGCTGCTCTTGCACCGCGCGACGGGTTTCCTCGCGGCCATCGCCGGTCTCAATCCTTGAGAGATCGCCCATCGTGTTTCTCCGTCGATGTGGTCCATAGGTCTTGGGATAGTGGCGGCGCAGCGAGCGTCAGCCGGTAAACGCTGGAAAAATCCAAATCCCGGGCAACAAAGATCGTCACTAGTTCGCCTTGCGCCTTGTGCAGGGTCGGCGGCATGTTGATCGATTGCTCGACCGCGATAGCTGCCGCCTGATTGCCGGCCTGGCCAACACCGTTGAAACTTTCACCCGTCGCGGTTTGACCGGCTTTGGTGAGCACCCGCATCCCATCACCGACGACCGACATCAGCAGCGCCGACCCAAACCGCTCCCACCAATGGTTATCGACTTCACCACCGACACCGGCACGGCCGAGCGGATCGGTCGCCGGGGAGGCCAGTTCGACAACGACGCCCGCCGGTGACCGGGCCCGGCTCCACAACACGTGCAAGCGCACCTGTCCCTGTTTTAAGCCCCCACGGTATTCCCCCGTCACTTGCGTGCCGCGTTCGAGTAGCACCACGCGGCCGTTGGCACCCAGCACATCGCGCGGGATAACACACGACACAAATCCCGGTTGATCGGACTGCATGGCCGTCTCCAACGTGCAGGGTATGGCGGTCCCTTGCGGCACGACAAAGTTGGGATTGCCGAGAAATCCAGCGCGCACCCCTTCGAGCTTCGGCGGCAACAGACGGCGCTCGAATTGGCCTTTGTCGTCGGACTCGCCCTCGAGCGCGATGCTGCCGGTTGTGATCGCAGACGTGCGCGATGACAGCGAGTCGCGCTTGCTGACCGCCAGAACCGGCGCCTTGCGTGACGCTTCCAGCATCGGATCGGGGGGCGGCGGCGCTGGCGGCGGTGGCTCAATGACCGGTGCTGGCTTGATGTCCATCATCGCCGCGAGACGCGGCAATTCTTTAGGTGCTGGCTTTTCGATCGCCGGTTCAAACACCGCCGTCTGTTGCACGCGGGCGTACTCTGCCTTTTGCTGTGGCGCCGGACCCGACCACAACAGCCAGAGCAGGACGGCCGTAGACCCGCCGCCGACTGCGATTGCAGCGTTGCGTCGGCGAGTTTCACGGGAGGAGGATACTGTTTGAGCGTCGCTGTGCTTGTCGCGCTCACCGGCGATCGCTTCGGACTCGGTTTGAGACATGAAGATCCCTCCTCACTTTTGCGGTTGAACGGTCGGACCATTGCCGGCGGGCAGCCGTGTGCTGGCAGACCGCTTGACATCACGCGTCTTCTCTTCGCGGGCCCAGTCTTCGCGAGCCAGCCGCTCGACGGCAGGCGAGGTTGTCATCGTGCCGGTGGCGAAGCCCTCCGGCACATAGGATTCGTTGAAAACGCACAGCACTTCGTCGCCCTGGCGGAGCACAAACTTGGCGGCCAGCGCATGAACGCGCACCTCGCTCCCCGAAACGGTTTTCGGAACCAAACTTTCGGTTCCATCGCCCTGGACCAAGTACATCGCCGGAATGACCATGTTTTCCGGAAACACAAACGTCGTGATCTTGCCGTTGTCGGAAACGCTGCGCGGCTCGAAGCTCGCCGTGCCTTGCAACGTATAGTGGGTATTGCGCTGAAGTGCCGTTTCATCCCCGGCGAGAGTCCGCTCGGCTTGGCGGGACTTCGCCAACTCTGCTGCCGCAGCCGCTTCGGCCTTGCGCTTGGCGGCCTCGTCGGCGGGGTATTGATATTTCAAAAGATAGAATGGCCTCTGAACCTTTAGATCTTCATCTGCACTTGTCAGCTCGAACTGATAGCTGCGCTTGGTCCCATCCAGCCGTTGCGTCACCACCGACATGTTGGTCGGCTCTTGCCGCTCACGCGGCTTCAAAAACAGAATATGCCCGACTGGAGCGGCCTCCCACGCAACCGTATTGCCGATGGCCGCCTGCAGAATCTCTTCTTCGGGCGAGAACTCAATCTGGATCGAATGCCGCAACAGCCCGGTGACGCGCACCACTTGATAGGGCCGGTAGTCAACAAAGCGGACCCGCGCGTCGAGTTGCCCGGCGCGGGGATCTTCGGCTGCAACGGCGAATGTGCAAACCGAGACGAGCGCGACAGAGGCGCTGGATATAGCCTTGGAGAGAGTTGATGCACGCATCATGGTTTTCAATGTCATGGGATGGCCTCCGCATCTGCTTTGAAGTCACTGACCAAGAACCCGAGGGGATTGACCTGTCTGTCGGCCGCCGACATGGACTCGTTGGAGTAGGTAAACGTCAGCGTCGCAATCCAATGGCTGATCTGCGTGTCCTCGCCGCGCAGCACTGTCTTGAGATACCGGACCGAGGCAACATTGCGATCGAGCATCGACACCGAGGAAATCGTGATCCGCACGCTTGCCGATTTGCCGTAGAGCACTTGCGGGCTTTGCGGGTTGCTGCCGCGATAGAGCTCCTGGAACCGGCGCTGTTCGGCCGGGACCGACATTAGCGCCACGGTCCGGAAGTTGGTTTCAGCTTCGCTCGCCGCAAAGCCTTCCCGCGCCCGCACATAAAGCCCGGCGAAGTATTTCGTCGTGGCTTCCGTGTAGGTATTGGGACCGGTAATGGCAGAAACCACATCGACGATCCCCGTTGTGTTGTCGACGCGGATCACAAACGGCTCGACGCTCTTGAGGGGCGCCAGGCAGGCAACCGCCACAAGGCTCAATCCCGTCAGGGCCGACGCCCCACCGGCCACGCGCCAGGCGCGCTTGGCGGAGGCATGCGCTTCCAGCGCCGCATCCTGATCAAACCGCCGGGCGGTGGCGAAGTAGTCGTCGAGATCGCCCGCGCGCACGGGATCAGCTTTGCCCATAGCCGCCTCCTGGATTGGAGGCGTCTGGTGCAAGGCTCGCCCGGTCCGGAACACTGCCAACCGGACGGCGCGATGCGCCATCGCAAGACGGCGGACCTCCGCGCCAACTGGCGCATCCCGCCAGGCTCAGTAGAAGCGCCATCAGGAATAGTATTTGTGAACTCCGCATGCTTACCCCCTCTGTTGATTTGTCATGGCCTGCTGTTGTTCGATCGTCGGGTTCACGCTGCGCGCGGCAACGGCCCTCGTGTGAGGCCGGAACCAGCCCTGACCACCGACCAACTCCGGCCGCGCGCCGCGAAACTCTGCGCGCTGGCCTTGGCGCCTCGATGTTGGTCACTGTTGAAGAATGTGGCGCGCATAACCGCCGCTGGACCGCGCACAGCCAGCCAGGAGCCGCCCGACGCACGGCGCGGCGGCCATCGCTTAAATTCCACAGCACGCCGAAGCAGAATCCGTGCCGCCATGACACCTTCCAAGGGCCGAGGCGGTGGCATCCCACGCACCGTTCGATGCCAAGTAAGCCTTCCAGCGTCGTCAGCATCATCGCCAGGACGGCGATGGAGAGCACCTGCAGGATCACATAGTTGACCA
>JABFRT010000055.1 GCA_013141015.1 Hyphomicrobium sp. | reverse complement strand
TCACGCCTTCCCACTCGCCTTCTCATCGCCCGGCAGAATGTAGTTCGGGCCTTCCCAGGGAGGCTTTCGAAATCGAAGTTGCGGAATTCCTGATTGAGTTTGACCGGCTCATAGACCACGCGCTTAGCGCCATCGTCGTAGCGCACTTCAACGAAACCTGAGGCGCGGGAAATCGCGCGCAGGGGTGGCCCTGGAAGCCGTAGTCGGTCAACAGGCGTCGCAAGTCTGGGTGGCCTGAAAAGCGGATGCCGTACATGTCGTAGGCTTCGCGCTCATACCAGTTGGCGGCTGGGTAGATATCGTTGACGCTGGCAACCGGCGTCGTCTCATCGGTCGTGGTCTTGACGCGAATACGCTGGTTCAAGCGTGGCGACAGCAAATGATAGACGACCTCAAAGCGCTTTTCACGGGCTGGATAATCAACACCGCAGATGTCGATCAGCACCGCGAACTGACGGCTGGATCATCGCGCGCAGTCGTCAGCACGGCAGTCAAGTCATCCCACCGCAACCGTCGGCGTCTGTTCGCCGTGCGCGGTCTTTGACGGTGCCTTGGCTGCGATCTCTGGCTTCAGTTCAATGGCGGTCATGGGGTCATCCCAACCTTCACTTGTAGGTTGGGTTAGCGCGGCGGCATTTCCGGCGCTTGCGACTCTCGTGTCCTGAGAGCCTGCCGCAAGCGCCATATTCCGCGCGTAACCCAACGACATTTTATCAACGTCCGTGGTCTTGGGTGTTGTGTTACGACGCGAGTGCAGGGCGCGTCTAACCCAACCTACATTTCTCGCTCTTGGCTAACGTTCAATCGTCCCCGTGCGCCGGATCTTCCGTTGCAGCAGCAGCACGCCATAGAGCAGCGCTTCAGCGGTTGGCGGGCAGCCCGGCACATAGATGTCGACCGGCACGATGCGATCGCAGCCGCGCACAACCGCATACGAATAGTGATAGTAACCGCCGCCGTTGGCGCATGAGCCCATCGAGATCACGTAACGCGGCTCTGGCATCTGGTCGTAGACCTTGCGCAGTGCGGGCGCCATTTTGTTGGTCAGCGTGCCGGCCACGATCATCACGTCCGACTGGCGCGGAGACGCGCGCGGGGCGAAACCGAAGCGCTCGAGATCGTAACGCGGCATCGACGCCTGCATCATTTCGACGGCGCAACAGGCGAGCCCGAACGTCATCCACATCAGCGAGCCGGTGCGCGCCCAGTTGATGAGATCGTCGGTCGTGGTGACGAGGAAGCCCTTGTCGGCCAGCTCATCGGAAATTTCGGTGAAATAAGGATCGGACGGCTTCAGCAAGCCGGAGCCGCCACTGCCCGCACCTTCCCGCGCCTTGTCGAACTGGAACTCCGGCGGAACGATCAATCCCATTCGAGCGCGCCTTTCTTCCATTCGTAGATGAAGCCGATGGTCAGCACGCCAAGAAACGTCATCATCGACCAGTAGCCGAACGCGCCGATTTCCTTGAACGCAACCGCCCACGGAAACAGAAACGCAATTTCAAGATCGAAGATGATGAACAGGATCGAGACCAGGTAGAAGCGCACATCGAACTTCATGCGCGCGTCGTCGAAGGCGTTGAAGCCGCATTCGTAGGCCGAGACTTTTTCAGGGTCAGGATTGCGGATCGCGATCAGGAAGGGCGCGGCCAGCAGGGCGGCGCCGATGGCGAACGCAACGCCGAGGAACAAGATGATCGGCAGGTAGTGAGTCGTCAGATCGGTCATTGTGCGGCTCTCTGGAGAACAGAAGCGGTTGACGCGCACGGCACCTGAGCCGCGCAAAGCGCCGCCCCGGAACGATGCTGGGGTGTTAACCCAGCCGCCCGCCCCGCGCAACCTAGCCAAGGGTCGCGGCCGCTTTTGTTGGGGGCTGGCGGGCCTCCCTGACAAAAAGCAGCACCCGCGCCTATTCCTCGTCCGCCCCACCTAATTCCGCATGTCGTGCGGACCGCCGCAGGCTTTCCTTTTTGAGTGGACGAGAGACCGGACAGACTTCTTGAACATAGCCGTTGAGCGTGTTGACGAGATTTTCGCGCACCAACGCATAATGGATGAATTGCCCTTTGCGCTCGCTCTGGATCAGCTGAGCAGCTTCCAACAGCGACAGATGCTTGGATATCGAGGGTTTGGAAATATCAAATCGCTCGGCGATCTCGCCAGCGGTCAGCGGGCCGCCGGAAAGAAAGGCCAGGATTTTGCGGCGAACCGACGACGACAAAGCCTCAAAAACCTGCTCGATTCCTGCCATTAACTATTTTCCTATTTAGCCAATTGACTAATAGACTAATTGCCACATAATTAGCCTGTTAGCTAATTGTCTCAAGACGTATTCCAAAATCAACCGGGACGCAACATGCCAAAGACCGCGTCATCTCCAACACCGCATGCGCCGCACAATGATTTCCGGTCCGGGGTGACTGGAGGATGGTCAGCGGTTGATCCCGCTGTCCGGGCCAGAATGGACCAGCTGCTCACCTCAGAGCGCGATACGATTTTCGTCGGCGTCGGATTCGTGCGCCGGTCGGGCGCGGGTTGGTTCTACGCTCAGCTGTCCCGGCTGCTCGGCGGGCCGCTTGTGTGGCGCCAAGGCGAACAGGTGACAACCACTGTGCGCGTCGCCCCCACGACAAACGGGCTTCGCTGCTGGCACCGCACATTCACCTTTGAGGACGGCTCACAGCAACTCGTTCAAACGACCAAGGTCGTCGATCCAAAACTGGGTCTGCTCGATGCCGTCGGCGCCCAGGGCGAGAAAATTCTCGCCATGCGGATGCGCGTGCGTACGGAAGGCAAAAGTCTACATTTCGTCAGCGACGGTTACGTGTTGCGGATTGGCCGTCTTGCCATACCGGTCCCGAGCCTCATTGGTCCGGGCCAACTGCACGCTGAGCATCGTGATCTTGGGGACGGAGAATTTCTCTATTCCTTGCAGTTCGATCACCCCATTTGGGGGCAAACATTTCATCAAGAAGGTGTGTTCCGCCAACTCGATTGAAGCAGAATCCTCAGAGACCAAAGGTTCTCATCTTACTTCGCGCCAAATGCGCTTGAGCCCGACTGGGCGACGGGCAAAGCCCGCCCCTCGGAAGTTGCCCAAACGCAATCGCCTTGCGGCCGGCTCCCCACAAGGGGAGTCGCAAGGCACGTCAAAGCGCGAGGCTCAGCAACCGTGAGAGATAAAACCGCGCCAAAAGGCGCATGAGCCCGACTGGGCGACGGGCAAAGCCCGCCCCTCGGAGGTTGCCCGAGCGGCACGCGAGGATCAGCAACCGTGAGAGAAATATGGTTTGGCGCGAGAGACGGGACTTGAACCCGCGGCCTCCGCCGTGACAGGGCGGCGCTCTAACCAACTGAGCTACTCCCGCAAACCAATACGTGACGGGCGCTTTAGAGGGCGCCCGCCGTCACGAGGCAGGGAATACGTGAACCGCCCCCCCGCGTCAAGGCACGCTTTCCACGATTTTGCAGGGCCCCGCCACAAGGTACGCGGCGGCTCAAGCGATGCGGCGCATAAAATCGCGCTTGCCGATCTCGACGCCATTGTGCCGCAGGATGGCGTAGGCGGTGGCGCAGTGGAAATAGAAGTTTGGCAGCGCGAAATGCAGCAGGTAGTCGGAGCCTTTGAACGTCATGTCGTTCGGGCCAACCTTGAGCGTAAATACGCTATCTTCCGAACCCGTCATCTGCTCGGGCTTGATCGCGTCCAGAAGCGCCAGCGTCTTGGCGATGCGAGCTTTGAGTTCAGGGATGGTCGTCTCGGTATCGGCAAAGCTCGGGACCGTGGCGCCGGAGAGACGGGTTGAAGCGGCCTTGGCGAAATCGGTCGCGGCCTGCACCTGGCGGGTCAGCTCGTACATGTCGGGATAGAGCCTGGACGCCAGCAGCACGCCCGCATCGATCTTCTTGGCGGCCGCATAGCTGGCTGCCTTGTCGAGCAGCCCATCGAGCGCATGCAAGTGCTTCTGAAACGCCGGCACGGAGGCTTGATACATGGAAAGTGTCATTAGGCGCGCGCTCCTTGGTGTTGCTGAATGCTCAAGGCTATGTGCCGCGCTCAGCACCAATCGGCAAGGCAAAACGATACTTAGAACTGGAACCCTTCGGACCAAGGGCCCGAGGTCGCGACTGCGGCCCGCGGCAAGCCGCGCCTCGCGGAGCACGCCCGAGCGGATCGCATGAATTCAATTGCTTCAACAGATCCGCGCTTGCGGCAGGCTCCCCGCAGGGGAGTCGCAAGCGCCAATGCAAAATGGTGGGAGGTGAGGGGATCGAACCCCCGACATTCTCGGTGTAAACGAGACGCTCTACCGCTGAGCTAACCTCCCGGACCGGTCCGGTTTATTTGCCTACCGCGTGGCGAGGCGTTCGTCAAAAGCAAAGACGCGCCCAGCTGGGCGCGTCTCAAAAATTGTCACTAGCACGGTCCGCCTTACTCAGCGTTCAACGCGTCCTTCAGGCCCTTGGCGGGCGTGAACTTCGGCACGTTGGAGGCCGGGATCTGGATGGTCTTGCCGGTGGCTGGGTTGCGGCCTTCGCGCGCCTTGCGGGCCGCGACCTTGAAGGTGCCGAAATCTGGAATGCGCACTTCGCCGCCAGCTTTCAGCGCCGAGCGGATGTGGGCGAGCGCTGCGTCAACAACTGTGCCGGCCTTTTCCTTGGTCAGCTCGCAATCGCGGGCAACTGCGTCGATCAAATCTTTCTTGCTCATTGGCACGGTCCTCTATGTGGATTGTGGAATTGAATTTTCAATTCGGGGCGCTCCGCCCGAGGCGGCTCCGTCGGGGGAGGTGAGCCGCTCTTACGCGGGTTAAAAGCGCTCAAAGACGCCGTCCGTCAAGCGAAAAACGCCCGTATTTGCTGGGAAATGCGCGTCAAAATGTGCGCAGCGCGGCCAAATGAGGCGGCCCCGGATCAGTTGCCTGTGCCGGGGCCGGAGAGTGTCCAAACAGATTGTCGCAGCTTCAATGCGCGGTGATGCGCGCGCCAGCTTTGTCCTTGTCAGAAGCGTCAACCGCGGCCGCTTCCGCTGCCTCGTCCCAGGTGATCGGGTCGGGCATACGAACGAGCGCGATCTTCAGCACATCATCAAGACGCGCAACCGGAATGATCTCGATCTTAGTTTTCACCTCGGCTGGAATGTCGGCGAGATCCTTGACGTTTTCCTCAGGGATACAGACGGTCTTGATGCCACCGCGCAATGCGGCAAGCAGCTTTTCCTTCAAGCCGCCGATTGGCAACACGCGTCCGCGCAAGCTGATCTCGCCGGTCATCGCGACGTCCTTGCGGACGGCGATGCCCGTCAACACCGATATGATTGCGGTCGCCATCGCGACGCCCGCCGACGGTCCATCCTTCGGCGTCGCGCCTTCCGGCACGTGCACGTGGATGTCGCGCTTTTCAAACAGGTTCGGGTGAATTCCGAAATCAACCGAACGCGAACGCACGTAAGCGTTGGCAGCCGAAATCGATTCTTTCATCACATCGCGCAGGTTCCCGGTCACCGTCATCTTGCCCTTGCCCGGCATCATGACGCCTTCAATCGTCAGCAATTCGCCGCCGACTTCGGTCCATGCCAGACCGGTGACAATACCGACCTGATCTTCAAGTTCGGCTTCGCCATAGCGGTACTTCGGCACGCCGAGATAGTCTTCGACGTTATCCGCCGTCACTGTGATCGACGTCTTCGACGTGGTCAGGATTTCCTTGACCGCCTTACGCGCCAGCTTGGCGATTTCGCGCTCAAGTGAACGAACGCCAGCTTCCCGCGTGTAACGGCGGATCAGCGTTTGCAAGAGCGCCGTCTTCAACAATCCATTCCCCGGCTTCGAGCCCGTGATTGGTCTGCTGTTCGGCAATCAAATGGCGCTTGGCGATTTCGAGCTTCTCGTCTTCCGTGTAACCGGCGAGACGAATGATCTCCATACGGTCAAGCAAGGCCGGCGGAATGTTCAGCGTGTTGGCCGTCGTCACGAACATCACGTTCGAGAGATCGTAATCGACCTCCAGATAATGATCGTTGAACGTCGAGTTCTGTTCGGGGTCCAAGACCTCAAGCAGAGCTGCTGCCGGATCGCCGCGGAAATCCTGGCCCATCTTGTCGATTTCATCGAGCAGGAAGAGCGGATTGTTGCGCTTCGCCTTCTTCATCGACTGGATGACCTTGCCGGGCATCGAACCGATGTAGGTGCGGCGGTGACCACGGATTTCGGCTTCGTCGCGCACGCCGCCAAGCGACATGCGCACGAACTCACGGCCTGTGGCGTTGGCGATCGATTTGCCAAGCGAGGTCTTGCCGACGCCGGGCGGACCGACGAGGCAGAGGATTGGACCTTTCAGCTTGTTGGTGCGCGCCTGGACCGCGAGATACTCAAGGATGCGCTCCTTGACCTTCTCCAGGCCGTAGTGCTCGAGATCCAGGATCACCTGAGCTTCGGCAATATCCTTCTTGACCTTGCCCTTGATCCCCCACGGAATCGACAGCAGCCAATCGAGATAGTTGCGCACCACCGTCGCTTCAGCCGACATCGGGCTCATCTGCTTGAGCTTTTTGAGCTCAGCCATGGCCTTGTCTTTGGCTTCTTTCGACAGCTTGGTGTTTTCGATCTTTTCTTCGAACTCGGCGATATCATCGCGCTCGTCCGTGTCGCCGAGTTCCTTCTGAATGGCCTTCATCTGCTCATTCAAATAGTACTCGCGCTGCGTCTTTTCCATCTGGCGTTTGACGCGCGAACGGATCTTCTTCTCAACCTGCAAGACTGAGATTTCGCTTTCCATCAGCGTGTAGACGCGCTCAAGCCGCTCGGAAACGGTGGCCGTTTCGAGAACGTCCTGCTTGTCGGAAATCTTGACCGCCAAGTGCGAAGCAATGGTGTCGGCGAGCTTGGCATAGTCTTCGATCTGGCTGACGGTGCCGAGCACCTCCGGCGAGACCTTTTTGTTCAGCTTCACATAGCTCTCGAACTGCGTGATGACCGAACGCGACAGCGCTTCCAGCTCATCCTTTGCGCCCGGCAGATCAGTGACGCGCTCGACTTCGGCTTCGAAGTAATTTTCATTCGCGGTGTAGCGCACAACTTTGGCGCGCGCGCTGCCCTCGACCAGCACGTTGACGGTGCCGTCTGGCAGCTTCAGCAACTGCAGCACGCTGGCGAGCGTGCCGATTTCATAGATCGCGTCGGTCGCGGGATCATCGTCGCCGGCATTCTTCTGCGCCGCGAGCAGGATTTGCTTGTCCGCGCGCATGACTTCTTCGAGCGCCGCAATAGACTTCTCGCGGCCAACGAACAGCGGCACGATCATATACGGGAAGACCACGATGTCGCGCAGCGGCAGAACCGGATAGTGTTCCTTGGCGCCTGCTTTGTCTTTGGTCTTTTTGTCTTCGCTCATTTTACTTACCTGTTGTCGCGACGCGCCACCTTTTGGGTTGCCCGCAGCATTGCACGCTTCGTTCCACTTCTGAGCCACGCCGCTGGCCCCATTTTAAGGCAGCCCCCCAAGTGATTGGGGACAAACGTCGTTCTCGTGAGCGCGAGGCGCGGGTGAGTTCCTGTTTCGCTTTGCTCTGAAGGTTGGCCCAGTGCGCGGCGAAAGCTCAGTTCTCCCCACGAACAAATGGGAACCAGCGCCCCCAGATCAAGAGGCCGCCGCGGAGATTGAAAAAGTTCCGCGGCGGGTGATTAGTCGTCAGGCCGTCGAGCCTTTTTCTTC
Organism: Hyphomicrobium sp.; assembly: GCA_013141015.1. GTDB lineage: Bacteria > Pseudomonadota > Alphaproteobacteria > Rhizobiales > Hyphomicrobiaceae > Hyphomicrobium_B. The sequence continues at coordinate 19,402 of JABFRT010000055.1, read as the reverse complement.
GGCGCGGTCGGAATAGATGCGCAGCGGTTTGGCCGAGCCTTCGACAACTTCCGGACCGATGACGACTTCTTCGACGCCTTTGAGCGTCGGCAGATCGTACATCGTGTCGAGCAGAATGCCTTCCATGATCGAGCGCAAGCCGCGGGCGCCGGTTTTGCGTTCGATAGCGCGGCGGGCAATGGCTTTCAGTGCGTCGAGCGTCAGCGTCAGCTTGACGTCCTCCATCTCGAACAAGCGCTGGTACTGCTTGACGATGGCGTTCTTCGGCTCGGTCAGAATCTGGACGAGTGCGATTTCATCGAGATCTTCAAGCGTTGCGATGACCGGCAGACGGCCGATGAATTCCGGGATCAAACCGAACTTCAACAGATCTTCCGGCTCGACACCGCGCAGCACTTCGCCCGTGCGGCGTTCATCCGGGCCTGTCACCTTGGCTCCGAAACCAATGGATGATCCCTTGCCGCGGCGTGAGATGATCTTTTCAAGGCCTGCGAACGCACCACCGCAGATGAACAGGATGTTGGTGGTATCGACCTGCAGGAACTCCTGCTGCGGATGCTTGCGGCCGCCTTGCGGGGGAACGCTGGCGACCGTGCCTTCCATAATTTTCAACAAGGCCTGCTGCACGCCCTCGCCCGACACGTCGCGGGTGATCGACGGGTTGTCGGACTTGCGGCTGATTTTGTCGACTTCGTCGATGTAGACGATGCCACGCTGCGCCCGCTCGACATTATAGTCGGCGCTCTGCAGCAGCTTGAGGATGATGTTCTCAACGTCCTCGCCGACATAGCCAGCCTCGGTCAGCGTGGTTGCATCAGCCATCGTGAACGGCACATCAAGGATGCGCGCCAATGTCTGCGCCAGCAATGTCTTGCCCGAACCAGTCGGACCGACCAGCAGGATGTTCGACTTCGCCAGTTCGACGTCGTTGTTCTTGGTGGCGTGGTTCAAACGCTTGTAGTGATTGTGGACAGCAACCGACAGCACGCGCTTGGCGTGGAACTGGCCGATCACGTAGCTATCGAGAACCGTGCAAATTTCCTGTGGACTCGGGACGCCATCGCGCGATTTGACGAGCGTGTTCTTGTTCTCTTCCCGGATGATATCCATGCACAACTCAACGCATTCATCGCAGATGAATACCGTCGGTCCCGCAATCAATTTGCGGACTTCGTGCTGGCTCTTGCCGCAGAACGAGCAGTAGAGCGTGTTCTTTTCTTGAGCCATTGTCTTGTTCTCACCTTCATCTGAGAAGACATCGTCGCCGATGTTCTCTCTTTGGCCCAGCCTTCTAAGTCAGTCTCCGATGCCGAGGTACGGCCAACCACGAAGCACCGTGAATCTGTTGACCGATTTGAGCACGCTACAGTTCCTCAGATCAACAATCGATTAATGGGGCCCACCCGCCCCGGGGGGCAAGCGGCGGTATTGCCACAGCATGGTAAGGTTTCCGGCAACACACCCAATATCGTGATGCACCGTGGCCGTTTTTAGAGCGTCTGATGGTATTCCTGTGCGGCTTTTGTTCTCATTGCCGCGTCGATATGAGTACACAGTACAAAGTTATGGCCCCAGACCGCACATCAGGGTGCAAATCAGGGGCCATCATTCTGTTTTCGCTTGTTCTCATTTCAGCGTACGCAATGGGCACGCCTGACGTTGTATCGCCTTAGGTTGCCGGCTTGCCGGTGAACAATTCGCCTTCGACTTCATCACGGGTGTTGAGCACCTTGTCGATCAGACCGAAATCGCGGGCCTGATCTGCGGTCATGAAGTAGTCGCGATCCAGCGTGTGCTCGATCTTCTCGTAGGTCTGGCCGGTGTGCTTGACGTAGGTTTCGTTCAAGCGGCGCTTCATTTTGACGATGTCTTCGGCGTGGCGCTCGATGTCGGAGGCTTGGCCCGAGAACCCGCCCGACGGCTGATGCACCATGATCCGCGCATTCGGCAACGCGAAGCGCATACCGTGAGCGCCCGCGCACAGCAACAGCGAACCCATCGACGCTGCCTGCCCGATGCACAGCGTTGCGACCGGCGGCTTGATGAACTGCATGGTGTCGTAGATCGCCATGCCCGACGTCACCACGCCGCCCGGCGAGTTGATGTACATCGAGATTTCTTTTTTCGGATTTTCGGCTTCGAGAAACAGCAGCTGCATGCAGATCGACGCAGCCATATGGTCTTCGACCGGACCGGTGACGAAAATGATGCGCTCTTTCAGAAGGCGCGAGGGGAGGTCATAGCCGCGTTCGCCGCGCGTCGTCTGTTCGACGACCATCGGCCAGAACGTGTTGGTGATTGTGTTGACCGGATCGCGCATGAATATCGTCTTTCCTGTTGGCAGCCCTGGTGGCGCACATCTACTGCAAACGCGAACTTACACTGAAAAATTGCGCCGGCGCGATGGCCGGCGCAGCCATTATTTTTTAAGCTTCGGTTGTCTCTTCAACCAGCTTCATCAGCTCGTCTTTTGTCACCTTGCGGTCGACCGGCTTGACCTGTTCGAGCACGAAATCGATGACCTTTTCCTCGAAAATCGGCGCGCGCAGCTCAGCGAGTGCGCCCGGCGTCTTTTCGAAGTATTCGTAGACCATCTTTTCCTGGCCCGGGAATTGACGGGCGCGCTCTATGAGCGCACGGCGCAATTCGTCCTGTGACACCACCAACTTGTTCTTCTCACCGATCTCGCCAATGACCAGGCCCAAGCGCACGCGGCGCTCGGCGATGCCGCGGTATTCGGCGCGGGCTTCGTCTTCGGTCTTGCCCTCGTCGGCAAAGGTCTTGTTGGTCGCCTTGAGGTTGTTCTCAAGTTGCTTCCAGATGTTTTCGAACTCGAAGTCGACCAGCGAAGCCGGCAGTTCGAACATGTTGCCCTTGTCGAGCGCGTCCAGCACTTCGCGCTTCATTTTCATGCGCGAGGCAGCATCATATTCACGCTTGATCTGCGCGCTTACCAGTTCTTTGAGCTTGGCAAGGTTCTCAGCGCCAAGACCGGCTGCGAACTCATCATTGATCTCGACCTTGACCGGCTTTGACACGCCCTTTGCGGTGACCGTGAATTCCGCGGCCTTACCGGCAAGCGTTGGCATACCGTAGTCAGCCGGGAAGGTTGCCTTCACGACGCGCTCTTCGCCGGCCTTGATGCCGGTGACACCGTCTTCGAAGCCCGGGATGAACTGGCCCTTACCGAGCACCAGCGTCGCGCTTTCGGCAGAGCCGCCGTCAAAGACTTCGCCGTCGATGCGGCCAACGAAATCCATCGTGACCATGTCGCCTTCAACGGCGGCGCGGCCGTCTTCGACATCGTACTTCATGTTGCGGTCGGCGATTTCGCCAAGCGCCTTGCTGACAGCGTCATCTTCGACGTCGGCCACCAGACGTTCGATTTTCAACGCGCTCAGATCCGGCTGCGGAATCGGCGGCAGCACTTCGAATTCCATCGAGTAGGCAAGATCGGCTTCGCCTGAGACGATTTTGTCGAACGTGCCTTCGCTGGCGTCCACCAGTTCGATTTTCGGCTGCTGGGCCGGGCGCTCGTTGCGCTCCTTGATGGCCGACTGGCTGGTTTCCGAAACAGTTTGCTCAAGCACTTCCTGCATCAAAGCCTTGCCGTACATCTTTTTGAGATGCGGCGTTGGAACCTTGCCCTTGCGGAAGCCCTTGATCTGCACGCGATCCTTGAGTTCGTCCAAACGGACCGAAAATCGCTCGCCCAGCTCCTGCTGGCCAACAACCACCTTCAAGGTGCGCTTCAGACCGTCTCTACCTGTTTCCGTGACTTGCATCGTTGTCTCACTCGATTTTTGGGGCAATAGGCAATTGGGAATAGGGAGTGGGGCCTAAGCCCGCTTTCCCTATTCCCCATTTCCCATTCCCTCGAAATTCGTGGTGCGGGCGGAGGGATTTGAACCCCCACGACTTGCGCCGCTGGAACCTAAATCCAGTGCGTCTACCAATTCCGCCACGCCCGCATAGTCAAAACCTTTCGTCGCGTCTGACGCAGGCCGAGCGCTTAAGCCAAGAGCTTAAACCGGGGCCAGCCGTCTGATCCCCTTTGCACGGCAACGCCAACGGCATGCCTCTACTCCCGTTGAGGAGTCCTCGGCAACACCATTCGCGCGGCAAGAGATGTGGTGTCTTACACGGGACACCACGGATCAATCAACGCGCAAATGTGGCCTGACAGGCCTTCGTTCAAGCGGCAGGCGGCGCGGTATGCAGCCCTGCCCGCAAAACCCAGCCAATTTACGCGACGGTCTTAACGGCTAACCGAGCAAAATGAAGGTGACTGCCGCGGCCAGCGGCAGGGACAGCAGAATCAACGCCTGATCACCCTCAACTCCTTGCAACATATAGGCAAAGGCTGCGGTAATCGATACCCCAACGACCTTAAACAACATGACGGTGGCCCTTTCTCAAGCACGCCAGGCCCAGCGCCCGGGCTTTTGCTCGCGATTGGCCGCGATGCAAGGGCCTTGCCACCGGTTAGTGCCATCGGCGCACGCCAGGCAAAGCCCCTGAACGCCAAAAAGCCGGGCATTGAGCCCGGCTTTTCGCGATTCGTGCTGATTTTAAGGGTCGATTACTTCATCGGCGCGTACTGCTGGGCGCAGCAATCGGCCGATCCAAAGTGGTAGCGCAGGCCGACTTTGAACTCATGCGAGGTCAGGTCGTCGATCGAAACGCGCGGGTTCCAGTTCCCGGCGCTGTCGCCGTTCTGCGAACCGGCCGAGCCGAGATCGAGGTAACGATAGCCGAAGTCGAGGATGGCGCGGTCAGACACCTGGTAGCCAACGCCCGCCATGAGTGCCCAAGCGAACGACAGATCGTTGTCGCCCTTGATGCGGTTGACGAGCGACGGGTTGCCGGTGAAGTAGACGTCATCGACCATGTTGTAGGCCGCACCGATGCCGGCGCCGACGTATGGCGTGATGCCGCCGTAGTTGCCGAGGTCCTTATACAGGTTGACCATGGCGGTGTACGACTTGACGGTGGTGTGCAGCGGATCATCTTCCGGCTGAACCGGCGTAACCGGGTTGTTGTCGTGATCGTAGCCGTACCATGCGGTTGCCGGCTCGCCATCGATCTTGCGGCCGCCGTGAAGGCCGAGCATCAATTCGCCGCGAATGCCGCGCGAACCTGAGCCGCAACCAGCGCCGACTTCACCGAACCAGGAATTGTCGTAGCTCAGCGTCCGCACGTCGGACGTGATGTAATCAAGGGTGATCGGGTCCGTTTGGGCCCAGTTGATGGTCGGGTCGGTCGATGCCGAATACCCAACGTCGGCGCGGAAGTAGCACGGACCCGACGGGCCGCGAACGATCTGCGGCATCGCTTCAACGTAGCCGTCCTTGATCGAGCCGCCGCGTGGCGCACCCAAATCAGCGGCGATTGCAGAACCGGTCATCGCGACAGCGCCTGTAAGTGCTGCCAGGGCGATGCCAGCCTTGAGCGTGAATTTCATTGGCTTAAACCCTTGTTTAGAGACAGGCACTCGAACCGTCGCAGGCCTGCGGACCTCAAGTTGACCAGGGTACTTTTGCGGGTCAGCGGTTAATTGCCGGTAAAGGCGCGTGCATATTTTGGAAAAGACGTAGACGCACAGGCACGCCGGTGGCATTCGCGTCACACCAAGGTCAAACTTGCGAGTGCAATCAACATTGCCTATGTCGTTATAGGCGTGCGTGCGCCGCGCGCGCATTCCAGTGGCATCGCTCGGATTGCCGCTTGCTTGTTGGGGGATTGCTTGCCGAAGACCGCTCAAAATTGGATCGTCGAAACCGATTGGCTCGCCAATCACTTACAGTCGCCGGACCTGATCGTTCTGGACGGCAGCTGGCATTTGCCGACGGCGAACCGCGACCCGAAAGCCGAATACCGGGCCGAACACATCCCCGGCGCGCTGTTCTTCGATATCGATGATCTGTCGGACGAAAAGTCCGATTTGCCGCATATGCTGCCATCCACCGTCAAATTTTCATCGCGGATGAAAAAAATGGGTGTCGGCGACGGCGCGCGAATTGTTGTCTATGACACTACAGGTATTTTCTCCGCCGCCCGCGTCTGGTGGACCTTCCGGGCGATGGGCCATCAGGACGTGGCGGTCTTGAACGGCGGCCTGAAGAAGTGGAAGGCTGAGGGCCGCGAAATCGAAGATGGCCCGCCACCACGGCGCTCGGAGCGCCATTATACGCCGCTGCAGAACACCGGCCTCATTCGCGACCTCGACGAAATGAAAGCGCTGATCGGCAAGCCCGGCGCGCAGATTGTCGATGCCCGCCCGGCCGGCCGTTTCGAAGGCCGCGAGCCTGAACCCCGCCCCGGCCTGCGCATGGGCCACATTCCGGGCTCGAAAAATATTCCGTCGCAAGCCGTGCTGAATGGCGACGGCACGTTCAAATCTCCGGCCGAACTCGCCGCCATGTTTGAAGCCGTTGGCATCAACGTCGCCAAGCCGGTCGTCACCACCTGCGGCTCGGGCGTTACAGCGTCGATCTTAGCGCTGGCGCTGGCAACGCTCGGCCAGACCAACGCCGCCGTTTACGACGGCAGCTGGGCCGAGTGGGGCAAAGAGGGCAACGGCCTGCCGGTCGAGACCGGGCCTGCTGTGTAAAGCCTGTTTTATCGCTATGTCCACGTTCTAGATTCGCGATTAGTGGCGTTGCCAGCAACATCCGATGTCATCCTAGCCCTTGTGGCTAGGATCCACCGTTCCACATACGCCAGAGCAAGCGGTGAAATGGATCCTAGGTGTGATGCCTGGATGAAACCTCAAACAAAACGAAGGTTTCGCTGAGTGCGTTTTGATTGGTAAGTTCTATTGGTAAGATTGATCGACAGCGCAACGCTGCTGTGCTAGGGTATTCGTACGGTCGGAGAAGGCGGTTGAACGGTTGCAAAACCCTCGCCGCCTTTTTTTTGGGTGAAGTGCGACGGCCAATCCAAAAGCGTCATCCCCGCGAAGGCGGGGATGAAGGAAATTGGGGATGCGCCGCCGCGTGATCAGACAGCTCCCACTGTGCCGGCTTTTCAAGCATTGGCTTGGCGCTGGATGGCGGGCACTGGCATGGCGATACACTAAAGCCGGCGGATGTTGTTAGTAAGCAGCCATTCCCAAACCGCCTGATGAGCCGGACAGACTGCAATTTGTCCTAGTAAATCGAGCGCAAAGTTTGGTCTTACGAGATTCTCCAAACCTAACATGTACGCATAAAATACGTCTGTTGGGCTCCGTGAGCTCGCTGCAAACATTGCTATGCGGCCAATGAATACTTGAAATATTTTTTCGCATTCAAGAGCTTTATCTGAATCCGCCATTGGCAGCGCGCAGACTTCTTTCCACTGTTGGACCATCTCATGATAGTCGTGCTTCAATCGCATTGGTGCAAACTCCCAAAGCTATTGTTGCCAACGTTCGAGCATCGTCTGCAACAGCTCAAAACCCGACCCAGCCCCAGCCGAGACGACAGCGTCACCCCTCCGGGAAGTACTGATAGATCCAGGTTTCGCTTAAGGCGCGCTCGCCTTTGCGCAGGAACGCGCGCAGATCGACGGGTTCGGTGCCGGTGGCTTTGATGTCGAAGAACGCGCGCCAGCGCTGGCGTTGATCGACGACCGGGTGATTATAGGAGTTCGAGACGTCGCCGCGTGAGGCGGTCACGACCAGTTCGACGCCGTCGTTGCGGCCAAGCCCTTCGAACACCGAGCCTTGATAGTCGATGACGAATTTGCGCACGCCATCGGGCCGTTTGTGGCCGGGTCTGCCGCCCATGCCGGTCCAGGTGCCGGAGGCACGCGCCACCGCGTCGGGGAACGGAATATCGTCCAGCCACGACAGGCGATAACGCCAGCGCCGGTTTTGCCCGGCCTTCAGTTGTTCTTCAGGTGCCCAATAGGCGACGATGTTATCGCTGGTCTCGTCGTCAGTCGGGATTTCAACGAGGTGCACCGCGCCCTTGCCCCAGGCGTCGAGTGGCTCGACCCACACCGACGGCCGGCGCTCGTAGAAGACTCCGTCATCGAGGTAATGGACGAAGTCGCGGTCACGTTGCAGCAGGCCGAAGCCTTTGGGGTCACTATCGACAAACGCGCTGGTCATCACGCGCGGCGGGTTGGAGATTGGCCGCCAGATGCGCTCGCCGGAGCCAGTCAGGATCGACAGGCCGTCGCTATCGTGAATTTCTGGGCGCCAGTCGGCCGATTGTTTGCGGCTCGCCTCGCCATACCAGAACATGCTGGAAAACGGCGCAATGCCGAGCCGCGCCACGTCTTTGCGGGCGAACAGCACCGCTTCGATTTCCATGGTGATGCGATGCACGTCGCGCGTGTCGGTGAGGCGCTCGGTGCGCATGCGATAAGCGCCGGTCATGCTTGGCCCGTCGAGCAGCGCATAGATGGTCAGCGGCGCGCTGGAGCCGGGGCTCGCGCCTTCTAACCAATAGTGGGAAAAACGCGGAAACTCTTCCGGCGTCGGCATGGCCGTATCAATGGCCACGCCGCGCGCCGACAAGCCATATTGGTTGTAGGGGCCGGAGGTGCGGAAGTATGAAGCGCCCATGGCCGCGAACCAATCGGTCTTCTGGTCTGCCGCCATGACGCGGAAACCGGCAAAGCCCGCGCCGGCTTCCAGGCGCTTGGCTGGGTGGCCTTCGGGGATGTCAAACAGGCCGGGCGTGTAGATGACCTCACGCGCGCGGCCATCGGCCACGACATGCATGCGGACCGGATCGGTCGCGTATTTGCCGAGGTGGAACAGCTGCACCGGCATCCGCCCGTCGCCGTCGAGCTTCAGGCTCTTTCCGGCGCGATAGCGGATCTGCTGGTATTGGTCGTAGTCGATATCGGCCAGCGTTTCGGGCGATGGGACCGCAGGCTTGACGAAAGGGGTCTTGGCAAGCGCTTCGGCACGGGCTTGGAGCGTGGCAAACGAGAACGGCTCGGCGGGGCCGAGGTCTGCGGCGGCGGCGCTATTGCCGGCTTGCGAATAGCCCGGCCATCCGGCCAGGCTGGCTGCGATGCTGAAACCGGCGGCGCCCTGCAAAAGCTGGCGTCGGTTGGTCGTTGCGCTCATTTCGATCGTCCGGTCGCGAGAGGGGGTCGGGAAGTTTTCGTCGATTGACCCGCTCTGCTACCTTAGTTTCCGGGCGAATACCAGAATGAGCGCGGGCCTGGCTGGCCGCGTGCTTCTTAGGATTGTTTATGGGCCGGTCTTGCGCAGCCCGATTTAGGGAGACTGTGGCGCGGGCTCGGCCAGCGCTTTTTCGATAGCTGCCGTCACTTCCGGTGATTCCGGTGCGGCGCGTGTCGAGAGTGAGGCAACCAAGCGGCCATCCCGGCCGATCAGATATTTGTGGAAGTTCCAACTCGGCAGACCATCAGGCCCCGCCGCAGTTGCTGCCCATTTGTAGAAGTCGTGGGCGCCCGAGCCGATCACCACCTGTTTTGCGGTCAGCGGGAAGGTGACGCCGAATGCGCCTTCGCAGAACGATTTGATGTCGCCTTCGGCTTTCGGCTCCTGCCCGCCGAAATCGTTCGACGGTACGCCGATGACGACCAGTCCCTTGGTCTCGTACTTCGACCACAGCTGTTGCAGGCCGGCATATTGTTTGGTGAAGCCGCAGAACGACGCGGTGTTGACCACCAGCAGCACCTTGCCGCGCCAATCGGCGAGGTTCATCGGCGCGCCGTCGATCGATTTGAATTTGAAGTCGAACGCTGATCCGCTGGCGGCTACAGCGGGCGCGGTGACTTGCGGGGCTGAGTACATGGCCGCCAAACCGAGAACCGTTGCAAACATTTTTCGCATGGCATTCTTTTCCAAGGGACAAAACCTCCAACGGTATGGGACTTCACGGAAGACCGGACTTTCCGTCACTACTATCTTTACGCGCCTCGCGCGCCGGCGGATCGGCCGGAATTGTGGCCCTGCCCTTGGCGTTTTAGCGGCCCAGCCGGTGTTGAAGCGAAATCTTTGCCCCTGTTCCACCGGGAACAGCGGGCCCGGCGCTTGAACCATAATCTCACCTGCATCGACCAACGCAGAGTGACACCGCAACCGCTCACAACATTTCATCTTAGCCCCACCCAAGGAGGATTATCCCATGACCGCTTTCCGCACCACATTCGCTCTCGCCGCCGCAACCGTTGCCGTTGCTGCCGCCGCGCTTTTTTCAGGCTCGCCAGCTGAAGCCGGCGGCCGCGGCAAGGAAGTGTTCGTCCAGGATTATAAGTTCGCCAAGCCGATGCACGGCTACTCCGGTCATTCCGGCAATTACTATTGCGATTACCAGCGCCTGCCGAACCGCAAATGCTCGCTCGACCGCAACGGCAACGAGAAGTGCGTGATCGTCAGCTGGACGCTGCGCGAGATGTGCTACTGAGGCCATCAGACCATTGTCGCCAGACCTATGGCACCAGACCTATGGCACCAGACTTTTGGCGCCAGACTTTTGGCCCCTGAACCAAAATCAATATCACCGCGACAGACCAGGGCCCCGGAGCACACACTCCGGGGCCTATGCTATTCACCGGGCCAATTTAACCAAACGCGAAAACTCTGAAATTTTTTTCAACTGTTTTTCGAACCTGTTCCCCGCGAGACAGCGACACAGGCCTAAGCTCACTACTGTCGCTTCTGTTGCTGGACATGACCGCAAACATGCATGCCCCGCGATGCAACCCACAAGGAGGATCCCATCATGAGTTCCAACGATACACCTGCAAAGCCCGCTGCCGCGCGCCGCAGCGGCCAACTGCTTTTTCTGGCACTTGCAGCCGGCATAGGTGCGGCAGCATCAATCGCTGTTTCCAAATCCGGCTATTCAATCACCGCGCCCGCCAAGGACGAAATCAGCAAGCCGGCCCTCGCCGCAACGGCGGCGGCGGAAAAGGGCGCGGTGAAAATCGATTGGCTGGCGGCAGCACCAGGCCGCATCGAACCGCGCACCGGCCTGGTCCGCGTCGGCGCACAGTTGCTCGGCCGCATCGCTGACGTGACCGTTAAACTCAACGACACCGTCGAAGATGGCGAACTTCTGATCCGGCTGGATGATGACGAAGCCCGCGCCCGTCTGCAAGCTGCTGAAACTGAAGCGGCGTCGCGCAAACGCGAACGCGACGCGCAATCCCTCGACAAGGCGCGCGAAGATGTGCGCAAGGCTGAAGATGCCGTGTTCTCAGCCGAACGCACGCTGACCAACGCGCGGTTTGAACTCGAATACGAATTGCAGGCCAAGCGCCAGGGCAAGGGCTCCGACAGCCGCATTGCTGACGCGCGCCGCAGCCTGAACGCCGCCAAGGACAAGTTGCAAAAAGAGCGTGCGTCTTACGCCACGGCGCAGGCCAAGTCCGATGTGCCAGCACCGAGCCGGCTTGAATCGGCGCTGCAGGCTGCCCGTTCGGATGTCGCGGTTGCCGAGGCGCTGCTTGAGAAAACCCGCATCCGTGCGCCCGTCGCCGGCACCATTTTGCAGCTGCCAGCCAAGACTGGCGAAATGGTTGCGCCGTCGCCCGAACAAGCGCTTGCCGTGATTGGCGACATGTCACTGGTCCGTCTCAAGGCCGAAGTCGATGAGCACGACGTGGCCAAGATCAAGGTCGGCGGCAAGGTTGCGGTCAAGAGCAACGCCTACCCTGGCCGCGAATTCGAAGGTCATGTTGCGGCTCTTGCACCAACACTCGCCTCGCCAAAGTTCGCATTGCGCGGCGCGCGGCGTCCAACCGATGTTGAAGTGCTTGAAGTGACCATCGACCTCGATGGCGAAGTGCCGTTGCTACCCGGAATGCGCGCCGACGCTTTTTTCAAGTAGCGCCCTCCGGACCGCCAAGCGGTGATCGCAACGGACGGCGCACATTGTTCGCGGCTTGGTGATTGAATTGATTCCGCGCCGGACGGCAGGCTCTCAGAGAGCAGGAGCCGCCCGGCGCAAACAAGAAAGATCCGGTTGGCCGCCTCCTCCTTGGTGTTCGGCCGGATCTGAGACGGGGAGGCGGCGCCACGGGCTTGCGGTCCCAGCGCAGCCTCCCCGTTATAAATCCGGCAAGTGCTCCCGGCTGATGGCCAAGCCTCACCGCCGCAACAGATAGAACCGCTGGACGCCCAGATCTTCAATTAAATCTTCAATTAGCTCTTCAACGAGAGCTTCGATTGCAGCGAGCGCGAAACTTCCTTGAACGCTTCGCTCAAAGTCTTCATGTCGCTGTCGGAAGCCTCGAAATAGTATCCGGGCGACGCACATGACTGCAGGCCAGGACTGACGCCGGGGAAGAGCGATGTCGCATACAGATCGAACCAATGCTCGCCGGTCGCGTCCTGGAATTTGACGTCAATGACGGCAAGTGTAATGCCGGCATCCTTGATGCTGTCACACAGCGCCGGGTCAATCGGTCCATTCCTTGAATCATAGGGACTTGGCCGGTCCCAGCGCATGCCGTCCGTGATCAACAGCAGCGTTTTCTTGGGCGATCCGACTTTGCCCGTGCCTTGTGCGCCAACCATAGTCTTGATCTGCGGCATCGCCACGTCGAACAGGGTGTTGTAGCGGTTGGCATCGGGGAAGGTGGCAGGCGCGTTCTTGATCGCGGTCTGGTCATTTGTTGGCGAAAGCAGAAGCTGGGCCGCATCACTGAAGCCAATGACGCCCATACGCTTGCGGTTGTTGGCGACATCGGGGTCGGCCGGATCCATGAAGTCATCGACGAACTTGCCGAAGGCGGCTTCAAGCACATCTTCGCGCAGCGCAATCCCTGCGGTTTTGGCCATCTGATGGACCGTCAACGCTCCCGGCTCCCAGCCGTCGCGCTTGTGGCAAGCAAATTCGCAGCCCTCAGGGTTGGCCGTTGCAGCCAGATAGGGCGCGGTCAAAGCCTGAAGCGCAGCGCGGGCCGCTGGGTCTGCAGCGATGCCGAGAGACTCCGACATATCGACAGCGGCATATATTTCGCTCTCTGATAAATCAATTCCAGCTTTCGCCTCAGCCACAACCTGCAAATTGTTGACGCCAAGAACACCCATCAGTCGGGTTGGCATGTTTAGCGTCGCCCGCACATTGACGTCGGTAGACGCGCCCGTTGAGCGGACAACGGTGAACGTTGGCAGTACCGTTCCCGCCACGGTCGCGGCATTGTTCAGAAAATAGCCGCTGGCAAGGGCTGTCGCCTCAGTGCTGCTGAAATTCGGGTCCCGGGCTGCCGCCAGCGCCGCCGCGTCCACCGCTTGCTGCAACTTTCCCTGAACATCGACGCCGCGCGAATAGTCGAGCGCCAGCGCCGCTATGCCCAGCAAGCATGTCAGAGCCAAGCAGAAGATGATGGCGACCGTGCCTGAGCGATCATCTGCAAAGGCCCGTGCCTGGGAGGTGAGTGCTGCTCTAGGGAAATTTGCAAACATTGAAGTCTCACAATGGATTTGACTGGCCCGCGAAAGTGCCAATGAAACCCATAAGAAGCCAACACACTAAAAACAGTGTTCTAAAAGCCCGCCCTGCGGCCCACCCCGATGGAAAACATGGCGCCATGGTAAAGCGCATATTAATGTCGGCCCAAATATTGCCGGTTTTTTCGTCTGGTGCTCGGAAGTCTGGCGCACAGAAGTCTGGCGCACAGAAGTCTGGCGCTCGGAAAGGGACGCGATAGTCCAATGACAAACACGACCCAGCTTCAGCCCGTGCCCGATAGCGCTTGGCAGCACTTCGCGACAAGCGGCATGCCGCGCCGGATTGCGATTACCATTGCGGCGCTCGTCATGTATCGCATTGCGGCACTGATCCCGGCGCCGGGGGTCAACGTCGAGGCGTTCACGCGCTATGACAGAAGTGCGCCGTCAGCGCTTTGGAACAATGCCGTCCAGCATACGTCGGTCGTTGCCGTTGGCCTTACGGCTGCGTTTTCAATTTTCGTCATCGTCGAATTCGCCAAGCTGCTGTTTGCGGATCTGCGCGAATGGGGAACTGAAAACCATGCCCGCGCTGCCCGCCGCGATCGCGCATTGATCATCGTCATACTCGCCCTTTCGGCCCTCCAGGCGTATGGAGTGGCCGTCGCGCTCAAAGGTCTCAACTATCCCGGTGCTGCGGCTGACATCCAGTTGATTCGCGATCCAGACGCGGCCTTCACGCTTTCATTTATCGCCTCCAACGTCGCCGGAACCGCTTTGCTGCTATGGCTTGCGAGCCTCATCACCCAGCACGGTATCGGCAGCGGATTTTGGGTGCTGTATTTATTCCCAATTTTGGCGGAGGCAGGCGGATTGCCGTTCGACATGCTCGATCGCATCAGCACGGGTGAAATTTCTGCGGCCACGCCAATGATTGTTGCGGCATTGCTTGCAGCCTTGGCGGCTCTGGTGATCACGCTCACACGCCGGTGGCTGTTGATTGCCGGTGATAGCCACAGCCTCCGCGCGCACTCGATCGGCGTATTCATTTGGCCAGGATATATTGCAGCAGCATTGAGCGGCTACATCATCGCCGCGCTGACCATGTTCAGTAATCCGAATGGCGATCTGCAGGGCTTGACGTTCGGTTCGCCACAACTGCTGGCAATCCCGGCACTCTTGATTGTTGGGCTGAGCTATCTTTATGCGCGCGCCTATCTGGCGGCCACACCCGCCGCCGGGCAGCCTGTGCGTGGGTTGATACTCGCGACGATGCTGATGCTTGCTGTATCCTATATCGCTATCGAGATCGCGATCAACCTATACGCCATCCCGGTGTTGCCGGCACTGCCGTGGATTGCAGCCGTTGCAATATTCACGACCCTGCTGCCGCGCGACGTAAGCCCTTATCTGCCGTCATCCCCAACCGAACCGCCGGTCACGGATGCCGACTTCGAACTGCGCCAATGACAATGAGGCCGGACAGGCATGACCGGCGTGACAATCAACGGCCGCCCAACCGCACGCTCGGGTCCGCCTGTGATTTCATCAAAACCCGGCGGACCCGGACTCTTGTTTTGCCGTGCTTCTTATCGGAAAACCGGTTCCAACTTACCCGGCAGCACGCTAGGCCACGGCCTCGCGGTTCAAGCGTTGTTCGGCGATCTTGGTCAAAGCCTGATCGCAGGCATATTCCTGCTTCAGCGTTTTTTCGAGCGCGGCCGCGACCTTCTTCAAACCAAGTTCCTTGGCCCAGGAAATCATTGTGCCATAGCGCGTGATCTCATAGTGCTCGACCGCTTGGGCGGACGCGATCATTTCCGCATCGCGGGTATCGGCGTCCTTGATGTCTTTGATCAGCTCTTCGGCCTCATCCAGTATTCCGAGAATCGCCGGGCACGGCGTCGCCTTGGGCTTCTTGCCCATCATGGCAAACACCTCTTCGAGCCGCGCGACATGCGTTTCAGTTTCCTTGAGGTGGCTGGTAAAGGCTTTGGCAAGGTCTTTGGAGTCCGCCGCCGCGGCCATCTTTGGCAAGGCTTTGAGAACCTTGTTTTCAGCGAAGTAGACGTCTTCGAGGGTGTGAGCGAGCAAGTCTGTGAGGTTTGAAATTTTCATCCGTCGGATCTCCCATGACGCAACCAGCATTGGACCTGACGCGCGCGCCACCGACGCGCGCGTTTCATTGCCGTGGCGTGATAACGAGCCCGGCCTGCAAGAGTTCCGCGCCGCGGGCCTCAAACTTTCGCATGAGGATGCGGGCGGGCTCTTCCCTCGCCGCGCCCTGTCCGCTATTTGAGCCCCCATGAAAACAGCTGACGTTGATATTCTGATTGTGCCGGGCTGGCAGGATAGCGGCCCCGACCATTGGCAGACCCGCTGGGAAAAGAGCCTGAAAACCGCGCGCCGCGTGATCCAGGATGACTGGGATAACCCGAGTGTGGAAGCGTGGGGCGATAAAATCGCCAAGTTCGCGGGCGGCGCGACCCAGCCGGTTGTGATCGTCGCCCATTCGCTTGGCGTACCGGCAACCGTGTACGCCGCCGACAAGTTGAAGAACAAAGGCGTGATCGGCGCGTTCCTGGTGGCGCCTGCCGATGTCGAGTACGCGCATTTCTGGCCTGACACCGGCGGCGAACGCTGGCCGCCGAAGAACGGCCACGGCGGGTTTGGCAAAATGCCGGTCAACAAAGTGCCGTTCGCAAGCCAATTGATCGTCGCCAATAACGATCTCTATTGCTCGTTCGCGCGCGCGGAGATGCTGGCAACCGCGTGGGGCGCCAAACTGACGGATGCCGGCGAGACCGGCCACATCAACGTCGCGAGCGGCCATGGGCCGTGGCCTGAAGGGCTTTTGCAGTTCGGCCAATTTTTAAAGGGTTTGGGGTAGGGCGCAGCGGGCGCCTTGCAATGCGACAGGCGCAGGATTGACCAGGCGTGAGAGACGTGTGCTTTGCTGAGCGGCCTCAACCACGCTCGCGCATTAAATCGCACGTCAGATTTCAACGCACGTCAGATTTCAACGCACGCCGGCGAACAGCGTTGCCTGCCTCATTCAACCGGACAGCAGAAGTGGCGGAGACGGAGGGATTCGAACCCTCGATACGCTTTAGGGCGTATGACGATTTAGCAAACCGTTGCCTTCAGCCACTCGGCCACGTCTCCGCAAATCAAGGCAAGCCACCCCTATAGAGGGGGAGCTAACGCATTGCAAGAACACGCCAACAGAAGTGCGTTTCGGCCGCGCTAAATCTCGACCAGGCCCCTGTGGATGGAGTATGGTCGGGAATGTTCCAGGAACAGACCGGCGAATTGATGGGTCAACAGCCGAAACAGCAGGGCTTTCAGATGCGCGCCTTCAAAATGGCAGCGGCCATTACCACTCCGCTCGCGGCATTGGCCAGCGGTGCGGTGACGGCTGGCGAATTCTGCGTCACCTGCTCGGGTCCTGACGCACATTACGCGTGTGCGTTCGATGGCGTCTCCGCCGATACGGGCGATCCGCGGCTGAAGTTGCTGTGCATCACGGAACTTGCCAAATCCGGCGGCCACGCGTCGTGCTCGGTCGATCGCAAGCAGATCGTGCCGTGTCCAGGAGAGGCCAAACGGCTGGCAATGCCGGAGGGCTTTGATCTGGCGCCTACGCCCGCAGCCGGGACGCCCCAGGCTCAGCCGCCAGCTACGCCGCAGCCTGTCGCGGGCGACGTACCCCCGCCGATGCCAGCGCCGAAAGGGGCGCCCGCACCCAAGTCAGAGACGACGATTGAAAAATCCGCGGGGCCTGCACCCGAAGCGCCGCCGAAGACCGTGCAAGAAATGGTCGAGAAGGGTTCCAAGGCCACGGGCGAAGCTTTCGAGAAAAGCGGTGAAGCTGCCGGCAATGCCGTTAAATCGACTGGCAGCGTGCTCGAAAAAGCTGGCAAGGCCGCTGGTGATGCGGCCAAGAAAACCTGGAACTGCATCACCTCATTGTTCGGCGATTGCTGAGCGGCGGTATCCCCGCCACCCGCTCAATGCAGCGACTTCATCCACTCGCGCGCCATTTTCTGTGCGCGTGCGATGTCGGCCTTGCTCATGTCGCTCGCCAGTTCGTGGCGATACCGCTTGGCTTCCTGATTGCCGCGCATAGCCGCAAGGTTGAACCATTTGTGCGCTTCGACCAAGTCAACTTTGCCTTCGCGGCCGCTGCAGTAGATGAGACCAAGCTCAAACAACGCGTCGGGCTGACCGCCCTGGGCTGCAAATTCGATCGTGTCACGCGAGGAGAAATCCATCCGCGCCATCGTGATACTCCATTCCTAACAACCTCATCCGCGCGGGTGGCATGACAGCCGGTCGTCCGCGCCAGATATCTGGCAATTCTGCCCTGGCCAACCGCGGCCACGCTTGCCGGTAACGATGTCAGGCGGCGGATGATAACCCGTAAACAATGATGAGAATTGTTTCTAATGGAATGCTCATACCTATTGATAATACGAGCGAACTTGCACCAGACCGGAACGTTTCTTCCGTTTTTGAACGCGTCCCAACGTGCTCTTAACGGGTCTGTCAACCTTTGGCTTACCATAACCTGAAGTCGTCATCGGGCATGGCTAACGAATGGCTGAACGCGCCGTTCAGGCGCGGTTCAGGCCGCGACCACTAGAGTGCCCCTCGTTGGCCTGATTACAGCGCGGCTTCCACCATGCTGCGGGCCAGTTAGCCGCCTCGAAGGCGGACCAAGGGGCACAGTCATGAAGCGGTTTATTGCTATCGCCAGTTTAGCCGTGACATTGCAAGCGTGCGCGCGCGGCGCGGAAACGGCACCGTCCTATCTTGGATTGCTGGCGGCGGACGACGTCAGCGCGGCAACACCCTCACCGTCTGCAACAGGCGGCGGCACACTGCCTGAGTTGCGCCATGTCGGCTCAAACAAAGTGCTCGGCGCCATGGCCTTTCAAAAGACCACAGGACGCGCGGTTGACCCGTCGCGCCTTGAGGGCAACCGCTAATCACCGCGCGCCGTAGCCGTCACACGGATCAGGCCTGTTTTCGCATCGCGTCTGGTTTACCGGCACTCAACCCGCGCTGCACAGCCGGACGCACTTTGATCCGCTCCAACCAGGCCTTGAGATGCGGAAACTGCTCGATATCCTGCGCTAAGTCCCGCCATAACTTAACCCACGGAAAGCAGGCGATGTCGGCAATCGAATAGTCGCCTGCCAGATATGGGCGGTCCGCCAAGCGCCGGTCCATGACGCCGAATAGGCGCGTGACTTCCTTGGTATAGCGCTCAATGCCATATGGGATCGGCTCCGGCGCATACTTGCGGAAATGGAAGCACTGCCCTGCCATTGGCCCAAGTCCACCCACCTGCCAGAACAGCCACTGATCGACATCGGCCTTGATGCGCTCGGTTGTCGGATAGAACGCTGAATATTTGCGCCCGAGATACTGCAGGATCGCGCCGGATTCGAAAATCGATAGTGGATTGCCGTCGGGTCCATCCGGATCGACAATCGCCGGGATCCGGTTGTTCGGCGATATCTTGAGGAACGCGGGCGCGAACTGCTCACCCGTGTTGATATCTATCAGATGCGCGTTGTAGGGCACACCCAACTCTTCAAGCATGATCGATATCTTGAAACCGTTCGGAGTGGTCCAAAAATACAGATCGATGGCCTCATCCTGATGGTCGTCTGTCATGCACTGCCTTCATGGAACAAGAACAATAGAGCCGGTCGTCTTGCGCGCCTCGAGATCGCGATGCGCATCAGCTGCGGCGCTGAGCGGATAACGATGATTGACGACAATTTTTATTTTGCCGCTGGCAACCATCGCAAACAGCTCGGCCGCATTGGCCAGCAGATTCTCTCTTGATGCCGTATAGGCAAAAAGAGACGGTCGCGTGGCGAAAAGTGAGCCTTTCAAAAGCGTTAGGTCAAAAGGTGGAACGGGGCCCGAGGAATTGCCGAACGACACCCACAGGCCACGCGGCTTCAAACAGGCGAGCGATCCCTGATAGGTATCGAGGCCGACGGAATCGTAGAC
>JABFRT010000038.1 GCA_013141015.1 Hyphomicrobium sp. | reverse complement strand
GTCGCTGATCATGACGCTGATCTTCGGGTTCGGCATCGTGTTCCAGCTGCCGGTGGTGTTGACGCTGCTGGCGCGGGCCGGCTTCGTGACGTCGGAGGGGCTATCGAACGGGCGGCGCTATGCGATTGTCGCGATCTTTGCGGCGGCTGCCGTGCTGACCCCGCCTGATGCGCTCAGCATGGTGATCATGGCGCTGCCGACCGTGCTTTTGTACGAAGCCTCGATTTATGCTGTCCGGTTCGTCGAGAAGAAGCAGAAAACGGCGCCCACGTAGATCAGCTTCTTTTCGCCAGATTGACGCTCGGTGCATTTCCGGTCAGAGAGCCAATGGAATTGTCCTTCTCCCTTAGGGAGAAGGTGCCCCGAAGGGGCGGATGAGGGGCGGTTGCGGCCACTGGTCTGCGTCGAAGTCCCTCACCTGTCACTTCGTGACATCCTCTCCCGTTCCGGGAGAGGAAAGCCGTCTAAGCGCAGCATAGCGCCAAACTGCAAGCAACGAGGCCCGCCCGTGTTCGATATCAAATGGATCAGAGACAACGCCGACGCATTCAATGCCGCGATGAAGCGGCGGGGCATAGCGGATCAGTTCTCGGCAGAAAAATTGATCGCGCTCGACGAGCAGCGCCGCGTTTGCTTGGCGGTGCTGCAGGACGCGCAGGCGAGCCGAAACACGGTGTCGAAAGAGGTCGGCAAGGCTAAGGCCGCGAAGGACGAGGCGGCGGCTGCCAAGCTGATGGCCGAAGTGCAAGCGCTCAAGGGCGCGATTGCTGCCGGTGAAATCGAAGAGCGGCGCATTGATGCCGAGATCAAAGCCGCGCTGGAAGTCATTCCGAACCTGCCGCGCGAGGATGTGCCGGTGGGCGCCGACGAGCATGGCAACAAAGAAGTCCGCAAGGTCGGCACGCCCGCGACGTTTGCTTTCACGCCGAAGCAGCATTTTGAAATTGGTGAAGGCTTGGGCCTGATGGATTTCGAAGGCGCGCAGAAAATTTCAGGCGCGCGGTTCGTGGTGTTGAAGGGGGCGTTGGCGCGGCTTGAGCGCGCGATAGCTGCGTTCATGCTCGATCTGCATACAGCGCCGGCAAGCGGTGCGCTGGGTGGGTACACCGAGCACAACCCGCCGCTGCTGGTGAAAGATCAGTCGGCGTATGGCACCGGCAATTTGCCGAAGTTTGCGGAAGACCTGTTTCGTACAAGTACGATGTCCTCTGAATTGCGCGAACATCTCGCTAGACTCAAAGAATCGGCAGCAAAGTTGGACGCATCTGAAAAAACGCTCCAACGGATGTCCACAACGGCGGCCCAAGCTGAGCCTGACCACCTCGACTTTATAAATTCTCTAGAAAATACCCTCAGTAAAGACTCATCTTTTTTCCTCATCCCGACCGCCGAAGTGCCGCTGACCAACCTCGTGCGTGAGACGATCCTGGATGAGGCGCAATTGCCGATGCGCATGACGGCGTGGACGCCGTGCTTCCGCTCGGAAGCCGGTGCCGCTGGGCGCGATACGCGCGGCATGATCCGCCAGCATCAGTTCTCGAAAGTCGAGCTGGTCTCGATCACGACGCCCGAAACGTCGACGCAAGAACACGAGCGCATGACCGGCTGCGCTGAAGAAGTTTTGAAGCGCCTCGGCCTGCCGTTCCGCACCATGCTCCTGTGCACCGGCGACATGGGATTCGCGTCGCAGAAAACTTACGACATCGAGGTCTGGCTGCCGGGCCAGGATACCTATCGCGAAATCTCGTCGTGCTCTGTGTGCGGCGATTTCCAGGCGCGCCGCATGGATGCGCGTTACCGCCCGAAGGATGGCGGCAAGCCGGTGTTTGTGCACACACTCAATGGCTCCGGCCTTGCGGTCGGACGCACGCTGGTTGCCGTATTAGAGAACTACCAGCAGGCCGACGGCTCTGTCGTGATCCCGGATGCCTTGCGCCCGTACATGGGCGGGCTGGAAAAAATTACGAAAGGATAGCCGCACCCGGCGGCCGGCTCCCCACAGGGGAGTCGCCGGGTGCCATGAAAAATGCGAATACTGATCACCAACGACGACGGCATTCATGCCAAGGGGCTAGAGGTTCTCAAAGCCATTGCGCTGGGCTTGTCGCCCGACGTGTGGACAGTGGCGCCCGAGACCAATCAGTCCGGCACCTCGCATTCGATGACGCTGCACACGCCGCTCCGGCTGCGCACAATTGATGAGCGCACGTTTGCGGTTGCCGGTACGCCGACCGATTGCGTGATTATGGCGGTCCGTCATCTGTTGAAGGACAAACCACCAACGCTGATATTGTCGGGCATCAATCACGGCTCGAACTTGGCAGACGATATCACCTATTCGGGCACGATTGCGGCGGCGATGGAAGGCACGATCCTCGGCATCCGTTCGATTGCGTTGTCGCTGATGATGGGCTTTGAGGAAGGCAGCCGCCGCGCGTTGTGGGAGACCGCACTCGCGCACGCGCCGTCGTTGATTTCAAAACTGATCGCCGCGCCGTGGCAGCCGGGATCGCTCATCAACATCAACTTCCCAGACGTTGCTCCGGATGATGTGGCGGGCATTGCGGTCACCACGCAAGGCGTGCGCGATGCGGCGCTGCTCAATATCGATAGCCGGTCTGACCCGTGGGGCACGCCGTATTTCTGGTTTGGATTTGAGCGCCGCAAGTCGACGCTTTTGCCGGGCACGGATCTGGCGGCAGTGGCGGAAGCAAAAATTTCTGTGACGCCCTTGAGCCTCGATCTGACCGACCGCGACGGGCTCTCGCGGATCGCCGCGCGGCTTGGCTTGGACTCGGCGGCGGGCGGCTAACACTTGTTGCACAGGCTTCGCAAAAGCCGCCGGTTTGACGAAATCCCTCCGTGAATTAAGCGCAATCGAAGTTTATCTGGGATCATGGCTCATTCCCCCGGATGACGCCGCGTTTCACTTTTCCGCTGACCACTGACGACGGCCGGTAACGCGACCAACCCGGGATGAGCCCCAAGAGGGCAGACGGGAATTCGCAACCAGGCCGGGGGGCTTTAACCCCCCGTTAACCAGATGAAGGTTAATGGATGGTGCGAGTAGAGGTGCGTACCATGATGTATTTATCGGGCTTTGGCCGTCGCGTTTGTTTTGGCCTCAAAACACCGCAGTGTGCCGCAATCGTTTTCGCTGCTATCGCAGCCAGTGGCTGCAGCGCAGATGTGACGCGCTTCGATAGCTCGTCTTTCAATCTCAATGATCCGCCTGAAAGCGCCGCCCCGGCCCCGTCGGAGCCTGTGCGCTCAGCGTCCGATTATTCAAACCCTGTCGCCCATTCGACGCCGCGCGGGCCTTATGGCGCTGGCGCGAAGACAGTTGAAGTGGCGGCATTGCCTGAGCCAACGCCGGCCCCGCCGGTCGCCCGCCCCTACACAGATCAGAGCTGGAAGCGTTCGCCAACCGCGCCTGCGCCTGCCGGTCAGGCCTATGCGCCGGCGGCTGCTGCACCTGTTGCGGCCGGCAGCGGCGAAACGATCGACGTGCAGCCGGGCGATACGCTCTATGGCATCTCAAAGCGCCATCACGTGTCGCTGGCTGAACTGATGGCCGCCAACGCCATGACCAGCCCGAACCTGAAGCCGGGCCAGAAGCTGATTATTCCGGCAGCAGGCGGATCGCATAAGTCAGCGGCCGCACCGTCCGCGATGGCAGCGGCGCCAGCTGTTGCCGCGGCTCCCGTCGCGCCGCCGGTTCCGATGACGCCGCCGTCGCCGGAGCTGCTGGCCAAGTACAACAGCACCTACACCGTGCAGCCGGGCGATTCCGTCTACAAGATCGCGCGTGCCAACCGGGTCAACTTCTCGGAGTTGCAGAACGTCAATGGCATCAGCGATCCGCGCAAAGTGAAGCCGGGCACGGTGCTTAAAGTTCCAGCCGGTGCTGCACCAATCGCCGCGGCAGAAACGCTGGCTCAGCCGGTCGCGCCTGTAGCGGCACCTGTTGCGCCGCGTATGTCACAGAACACCAACACGGTGCCGACGGTTATCAATTCCGGCAAGCAAGTCGCGGCCTTGAATGACAAGGCAACCGACGCGTCGCCGGAAGTGAAAGCAGCTCCTGCCGTCAAAGCCGATAAGGTTGCGGCAGCGGCACCGCAGGCGGCCGCTCAAGCTGTCGATTCTTCAAAGTTGCGTTGGCCGGTCTCTGGCCGCGTGATTGCAGGCTTCGGTGGGCGCCCAGACGGTACGCACAACGACGGCATCAACATGTCGGTGCCGCTTGGCACGGATGTGCATGCCGCCGAAAGCGGCGTCGTTGCCTACTCGGGCAGCGAGCTGAAAGGCTACGGCAACCTTGTGCTGCTGCGCCACGACAACGGTTGGGTGACGGCGTATGCCCACAACGACGAATTGCTGGTCAAGCGCGGCGACAAGGTCAAGCGCGGCCAGGTGATCGGCAAGGCCGGCAAAACCGGCACGGTTGATCAGCCGCAGGTTCACTTCGAATTGCGTCAGGGATCAAAGCCCGTCGATCCGACGCCGTTCATGGAGAAGATGTGAGTTACACTCTCTTTGCGCCTTCCGACTCCGCTTCGCGGAGCCTGCCGGAAGGCGCGGACCACAACACTTTCGCCGCGCGCGAATCATGAGGGAAGACTGCAAGCCGGATCGCAAGGTCCGGCTTTTTTCATGGTGCCCTGCGACTCGCCAAGGGGCGAGCCGGCCGCAGGGCACGGGCCTCGTTGAAGCGATCTTCGCGGAGCCGGCCGAAAGGCGCGGAAAGTGTCGAACAATCTGACAAGCGCTTGATGTTTACGTTGATTGCGGTGGAGCGTGACGCTGCTTCGTGGTAATTTTGGACACTGCCGAAGTGGATGCGTTGTCCTTCTCCCATGGGGAGAAGGTGCCCCGAAGGGGCGGATGAGGGGCTTTGCCCCACTCAAAACACCGGCCCGGCTCAAGCCCCTCACCTGTCACCCTTTGGTTTGGCGCTACCGCGCCGGGGTGACATCCTCTCCCGAAGGGAGAGGAAAGGCGTCGATGGTTCTGTGTTTTTTAGAATATTGCGAGCTACAGCTTCACCCCTCGGCGCCCTGCGCAATCGAGGATGTACTGCCACGCCACACGGCCTGAACGTGCGCCGCGGGTTGTTGCCCATTCGAGAGCGTCACGCGTCAATTCCGAATCCGCAAGGTCAAGTTTGTGATGCGCGGCGTAGGTGCGGACCATCGCCAGGTAGTCATCCTGGCTGGCGTTATGAAAGCCGAGCCACAAACCGAAGCGATCCGAGAGCGAAACTTTTTCTTCCGTGGCTTCGGCTGGATTGATTGCCGTGGCACGCTCGTTTTCAACCATCTCACGCGGCATCAGGTGGCGGCGGTTGGACGTGGCGTAAAAGATGACGTTGTCGGGGCGGCCTTCAATGCCGCCTTCGAGCACGGCTTTGAGCGACTTGTAACTGGTATCGTCCTTGTCGAACGAAAGATCATCGCAGAACACGATGAAGCGGTTGCTGCTGGCTTTGAGATGGGTAAGGCACGCGGGCAGCGTGGCGATATCCTCGCGGTGGATTTCAACGAGCTTTAGGTTTGGCGCAGCGCCGGAAACTTCGGCGTGGGCGGCTTTGACGAGGGACGATTTGCCCATGCCGCGTGCGCCCCACAGCAGGGCGTTGTTGGCGGGAAGGCCGGAAGCAAAACGCCGGGTGTTGTCGAGCAGGATGGCGCTGGTCCGGTCGATGCCTTTGAGAAGGGATAGCGGGATGCGGTTGACCTTAGGGACGGGGAGGAAGCTCGATGATGCGGCCTGCCAGACGAAGGCTTGCGCCGCGTTGAAATCAGGGGCGGCGGGGGCAGGCGGGTAAGCGCGCTCCAGCGCTTCGGCTATGCGGGTCAGCACGTCTGATGGCAGGATCTTATCGGGCATAGGGGAACTTTCGCAGAGACGGGTAGATGAGCTGGCGCGCTGGCGGCTGATGCGCAACTCTTAGAGGTGTGGCGCGGGGATGCCAACGGGGCGGCGAATGCAGATCGCTTCACTTGTTTTTCGTGGTTTAGGCTCCATTTGCCGCTGATAGGCTTCAAGTCGCGACCGCTCCCCGGTTGCAAAGCCGCCGCCGGTCTCTATAGTCCCGGCCAAATTGGCGGCTGGCCCTCCGGGCCTTGGGAAATCGGGACAATGTCTCGAAGCTCAGGGGCGGGGGAGAAGCCGCGTTGGCTATTTCGCTTTTCCATAGGACACGCCGCTCATGTTCGTATCCCCCGCCTTTGCTCAAGCCGCCGGCCCCGCCGCCGATCCGTTCAGCAGCTTGCTGATCCCGATGCTGTTGATGCTGGCGATCTTCTATTTCTTCCTGATCCGCCCGCAGGCCGCCCGCGCCAAGGAACACAAGGAACGCATGAACGCGGTCCGCCGCGGCGATACCGTCATCACGTCGGGCGGCATGGTGGGCCGCGTGCTCAAGGTGTCCGACACGACCGATGAAGTCGAAGTCGAACTCGCAGACAACCTCAAGGTCCGCATCATCAAGAGCACCTTGATGGATGTTCGCTCCAAGGGCGAACCGGTCAAGGAATAAGCGCAAGCCGCAACCTGACGCGGCACTTACAGCAGACCGTACCCAGACAGCGGCTGCTGCCCGATTCGCGCCACCAGAGAAGCAAAACATATGCTGCACTTTTCACGTATGAAGATCCTCGCCATTGTGCTCACCTGCTTGGCGGGAATTGTTTTCGCGCTGCCGAATTTCTTCGCCAAGGACGTGGTGGCCAAGTGGCCGTCGTTCGTGCCGCGCCAGCAGATGAACCTTGGTCTCGACCTGCAGGGCGGCGCGCATTTGCTGCTCGCTATGGACCAGGAAGAGATCAAGAAGGATTGGGTTACCAATCTGCGCGATAGCGTGCGCCGGTCTTTGCGTGACGCGAAAATCGGTTTCTCTGGCCTTGGCATTCAGGGCACGCAATTGCAGGTTCGTTTGGCGAAGCCCGAAGACAAAGATGCGGCTTTGAAGGAATTACGCAAGTTGATCCAGCCGATCGGCAATGCGATCCTCGGCTCTAGTGGCAACGATCTGGACATCAGCGAAGGCACGGAACCCGGCACGATCAATTTGAAGCCGACCGATCAGGGTATGAAGGCGCGCATTTCGAGTGCTGCGGCGTCATCGATTGAAACCGTCAACCGGCGTATCAACAATCTCGGCACCTCGGAATCGTCTGTCGTTCGTCAGGGAACGGACCGCATTCTGATTCAGTTCCCGGGCCTTAAAGAAACGTCGGAACTGAAGAAGCTGATCGGCGAAACAGCCAAACTGACGTTCCATGAAGTCCACCCGTCAACAAGCGCAGAAGACGCGAAGCTGACCGCGGTTCCGCCGGGCTATAAGATTTACGCCGGCACGGGTGACGAAAGCGGCGATTTCCTGCTGCGCGAAACGCCGGTCGTGCCGGGCGAAGATCTGGCGGATGCACAACCGGGCTTCGATAGCCGAAACGGCGAGGCGGTGATCAATTTCCGCTTCAATCAATCGGGCGCCCGCAAGTTCGGCGCTTACACCAAAGAAAACGTCGGCCGTCCGTTCGCGATTGTGCTGGATGACAAGGTGCTCTCCGCGCCACGCATCAACGAGCCGATCCTTGGCGGTTCGGGACAAATCTCCGGTAACTTCTCTGTCGAGAGCACGACGCGTCTTGCGGTTCAGTTGCGTTCGGGCGCGCTGCCGACCAAGCTGACGATTGTCGAAGAGCGCACCGTTGGCCCGTCGCTCGGCGCCGACTCTGTGTCCGCCGGCCAAACGGCCGGCATCATCGGCGGTATCGCGGTGGTGGTGCTGACGATCCTCGCCTACGGCACGTTCGGCATCTTCGCAGTTGTCGGATTGCTGGTTCACTTGATCCTGACGCTTGCGCTGATGACAGCCATCGGCTCGACGCTGACGCTGCCCGGCATCGCCGGTCTGGTGCTCGGCGTTGCAATGGCGGTCGATGCCAACGTGCTGATCTATGAGCGCATCCGTGAAGAATTGCGGGCAGGCAAGACGCCGATCAGCGCTATTGATGCAGGCTTCCAGCGCGCGTTCATCACCATCGCTGACAGTCAGCTGACCACGCTGACCTGCGCGATGATCATGTTCTGGCTCGGCTCTGGTCCGATCCGCGGCTTCGCCGTCACGCTGACGATCGGCATTCTGACGTCGATCTTTGCATCGGTGACGGTTGTGCGGCTGTTGATCTCGTATTGGCTGAAGGCTCAGCCCAAGGGCCGCGGCCCGCTCGAAATTCCGGTTTAGGAGACTTCTCGCGTGTTGATGAAACTGATCCCGAATTTTAAGGGTATCGACTTTTTCCCGCATAACCTGCGGCTGCCCTTCATGCGCTACAAGGACCTGGCGATTGCATTGTCGGTGGTCGCGATGCTGGCGTCACTCGCGCTCTATTTCACGCGCGGGCTGAATTACGGCGTCGATTTCAAGGGCGGCTCGATGATCGAGTTGCAGGCGACCAATGGCACGGCGGACGTATCGGCGTTGCGCGACAAGCTCGGCAAGCTGGGGCTCGGCGGCGTGCAGATACAGGCGTTCGGCGGACCATCCGACGTGCTGATCCGCATTGAAGAGCAGCCGGGTGGAGATGCCGCCCAGCAGGATGCCTTGAAGAAGGTGGTTGAGGCGGTTGGCTCAGGCTATACGCAGCGCCGCGTTGAAGTGGTCGGACCGGCGGTGTCGAGCGAGCTTAGAACAACCGGTATCATCGCCGTGTTGTGTGGTATTCTGGCGATTGTCGCTTACGTCTGGTTCCGCTTCGAATGGCAGTTCGCGGCCGGCGCGGTGGTGGCGCTGACGCATGACGTGCTGGTGACGGTCGGCATATTCTCGCTGTTCCAATTCGAGTTCGATCTGTCGACGGTGGCGGCGCTGCTGACCATTCTCGGCTATTCGGTCAACGACACGGTGGTTGTGTCTGACCGCATCCGCGAGAATTTGCGCAAGTTCAAGAAAATGGATTTGAACGAGTTGCTCAATCTGTCGATCAACGAAACACTGTCGCGCACGATTTTGACGGGTGTGACGGCGATTGCCGTGCTGGTGGCGCTGTATATCTTCGGCGGCGAAGTGATCCGCAACTTCAACTTCACCATGCTGGTCGGCGTGATCATCGGCACCTATTCGTCGATCTTCATCGCGGCACCGCTGCTTGGATACCTCGGCGTCAAGCGCGATTGGAGCGACCAGGCGGTCAAGGGTGCTGCACCAGCCAAGGCTTGATTAAAAGCGTTCGCGAGCGAACATGACAACGCGCGTTGCGCGATATCCCTACGAAGCCGCCGTGACCTTTTATGGCAACGGCGGCTTTCGTTTTGCGGACATGAGCCACAAAGGGTCGATCCTGTGTTTGCCGTCTGGCGTGTACGCGTGGGACGTGATGCGCGCTGAAGATTTGCAAGTGGAAGACTTCGCGTTCGTTCTGGCCGGCCTGCAGGCGCCCGTCACGTTGTTACTGGGCACGGGCGGGTCCCAAGTGTTCATGGGGCCGGCCGTGACCAAAGCATTTGCAGATGCCGGCATCGGCCTTGAAGCGATGTCGACAGGTGCTGCGGCGCGCACCTACAACATTATGCTGGGCGAAAGGCGGCGCGTGGCGGCAGCCCTGATCGCGGTTCCATGACGGAGGCATCCACCACAGCGGCGCTCGACACGGTGCGCCAGACCGCGCGTGCTGGTGCGCCGGATCGTTATATGGCGGCGCTGCTGTCGCCACCTGAGCACCGGGCAGGGTTGATCGCGCTGGCGGCGTTCGCGGCGGACATCGAGAAAATTTCAAGTCAGGTGACCGAGCCGCAGATTGGCGAAATCCGCATTCAGTGGTGGCGCGATGCGATCAGCGCCGATGCCGCGCGTTCGGGTCATCCTGTTGCGGATGAGCTTTTTGAAGCGGTAAGGCGCTATGGTCTGCCACGTGTGCGGATTGACGATTTTCTCGATGCGCATGTGCACGCGCTGTATGCCGACGCGCCAGCGGATGACGCGCAGCTGCAGCTGGAATTGGATTTGCGCGAGGGCGTGCTGTTTGCACTTGCAGCTCATGTTTTAGGAGAGAGAGACCTCAATCCGTCACACGGGCTGATCCACGATGCAGCGCAAGCTTATGGCCTCGCGCGGCTTGGGTTGAGCCTGCCATATGCGTTGAGCCGTGGCCGCGTGCCGCTGCCGCCTGCATATTTGAGCGATGCTGCCAATCCCGATTGGCGCCGCGCGATTGCGGAGATGAGCGTGCGGGCGCGTGATCGTTTGCAGCATGTCAGCTCTGCGTATCGCGCACAGCCCGCCGCGGTCAAAACGGCGCTGCTGCCGCTTGCCCTGGTAGAGCCCTATTTGCGGGCTCTTTCAGCGGGTGCGCATGATCCGGCGCGCGACGTGGCGGACATCGCGCCATTGACGCGCGTGTGGCGTCTGGCCAAAACGCATGTCCGCGGCCGGCTATGATATGACGTGACGTGAGTGGGCCGTTGCGGCGGCGCGGGACCAACAGGGGTACAACCGATGCGCAACACGTTACGGGCATTGATTGTAGTGCTGCCGGCGCTGACCTCAGGCGCTGTGCAGCCCGCGTCCGCGGCGGCGGCCGTTCAATGGCGCGTCGAAAATCCTTTCCGCTTTTTTACGGACCCGGCCGATAGCGAAATTCACCGCGCAACGTATCGCGCGCTTGGGCCCGAAGAAAAATCAACCCCCGTTTTGTCGGCTGAGCGCGCGCTGCAATCGCGCCACGAGGACGGCTGGGCGGCCACCATGTATCGTAAGACCTGCTGGAATTGGACCACCAACCGGTTTCAATGCCCAGCGTATGACGACTACATGAACCCGGTGAGCCACACGATTATTGCCGGTGTGCGCGGTATCGATGAGGCCGCGAACCTGACGTGCACGTGGCTGACCGCGCCGCGCGGCGGCAAGGATACCCGCGGCCAAGCCGTCACACAGCCGTGCAACGAGCCGTTTGTAACCGACGTGCCCTATCCGGGGGGCGCGGGCGTGAAGGTTGAAATCGGCGGCCGCGAAGTGGCGGAAGCCGATGTCAAAGTCCGCGATATTCTGGTTGCCGGCATGGGCGACAGTTTCGCGTCGGGTGAAGGCAACCCCGACATCGCGGTGCGCTTCTCGCGGGACCGGGCCGCTGACTACGCCAGCCCCGGATCGGACCGTGATCTCTCAGGTTATCCGGCGCGCATTGGCGATTGGACGTCAATCGGCGACAAAACCTTTATTGGTGAGAACGCCCGCTGGCTCGATCAAGCATGTCACCGCTCGCTCTATTCGCAGCAGCTGCGTGCGGCCTTGCAGCTCGGCGCTGAAGATCCGCATCGCTCGGTGACATTTGCCGGTGTGTCGTGTTCCGGCGCTGAAGTCGTGCCGGGCTTGTTCTTGCGCTACAAGGGCAACGAATGGGTGGCGAACCCGCCGGTGCTGTCGCAGATCTCGGCGGTCGCGGAAGCGCAATGCGGCACGCGACAATCGCAAGCGCTCGATTTGCCGGAAGCTTATCACATCAATGGCGCGATCCCGGAGTTGAAGGGCGGCTTGGTGCTGCGCAAGTGCCCCAAGGATAACGCGCGCAAAATCGATCTGATCTTGTTGTCGATTGGCGGCAACGATATCGGCTTCTCAAGGTTGATTGCCAACGCGGTGCTGTCCAACCAATCGATGCTGCGCCAGCTTGGCGGGTGGATTGGCGAAGTGCACGGGCAAGCACAAGCGTCGGCCCAGCTGTCGCGGTTGGACGCGCGCTACAAATCGCTGAACCGCGCGTTTCACAATCTGCTCTATGTGCCGTGGGAAGAGAGCGACCGCATTATCCTGACGGGTTATCCGGGCCTCGCGTTGTCGGGCGATGGCAGCGAAACCTGCAAGGACGGCCGGGCCGGAATGGAAGTGTTTTCCGATTTTCAATTGAGCGAGCAGAAGCTGCGCGAAGGCACCTGGATCGCCGATAAGCTGCACCGGTCGATGCGTGACAGTGCCGCGACGTATGGTTGGACGTTCGCTGAAACGCATCGCCGCCAGTTTATTGATCGCGGAATTTGTTCGGGCAAAAGCGAGGATGGCATCAACGGGCCCGATGATTTGCGCCTGCCGCGCAAGATCGATGGCGTTTGGAAGCCTTTCAATCCGGCGGACTACCAAGCCTATGCCAGCCGCCAGCGCTGGTTCCGCACGCCCAACGACGCTTTCATGACCGGCAACTTCCATGTCGCCGCGTCGTTGCTGCAAAAGGTGATGAAACTCGACTCGCTCGCGTGGTTTCAGCTGCTGCTGGCATCGACCTATTCCGGCGCATTCCATCCAACCGCCGAGGGGCACGCGGCGATAGCGGACGCGGTGGCCGGCAAGGCGCGCGCTGTGTTACAGAAGTACGGGCAGGGGCCGGATCCGGAGCCGGAGATTGTCGAGGCGCCGCCGCCGCCCGCGGTCGATGAGCCGGGTGCGATTGTACCGGACGTCAAGGCGGGTGGCGTAACGCCTTTGCCGGAGGCGCCAATTTTTGCGCCGCCTGCGGCGGCACCGTCCGGCGCGACGGACGCAGCGCCCGGCACATCCATTGGACCGGACGCGGGCAGCCGCGGCAGCCCGACGGCTGTGCAGCAATAGAGAGTATTTTTTCCGAACATACGGAGCCACGCATATTTTTCCTCTCCCTTGGGGAGAGGATGCCCCGCCCGGCGCGGTAGCGCCGGATTTGGGCGGGGCAGGTGAGGGGCTTGCCCCACTACAACAGCCAGCAGCGAAGCCCCTCATCCGCCCCTTCGGGGCACCTTCTCCCCAAGGGAGAAGGAAGTCTCGCGGCTCACTCTGTCGCGGGCGTAGACGGCGTGTTCAACCAAACGCTGAGATCAGCAATGGCGCGCCGCGACTGGGCCTGCTTCTTGGCGCGGCCACGTTCGGGGCCTTTGAGCTTTTTGCCGTTGGCATCGACCGTTGGCGCGGCCTCAAGATCAGGGATCAATCCATAGTTGATGTTCATCGGCTGGAACGAGCGGGGGGTAACCGCCGCGCCTTCCGGCCGGCTCGACGAAGGAGAGTCGGAAGGCGCAACCAATATGTGCCCGCCGGTGATGTGGTCGATCAATGCGCCAAGCGCGGTTGTCGGCGGCGGCGCGATGATTTTGTGGCCAAGGGCTTCAGCGGCGGCAAAGCGTCCGGCGAGAAGGCCAATGGCCGCGCTTTCAACATAGCCTTCGACGCCGGTGATCTGGCCGGCAAAGCGCAAACGCGGCAGCGCTTTCAAACGCAGCGCGCGATCAAGCAGCTTGGGCGAATTGAGATAGGTGTTGCGATGCAGGCCGCCGAGGCGCGCAAATTCTGCATTCTCTAATCCCGGGATCATGCGGAAGATGCGCACTTGTTCGGCGTGCTTCAGTTTGGTTTGGAACCCAACCATGTTCCACAGCGTGCCGAGCGCGTTATCCTGGCGCAGCTGCACAACCGCATAAGGCCAGCGCCCGGTGCGCGGATCATCAAGGCCAACCGGCTTCATCGGGCCATAGCGCAAGGTTTCGCGGCCACGTTCGGCCATCACTTCAACCGGCAGACACCCGTCGAAATAGGGGGTGTTGGATTCCCATTCCTTGAAAACGGTTTTATCGCCCGCCAGCAGAGCATCGATGAAGGCGTTGTATTCCTCTTTGTTCATCGGGCAATTGAGGTAGTCGGCGCCGGTGCCGGCTGGCCCCATCTTGTCGTATCGCGATTGGAACCAGGCAACGGACGTATCGACACTGTCGCGATGAATGACGGGCGCGATGGCGTCGAAGAATGCGAGTTCGCCTTCGCCTGTCAGTTGGCCAATCGCCGTGCTCAACGCGGGCGAGGTTAGCGGGCCCGTTGCGATGACGACGCTTTGCCAATCGTCTGGCGGCAGGCCTTCGACTTCGCGGCGGTCGAGGGTGATCAGCGGATTGGCTTCAAGGCGCGCGGTCACTTCAGCGGAGAACGCATCGCGGTCAACGGCGAGAGCGCCGCCAGCTGGCAGCTTATGCACATCCGCCGCCGCCATGATGAGGGACCCGGCGCGGCGCATCTCTTCGTGCAAGAGACCGACGGCGTTGTTCTCCCAATCATCCGAGCGGAACGAGTTGGAGCAGACGAGTTCTGCAAATCCGCCGGACTTGTGGGCGTCAGTCATGCGCGTGGGGCGCATTTCGTGCAGCACCACGGGCACGCCTGCGCTGGCGATCTGGTGGGCGGCTTCAGAGCCGGCAAGGCCCGCGCCGATCACGTGAATAGGGCTAATACGAGTCATTTCCGCAACGGGTCCACAGATGACGATTAAGCAATGCTTTTGGGGGTTTGACGCGAATCAGCCGAGTGCGTAGCCGGGTAGGGTTGGGTGCTCGTCGCGCCGCGTATTCCTGAAGTTTGTCTATCGCGGGGCGGCATGAGCTGGCAACGATTGAGTGCGACCGCGGCTGTGGCGCTTTCCCTGGGGCTCAGCCTCAGCGCCTGCACGCATGAGCGCAACGGCCCGGTGGAAGGGCATTTTCAGGACTTTCAGGTCTCCAAACCGGTCAGTAACGCGGTGACCGTGTGCCACGCCTATACCTGCAAGATGCAGACGAAGTTTACCTTCACCAATGCCGACATCACCGAGATCAAAGGGATTTTCAAGAAGGTCAAGAAGGACGACGGGGCAAGCGAAGAGCGCCGCGCGGTCGCCTATGCGATTGGCTGGATGGAGACGCGCGTCGGCAAAGTAATCGGCACGGATAAAGACCGCGCGGGCATGGAAGCTGGCGGCCCCGGTGACCCGACGCAGCAGGATTGCGTGGACGAGTCGACCAACACCACAAGCTATCTTCTGGTGCTGCAGAATAACGGACTTTTGAAACACCACACCGTCGGCACGCCGTTCGCCAAGGATCAGCTGTGGCGCGGGGTGGCTGGTTGGACTCATTGGACCGCAGTACTGCAGGAAACAAAATCGGCGCAGCGCTGGGCGGTCGATAGCTGGATCTACGTGAACGGCGAGAACCCGGCGATTGTCGAAACCGAAAAGTGGTATATCGACGGTCTCGGCAGTCTGCCGGTCGCGACGCGGTAGGGGCTCTGGAAAGCGCAGGAGTCACCCCGCCAGCAGCGCGCTCGTTGACCTTGTCTGGGTCGCGTTCGGAACACCGCCGATGCGATGCGCGGCAACGGGATGACGGAAGTGGTAAGTGCGCGATGACGGGCGGGCGAAGGCGTTGCCTACGGCTACCCCATCACAAAATCGCTGATCAGTTTGACGTTCAAGGCGACGATGATGGTGGCGATAAGGATGGCGACAAGTGTCAGCCAGCGGGGTGCGACGAGGTCGCCGAGTTTGGCGCGGCTGGCGGTGAATTGCACAAGTGGGATAACCGCGAACGGCAGCTGCAAACTCAGCACCACCTGGGTCAGGATCAAAAGCTTCGAGGTTTGAGCCTCACCGTAGAGCAATGTCACGCCGGCTGCTGGAATGATGGCGATGGCCCGCGTGATCAGGCGGCGCAACCACGGCGCGACCCGCATTTGTATAAAGCCTTCCATCACGACCTGGCCGGCAAGCGTTGCGGTAACGGTGGAGTTCAAGCCGCAGCACAGCAGGGCAATGCCGAACATGACCGGCGCGATTGACGAGCCAAGCAGCGGCGCGAGCAGGGTGTGGACCTGTCCGAGCTCGACGACGTCTGATTTGCCGGAGGTGTGGAAGACGGCGGCGGCCAGGATCAGGATCGAAGCGTTGATGGTCAGCGCGAGCATCAAAGCGATGGTCGAATCGATTGTCGCAAACGTCAGCGCCTCGCGCTTTTGCGGTAGAGATTCGCCGTAGGCCCGCGTCTGCACGATGGCCGAATGCAGATAGAGATTGTGCGGCATGACGGTTGCGCCGAGGATGCCAAGCGCGAGGTACAGCATGTCCGGGTTTTTGACGACGTCGGCCGTTGGCGCAAAGCCGCGGATCACCTCGCCCCAGTTGGGATCGGCGAGCGCGATCTGCACGGCAAAGCACGCCGCGATCACCGCCAGCAGCGTGATGACGAATGCTTCGAGATAGCGGAACCCGAGCCGCTGCAACAGCAGCACAATGAATACGTCGAGCGCGGTCAGGATCACGCCGATTTCAAGCGGGATCGAGAACAGCAGGTTGAGGCCGATGGCCGTGCCGATAACTTCGGCGACGTCGGTGGCGATGATGGCCAGTTCGGCAAACAGCCACAGCGGATAGGCGGCCCAGGCCGGATAGCCATCGCGGCAGGCCTGAGCCAGATCACGCCCCGACCCGACAGCAAGGCGCGCACACAGCGCCTGCAATATGATGGCCATGATGTTGGAGAGCAGCGCGACGCACAGCAGCGCATAACCGAAACTTCGAGCCGCCAGCGATGGAGGTGGCCCAGTTGCCGGGGTCCATGTAGCCGACGGCGACCAGATATCCAGGGCCGAAGAACGAGGCGAGGCGGCGCCAGAAGCTGGCATCGCGCTTGACCGGCACAGAGCGGAACACATCATCGAGCGAGGCGGTCTGGGCAGCCTTGCGCCACGCACCATTCCAGCCGGGCCGAGGGATCTCGCGGGAGATGGGAGTTACGGTGTCCATGATGTCTTTTCGCAAATGCAACTCATTCGCAACTGTAGCACGGAAAACGGCGGCTGCAATGGCCGCGATGTGTCCGTTTTGTAGCCGGGCCAAGAAACGGCACCGCATACGGTGCGGCATACTGGGCAAGAGGCTCCGGCATATGTAAACGAGCGGGCCTGAGTTTGTCACGCACGTCGATTGCTGTTACCGGCAAACCATGGGGCAGCCATTTTTATTGACTACGGGTGGCGCGCGAATAGGCATGTTTTCGCCCATGCTTTCGGGGGCATGCCGCAGATTTAAGGACACCGCTTTGCATGTGGGGCAGCCGCAAACGACTGACGGATGACATCAACCGCTGGCGTGCGGCAGGGTGGGTGACGAGCGAAGGTGAAGAACACATCCTGCGTGAAATTGCGTCGGCGAAGCGCGGCGTTGGGCTGGCGTCCGTGCTTGGTATTCTGGCGAGCGTGTTATTGGGCTTTGCGGCGATTTCGTTTGTTGCCGCCCATTGGCAGGATATGCCGCGCCTGTCGCGGCTTGCGCTGCTGTTTTCCCTAATTGGTGGCGGCTATGGCGTGGCGGGCCTGTTCGCATGGCGCGGCCAGCGGCTGTTTTCCGACGCCGCAATTTTGTTTGCGGTGATCGCTTTTGGTGCCAGCATCGCGCTGATTTCGCAAATGTTCCATATCGACGGCAACCCGCCGGATGGTGTGCTGCTGTGGATGCTCGGCGCAATTGTGGCGGGCGTCGCGTTGCAGTCGCATCCGGCTTTGGCGCTGGCGATGGTGCTCGCCGCACTATGGGCCGGTATGCAGTCCGGCCAATCAGGCGCCGTGCATTGGCCATTTCTGGTCGCGTGGACCGCGGTGACGGCGGCCTTCGTCTGGCAACAGTGGCGGCCCGGCATTCACATTGCGGGGGTCGCACTCAGCGGCTTTATCATCACGCTTGGGTATCTGCTTGATACCGGGTATCGGCACGAGCTGGTTGCCGTGACCGGCGTGGCCGGCACCGCGCTGGCGATTGCGGCATCGAAATTGCGCCCGGACACAGAAGCGATCGCAGCACCGGTGCTCGGCTATGCCATCGCGGTGGCGTTTGCCGGTATGTTCGCGCTGCAATTCTGGGGGTTTACGTCCAGCGGTGAGCTGATGTTTCTTGCCGCGGTCACCCTGGCGTTTCTGCTGGCGGCCATTTGGTATGGCGTGACGATGCAACATCGCGGCGCGGTCTGGCTTGGATACATCGGCTTCTCGATTGAGATCTTGGCACTGTATTGGAAGACCGTCGGTACGATCCTCGACACGTCGCTGTTCTTTTTGGTGGCTGGTCTCATCGTCGCCGGTCTGGCCTTTATGGCGTGGCGATTGGCGATGCGCAGTACACCGCAAGAGGTGACACTATGAGCAACGCAAATTTGAAGTCCCATGCACTATACTGGGCAATGCTGGCCGGCGTCGCCGTGGTGCAAATCGGTCTGCTCGTCAAAATCATTTTCGACCGCCAGACACTGCTCACGACGGGCCGCGAGATCGTCATGCAGGTTCAACCGGTCGATCCGCGCGATTGGCTTCGCGGCGATTATGTTATTCTCGGATACGGAATCTCGCCGGTCTCAATGACGGCCGAGCAAAACGGTGCGCCTCTCGATTCAATCACACCCGGTAGGACCGTTTATGCCACGTTGCATGCCGGTGCGGACGGCGTGTGGACGGTCAAGCGGTTGACGCCGGCCTATCCAGCCGGCATCGAGCCGCAAGACGTGGCCGTGAAAGGCATCGTCCAGCAGCGCTGGAGGGGGCGCCAATCTGGCGACAACCAATTCACCATCAAATACGGTATCGAAAGCTACTTCGTGCCGGAAGGCACCGGGCGGCAGCTTGAGTCCAGCGTGCGGGATAAGAAGATCCAGGCGATTATTGCTGTCGGCGCTGGCGGCGAGGTGGCCATCAAGGGACTGATCATTGACGGTGAGCGCCGCGAGGCCACATCGGTTTTTTAGCGCTTACCTCAGCGATCCGGCCCGGTGTTGGGCGTGCTTCATAGCCGTTGCCAAGCAAAGTTCTGCCGCGGTGCGTGGCTCTCCTGGCGGCGCTTTCAAGCGGCGATTGCTGGTTCTTCAGGATCGTCGCAGCGGCCATGATCGGCCAATGTCAGCATGGTTTCGCCGCTGCGATCCGGCGCCAGTTCGCAGCATTGGGCGGTGACGGTCCGCGTGCGATTGAGCCATCCTTTGAGGAACTTTCTCTTGCCTGGATATTTGGTGATGATCGCGTAGTAGTGCTTGCGCCGCAGCCCGGCGATGGCCTCGATAACGTGATCCCAATCCACCGAGGTGTCCCAGACAGCGCGCAATTCCTCGTCGCTGAATGGCCGCATGCTTTCGGGCAGCGCGAGGGCCTGGCGGTAGAATGAGCGGGCCTTGCCCAGCCCATGCAGCGTGCAGACATCGACAACGGCAAGGTCTATGCCTGGGGGCAGATCGTCGCCGCGCACGACCGACCATTTCTTGGTTCGATAGAAATCGGAAATCTGATCGTCAGTGATGTTGCGCAGGGCGCGAACAATTGCCGGATCCCAATTCCGGTCATTCTTTGGCCGGCACAACCCGGGCTCGCCTATGTATTCGCAATAGTTGTTGTACGTGATGCCAGCAAGCGTCGGACCGCCGCTATCCTCGGGATCGTTGGTCCATCCACGCTTGCCGTCATAAAATCCTTCGGAGCGCAAAATGTTATGCAACGCAATGATGAAATTGTGTTTCATGTCAACCTCGATGCGACGACAAGCAATGTACGTGTGCAGGGCTTACAGGAGGCAGAACGTTCCGGAAATGCATTTGCAATATGGGGCCAATTCGTCCGACGGCAGAAATAGCCTAACACCCGGCTGAAACGTTGTGAAGCGATGCGGCGTTCTGGAACACCGTTCGCTTAAACATCCGGCACGCGTGATGCGGCGGCGCAGCGCCCGGCGTTTCTTTCTGGCTTCACGCCGCGCTGGTGGTGCGTTATGAGGGCGGCGATCCATTT
Source organism: Hyphomicrobium sp. (assembly GCA_013141015.1). Taxonomy (GTDB): domain Bacteria; phylum Pseudomonadota; class Alphaproteobacteria; order Rhizobiales; family Hyphomicrobiaceae; genus Hyphomicrobium_B. The sequence goes on along the minus strand of JABFRT010000038.1, from coordinate 46,127 downwards.
TGCAATTGAGGAAATTCCATGTCCGTTAAGCGCCACGACTCGACTGCCGTCTATTCCAAGGTCACGGAGGCCGGTGGTCTCGTATTTACAGCGGGCGTGATTCCGACAGACCTGGCGCGGGATTGCGAAGGCCAGACCTCCGAAGTGCTGGCTGAAATCGATCGCTTGCTGGCGCTGTGCGGCACTGACAAGTCGAAAGTCGCGCAGGCCACCGTCTGGCTGAACGACATCCGTCACCGCGACGCAATGAACAAGGCGTGGAGTTCTTGGCTCGGCGGCAAGGACGCACCGGCGCGTGCCTGCGTTGAAGCCAAGCTGATCGATCCGCGCATGCTGGTCGAAATCTCGGTCGTCGCTGCGAAGTAATTTTCTGCCGAGTGTTCACCTGATCGCACTTCAGAAATGTTGACGGGGGGGAGTATTTCAGGGCTCAGCTGTGCCTTGTTTGCAGCGCCCGTCAACAATCCGCAGCGATATCAGCTTCGGCTATCGAGCCCATGAAATGAATCTGTAATCTTTCGTCATATTCGCGCACAGCCTGCCGGATATTTCGAGGATTTGAATCATGTCATTGAACAGCAAATTGTATTTCGGACTGGGGTTGGTTGCGGTGGCAGGTTTGTTTGCCTGTGCTCCACAAGCCGGAGCGAAGCCGCGCGGCCAAGTCGCTGTGCAGCGTTCGGCAGCAGTTTCAGGGCTTGCCGCCACGCATACCATGCGGCGTGAAAGCGGCCGGTTGTGCTTCGCCGACCATTTCCACTACGGATCGAGTGCCGGCAAGCCGACCGCAGCTGCCGCTCAAGCGGCCGCTGTCAGCTCATGGTCGTCGTTCGTTGATTTTGAATACGGCAGCGCCTGGGCCAGCTATGCGAGAGCATCTGCGAAGGACATGAAGTGTTCGCAAGCCAGCATCGGTTGGGCTTGCGAAGTTTCGGCGCGGCCCTGCCGCTAAGCGCGCAACCGTTGATCGACGGCCAGTCGAGAAACCGGCTGGCGGATAGGATCTGTGTTTTGTGGCAGCCTCCCCCACTGTTGGCTCCCGTTAAGGGCCGCGAATCGTTTTGTGTTGCGGGCGCGCCGATGTGCCTTGTTTGCAGCTGCGGTCAAAAATCGGCGGTCAGCAAACCTTCTTTGATTAAAAGCAGCAATGGATGCAGCGATTCATGACATCTACGCTTGGTTTCTGAGCGCGGTCATATCGGGGATTTGCATCATGTCATTGAAGAGCAGGTGGTATTGTGGACTGGCCTTGGCAGCAGCAGCCTGCATGTTCGGGCTGGCGGGGGCGGCAGATGCGGCCAACAAGAAGCATCCGATCATGAAGGGCGGTAAGCCGTTCGTGCTATCCGGCGCAGCGGTGATCCACGATATCGTGCGCATCGGCGGCCGGGTCTGCTTTGACAGGCATGTGCATTACGGATCGAGCATGGGGCAATCCAATGTGAAGGCCGCTCAGGCGGCCGCCGTATCGTCCTGGTATGAGCTCGTCCAACTCGAATATGGTTCGCAATGGTCGAGCTATCAGTTGGCGGCGGGCAAAGACGTCAAGTGCTCACAATCGGGTGCAGGTTGGGGTTGCGAAGTTCACGCGACACCGTGCAGCCGCTAATCGGGGATTAGGCACAAAAATACCGGCTCCTCATCAGAGCCGGTTTTTTTGTGTTTCAAAGAGCGCGGTCTTACCGTCCGCCGAAGAAACGGCGCGCCAGATTGACCAGCCAGCGCACCACCAGCGCCTGAATGATGTTGCCGATCATGCCGCGGTTTTGCAGGCCGAGCAGATTGCCGAGAATCGAGCGGATGACGTTTTCCAAATTGCCGCCGCCGCCGGGCACCTGAACGCCGCCACGGCGGATGATGTCGGGCAGATTTTCAAATGGATTGTTGCCGCCGCCCGGCGCCCCTTCAGGAGAGCTTGGCGCGTTGCGGCCAACGCCTGGAATATTGTCGCCAGGGATCGGCAGCGGACTGCCATTGCTGGCGGCGGCAAGCACCGGCACATGGCGGAATAGCTTGGTCATCTCGGGGTTCGATTGCTTCTGCAGGCCGCCGAGCATCATGCTGGCGACGACCGGCAGCAGCTTCTTGGCGGTTTCGACATCAATACCTGTGTCGGCGGCGGTGCGGGCGGCGATGCCGCGGCTGATGTGTTTGTCGCCGATCAGCACGTCGAGCACGTGGTTGCCGGCGTTCGCGACATCCGCACTCGCCAGCGCCTTTGGCTCGGCGAGCGCCCGCCCGGACGCTGGATCGACCAACAACCCGACCATGTCGGCAACGCCGCCGCGCGAAATCATGTTGCGCTCGATCCGCTGAGATAGCGCGCCAGCGAGCGCATCGACGACCGGCCCGGTTTGTGCCGGATTGAGTCCGAACGACGCGGCGACGCTGTCGAGCGCGGCTTTTCCCTGCGCGCTTTTGAGAAGTGCTTCGATACCCACGGCATGCTCCCAGGTTCCACGGCGACCGCCGCGTGCTTCGCGAGAGCCGCTTATATCAACGGCGGTGCATTGGGCAACAGCCTGTATGCCTCGCTGATTACCGGACAAAATGGCTGCAAAAGGCGGCGCATGCACCCAAAGACCTAGAATACCTGGGGGTGGCCATGTTGCAACGCAGGAGCAGTTTTGGCATGGTCCGCCCCGACTCTCGCTCCAAAGGGGACTTCGGGGGGCGAGTCGGTATTTGGCCGTTCAGGCCAGGTGCCGCAATTAGCCTGAAAAAACCGGGACCAAAAGGGACCTCTCATGACCAACATTCTTTGGGGGATTATCGCCTGCGGGGCGCTATCCATCCTTTATGCTTTTATCACCGCTCAGCAGGTGATGGGTTCTGACGCGGGCAACGCCCGCATGCAGGAAATCGCTGGCGCCATCCGCGAGGGTGCGCAGGCCTATCTCAACCGTCAATATCGCACCATCGCCATGGTCGGCGCGGTGATTTTCGTTCTCGCCTGGATGCTGCTTGGGCCGCTGGTCGCCATCGGCTTCCTGATCGGCGCCGTGCTTTCAGGTCTTGCCGGCTACATCGGCATGAACGTGTCGGTGCGTGCTAACGTTAGAACCGCGCAGGCGGCGACCGTATCGCTTTCGCTGGCGGTCTCGACATGGCGTTCAAAGCGGGCGCCATCACCGGCATGCTGGTTGCCGGTCTCGCGCTGCTCGGCGTCGCCGTCTACTACTTCATCTTGACGGGTCCGCTCGGCAAGGCAACGGGTAGCCGCGAAGTCGTCGATGCGCTGGTTGCGCTCGGCTTCGGCGCGTCATTGATCTCGATCTTCGCCCGTCTTGGCGGCGGTATCTTCACCAAGGGTGCTGACGTCGGCGCCGATCTCGTCGGCAAGGTTGAAGCTGGCATTCCGGAAGATGATCCGCGCAACCCGGCAACGATTGCCGACAACGTTGGCGACAACGTCGGCGATTGCGCCGGTATGGCTGCGGACTTGTTTGAAACCTACGCCGTGACGGTTGTCGCGACCATGGTTCTGGCGGCGATCTTCTTCGCAGCCTCGCCAAACCTCGCGGCACTGATGGTCTATCCGCTGGCCATCTGCGCGGCCTGCATCGTAACGTCGATCATCGGCACGTACTTCGTCAAGCTCGGCGCAAACGGTTCGATCATGGGCGCGCTGTACCGCGGCGTGATCGCGTCAGGCGTGCTGTCGATTGCCGGTCTCTATATCGCCACGCAATACGTGATCGGCTTCGGTGAAGTCGGCAAGGTTGGTGATGTCGTCATCACCGGCTGGAACCTGTTCCTGTCGGGCTTGGTTGGCTTGGCGCTGACCGGGTTGATCGTCTGGATCACCGAGTACTACACCGGCATCGGCTATCGTCCGGTGCGCTCGATCTCTCAGGCGTCGGTGACTGGTCACGGCACCAACGTCATTCAGGGTCTGGCGGTTTCGCTGGAAGCTTGCGCGTTGCCGACACTGGCCATCGTCGCTGGCATCTTGATGACCTACAACCTCGCAGGCCTGTTTGGCACGGCGATTGCCACGACCACCATGCTCGGCCTCGCCGGCATGATCGTCGCGCTCGACGCGTTCGGACCTGTGACGGACAACGCCGGTGGCATCGCTGAAATGGCTGGCCTGCCGAAGGAAGTGCGCCGTTCGACCGACGCACTCGATGCGGTTGGCAACACCACCAAGGCTGTTACCAAGGGCTATGCTATCGGCTCGGCTGGTCTCGGCGCGCTGGTTCTGTTTGCTGCCTACAGCTCTGACCTTGCGCACTTCATCACAGAAGCCAACAAGGCAGGCTCGACCAGCTTCCAGTACTTCAAAGGCGTCAACGTCGATTTCTCGCTGGCAAACCCATACGTGGTTGTCGGTTTGTTGCTCGGCGGTCTGATCCCGTTCCTGTTCGGTGGTATGGCCATGACGGCCGTCGGCCGTGCAGCCGGATCGGTCGTTGAAGAAGTCCGCCGTCAGTTCAAGACCAAGCCGGGCATCATGAAGGGCACCGAAAAGCCCGACTATGCGCGCGCGGTCGACTTGCTGACGCAGGCGGCGATCAAGGAAATGGTGGTTCCGTCATTGCTGCCGGTGCTGTCGCCAATCGTGCTGTACTTCGTCATCAACGCGGTCGCCGGTAAGGGCGCTGCGTTCTCGGCGGTCGGCGCAATGCTGCTCGGCGTGATCGTGACGGGTATCTTCGTCGCGATCTCGATGACGTCTGGCGGCGGCGCTTGGGACAACGCCAAGAAGAGCTTCGAAGACGGCTTCACCGATAAGGATGGCGTCAAGCACATGAAGGGTTCGGAAGCCCATAAGGCCTCCGTCACAGGCGACACGGTCGGCGATCCTTACAAGGATACAGCCGGTCCGGCCGTCAACCCGGCGATCAAGATCACCAACATCGTCGCGCTGTTGCTGCTCGCGGTTCTCGCCCACGGCTAAGACCGACGCGCTGCGCTTTGCGGCCGGCTCCGCGAAGCGGAGTCGCAAAGCGCTACAATAAAGAGGCCCCGGAGAGCAATCTCCGGGGCCTTTGTTTTTTGCGTCAGATCTCAGCCCATTGGCGAAGCAAGTTGGCGTAGCTTTTGGCGATCAGATCAAACTCCTCGCACTTGCCGTGGCTCGCGAATATCTTCCGGCGTGCGCGATCAAGATCAAATAGAATCGCGCGCTGTTCGGCGTTGCGGACCTGGCTTTGTATCCAGGTGGCGGCCACCAGCCGTTCGCCGCGCGTGACCGGCGTCACCTGATGCAGGCACGTTGACGGATAAATGGCGGCGTCGCCGGCCGCGAACTTGGCGGTTTCAATTCCGCTGGGCGTTTGGACTTCCAATTCGCCGCCCTCGTAGGCCTCTGGCGGGGACAGGAAAACGGTCACCGATAAGTCAGTGCGCAACGGTGGCGTGCCCATCAGAGCGTCATCGACGTGCAGGCCGTAGCTGGCGCCGTTGGTGTAGCGGCTGATGAGCGGCGGCAGCACCCGGGCGGGAAGGGCGAAGGCGCGCAACACGTCGTTGGCCATCAGCCCGGCGCTGACTTGCGCCTGGACCGAAGAAAGCAGCTCAGATGGCGCCGCTTGCAGGTTGTCCTTGACAGTGCGCGCGTGCCAGCCGGCGGTTGCGCGGCCGTCATGAAATTGTATTTTTCCTATTGCGGTGGTGATCTGCAAGAGATTAGCTGCGCTGAGCACACCGCCAATTTGTAAGATCATCGCGACGTCACTCCGGAGAACGAGACTATGGTCATCAAGCGCCGCACAGTATGGACCAGTCTTTTGGTTGGGGCTGCCCTGGTTCCATCGGCGGCGCCATCGATTGCGGATGCAGCTGCAGCCGCAAGTGCGGCAGCGCTCGACGCAGCATCGCAGGCGGCAGGGGCAGGGCACAATGGCTATCTGATCACCGTCGCTGACTCTGTTTCAACGCAGGGTGGCGAGGGCGGAGAAGGCGGCGTCGATTTTGAAAAGGCGGCGCTTGATCCAGCCGTATTCCTAATCGCACTTGACGTGATCCGGGCGCACTATCTTTGTGGCCGCGACGCCTATCTGGAGGGCAACAAAGAAGCGGGCGCGCAAATGTTCGCCCATCCGATTGGTGAAGTGTACGTTGGTCTGGCGCCGGTTGTGGCCAAACTCGGCATCGCCGATTTCGAAGGCAAAATGCAAGACGCTGTGGCGTTGGCGTCGGCGGGCGGAGATGTGAAGGCCGTCTCGGCGGCCGTTAATGATGTTTTGGCCGCGCTCGACGCGGCTGGTGCCAAGGCTCCGCGATCACAAGATTCGAAAGTCCGCATCGAAGCGCAAGTGCTTGGCGAGATCCTCAATCGTGCAGCGCTTCAATACAGTTCGGCCCAAGCGCCGGACGCGACAGAAGCGCGGCTTGATGGATATGGGTTCTATAAGGCGGCCGCTGCCCGCGCCCCGGTTGCAATGCCCATGATTGCCGCGCAAAGCCCTGAGGCCGCCCAATTGGTGCAAGCAGCGCTCGATGGACTGGCCCGCGCGTTCCCGTCGGCAACAGGTCCCGCGCCAGCAAACCCGCCTGAACCGGGTGTGGTGCTGGCAGCCATTTCAAAAGCCGGGCTTGCGCTGTCTGGCCTGCGCTAAATACCCGGCATTGTCGTGGTCTGCGCTGTCTTCAGATCGCGCGACATTATTGCCTTGCTAAAATTTTATGGATTTTAGCAAACCGGCTTTAGTACGGCTGTGAGCGAATGATGGGTGAATTTCCCATCGGCTTAGGTCTAGCCCTATGAATCGTCCCATCGCCAGAATGTTCGGACGCTTGCGCACCAATATCTGCACGGCTGTCCAAGACGATTGCGGTGCGATTGCGCCGTTGTTTGCAATGATTGTGATTGTGATCCTCGGCATCGCCGGGCTGGCGCTCGATTCCGATCGTGGCACGCGCATCAAAACGCGCCTGGCCGACGCGGCCGACGCGGCAAATCTCGCGGCTGCGCGCGCCGCTATTGATATGGAAAAATCCAACGGCCAGCGCTCAAAATCCGAAATCGCGACGGTTGCCGCTGAGATCGGGCGCAATGTTTTCCTGGCCAATATTCAAACTCTGGGCGGGGCTGAATTCAGTGCGCCGGAAATGGTGGTTGAGAACAACAGCGGCAACTGGATAGCAAAGGTCAGCTATCGCGCTACGATGAAGGCGTCTTTGGCGGCGGCTGTAGGTCTCGATAGCATGGTGATCAACGGCAACGCGGAAGCGAGCGTCGCGCCGGGCTTTGCGGTGCTCGATATTGCGATGTGTGTCGATTCGACCGGGTCGATGACGCCGACGTTGGATTCGGTCAAAACCAACGCCCTCAATTTCTACGATAACCTCAATCTCGAATTGAAAAACCGCGGGCTTGAGCCGTTTCCGCTGGTCCGCGTGCGCATGATGTATTTCAAGGATTTTGGCGACATCAATGGCATGTCGGATCCAGATCCGCTGACTGCGTCGAATTTCTTTTCTCTGCCGTCAGAGTCGGCGAATTTCAATTCGTTCGTATCGCCGCAAACGGCCTACGGCGGCTTGGACACACCCGAGAGCGGACTTGAGTGCGTCAATGAAGCGATCGACAGTCCTTGGTTGAAGCCGGGCGAAGTGCCGTCGGGCTTTTCCGATCCGGTTACCGATGTCTATCCGTTGGTTGTCGTTTGGACGGACGCGCCGTCGCATCCGCCGAGCTTTCCAAATTCGCTTGCAGGTCCAGCCTATCCTCTTGCGACGAAAATGCCCCGCAGTGACGCTGATTTGCTGGCTAAGTGGAATTCATCAGCCTCGATTGATCAGAGCCACAAGCAGATTTTATTCTTCGGTGATCCTGATGTGACATCGGCTGACCAGGGTGGTTTTGTTTCTGGCTGGCAGGAAGTCAAAACGTGGCCAGGGTTCACAGTCGGCGGCTCGTTGACCGACGCCAATGCTTCGATGATCAAATTCCTTGTCGATGGAATCGAGAAGACGGCAAAATCGCTGCGCGTTACCAACTAGGGTCCGTCCGGCATTAAAAGTCGGCGCCAAAGTTGAATTTGATGGCCGCGTCATCGGTTGCGTTCGTCAAGCCGAACAGCACGCCGATTTCGCCGTGCCATTCGGGCAGGTGGCCGGGCGCTGACGCGTGCCCGTGCTCTTTGGCGTATCTGTGCCCTTCGCCATGCCCGGCATGTCCGGCGCCATGAATGCCGTTCGTGGCACCGTGCACGTGACCGAGATAAAGCACCGGTCCAACGCGGTGAATTTGGTCGCGGGCCGGTGGCGTATTGCCAAGGTCTTCAACAGCGCCGTAGCCTTCCGCGCCGATGCTGAACAGATCCGATATTCTATATGTCGCGCGCCAGCCGTAGGTGAGTGCGATGCCCGGTTCGCGGTTGTCGCCGAACGTTTTTTCAAGGAACGGGTTGATAACAAGAGCGAACGGACCACTGTCGAATGTCAGAACCGGGCCGAATTCGACGGCGTGGGTTGCGTCCGCGTCGATGCCGGCGCTGAGTGCGGTAAACCAAGCAGCATCAAACGGTCCGTGCGGCGGGCTTGAGACGCGGAAGACGTTTTCGAGGGCGATTGAATTGAGCTGATAGCTGTCGCCGGCCGGCTTTTCGATGCCGAGCGCCAGCTTGGCCATCCAATACTCGTTGACGCCGGTGTGGATGGCCAGTTCGTGAGCGGCCTGCAAGGGCGTGTGTTCGCCGGCTGAGGGTAGCCCGGTGTTGAAGGCGCTGAGCGCTTCAACGCCCCAGGCGCCAGCCTCAATGGCCGGTGTAAACACATGGAAGATGCTGTGTCCGGCCGATGCCGGGGCAGGCGCACTCAGCCCGAGCGCCATTGCGCACGCCGCAGCTGCACGCCTCGTCAATTGATAGCCCATGCATTGTCTCCCCGTGCGAACCGCCGCCACTCCCGTATGTCTATATGGTATAATATAACAATTGGACGCAAGGCACAAGTGACCCCTGGTTGGGCATGCCGAAATGAGGGAGCCGTGGCGAGTTCTGCCAGATCTTAGTCAGCTCTCAGCCAGACCTCACCCCGGAGGCCTTACTACTCGCCGAAAATCTGTTTTTTGCCGAGGTTGCGGAACAGCGACTTCAAGATGCCTTCGTCCTTGCCGCCGGGTGCTGGTGTGGTGCGGCTGATGAAGTCAAACACCTTGCCGTCCTTCAAGCCATAGTTGGCGACCGTTTCAACCATGCCGCCCTGATTGAAGTAGACGGCGACGACTTGGCGGTCTTTTTCGGATGGCGTGAAAAACGCCGATTGGCTCATGGTGCTGGAGATATAATAAAACGCGTCGCCGCTGCCGACCACAGCCGTCGTGGCGGGCGTGCCGAGCGTGCTGCGCACCTGTTCCTGGCTCATGCCGGGCTGGATCGCCTGCAAATCGGTGTCATGGAACTGGTGGCCGTGCTTGGTGATCTGTTCGCTGCACCCGGTCAACGCGCCCGACAGAGCCAGCGCGCCAGCCAGCGCCGCCACAAGCGTCAGCGACGCGGGCACCGATTTCGAGCGGCCAGTTGTTTGACGGAGGCCAATTGTGTGACGAAGAGTGTCATCCCGGCGCATGATCAGTGGTCTCTCCCGAGAATCGCTTCGTTATAGCGCTGAGTGGCTTTAGACTGGCAAAAGGGCAGGTGCAACGCGGCTCCCGCCCCAAAGCAGGGCACAATCCCCAGCCAATTGCTTGATTTTGACAACACGCGTGAGGACAATGCCCTGATGCTCAACTGGATGACCCGGCGCCCGGGCCTGAAGCGCAAAGCAGGGGACCTTTATGGCATGGTCGTGGCCGCGGCCCGCCAACCGAGCTTTTATGGCGCGGAACGGGTGCCCGATACGCCGGAGGGCCGGTTGGAACTGGTGGCACTCCATCTTTTTCTGGTGGCCGAGCGGGTCAAGTCTCTGCCGGGTGACGGCGAGGCGCTGGCCCAGCACCTGATCGAAGCGTTTGTCACCGATATGGATGATTGCATGCGCGAAATGGGCGTCGGCGATATGACGGTGCCAAAGCGCGTTAAAGGTGCCGCCGCGCTGTTTTACGATCGTTCGGGCGCATATCGTCAGGCGCTCGCCGAAATGCCGGTTGATGCGGGCGGCAGCGATCCGCTCGCGGCCATTGCGATCGCCAAGATTTTGCGCGGCCCCGCCGGCCACGCGTTCGCCGGTGCCATCGCCAAATATATCCGCGCGTCTGACGACAAGCTTGCACGTCTCGCTGCAGATGATATCGCAGCCGGGCAGTTGAGTTTTGCCAAGGCGCCACGCGCGGCGTGAGCCCATCTTTCGAGAGACAACGATGCCGTCTATTGCGTTATCTGATTGGTCGCACCCGGTCGTTGAAATTCCAAACAACGGCCTATCGCGTGAACGCACCGTCGCCGGTGAATCGCTGTTGCTGCTTGCGCAACAACTTGACATGCTGTCGCTGAGCAACGTCACATCATCCTATCGTATTGAGCGGCTGGCAGGCGGCGGTTATCGCTTGAAGGGCCGGGTGTCCGCGACCGGCGAACAAGCGTGCATCGTGTCATTGGACCCGGTGCCGGCGCAGATTGATGAAACCTTCGATGTCGAATTCTGGCCGGAGTTGCCGGACGCCAGTGGCGGCGAGGACAAAGCCATTTTGACGGCTCGTGATGTCGAGCCGCTGGAGGATGGCGCGATCCCCTTGGGACGAATTGTGTTCGAGTGCCTTTCGGCGGGCGTTGATCCGTATCCGCGCAAGGACGGTGCTGAATTTTCTTGGACTGACAAGGCGGAGAGTCCGGCCGGAAAAGTCAGTCCGTTCGCAGCCTTGGCCAAACTCAAGACCCCGCCTGAGAAGAAGTGAGCCGGGGTATTGTCAACAAGCTGCGGCAACCGTGCAGAAACGGGCTTATGGCCTTGTCAGACGTGGCTGAACGGCTATGGTCCAGCCGGTTTTGGCGGGCACCGGTGGGCTCGCCTGAAAGTGTCTGAATCGTAGCGCGGTTTTGCGCTCAACCTATTTTTTTGAAGGGCCGGCGTTCGGCATGGCGAGCCCAAAGACGATAGCACTCGATGCGATGGGCGGCGATCATGGCCCGGGCGTCATTGTGCCTGGGGCTGCGCTGTCGCTTGAGCGCCATCCGGCGCTCAGCTTCATTTTCTATGGCGACGAGAGCGCGATAAATACCGCCCTTGCCGCGCATCCGGCATTGGCCAAAAAATCACGTGTCGTCCACACCTCCATTGTTGTTGGCATGCACGACAAGCCAAGCCAGGCGCTGCGCCGCTCGAAGGGATCGAGCATGTGGCTGCCGCTGCAGGCGGTCAAAGACGGCGAGGCCCATGCGGCGGTGTCGGCTGGCAACACCGGCGCGCTCATGGCAATCGCCAAGCTGATCCTGCGGCCGATAGCTGGCATCGAGCGTCCGGCGCTGGCCGCGCTGTGGCCGACGACCAAATCGGAATGCATCGTGCTCGATGTTGGCGCCAACATCGGCGCAACCGCCAGTCAGTTGTCGGACTTTGCGTTGATGGGGGCCGCGATGGCGCGCGCCATCTTTCACATCGAAAAGCCGTCGGTCGGTTTGCTCAACGTCGGCACCGAAGAGGTCAAAGGCAACGAGGACGTCAAGGCCGCGCACGCTCTACTCAAAAGCATTGAACTGCCGCTCGACTACACGGGCTTTGTGGAAGGCGATCAGATTGGCCACGGTGCGGTTGATGTAGTGGTCGTCGAAGGCTTCGCTGGCAACATCGCCTTGAAGACCGCCGAGGGTACGGCGCGCCAGATTGGCGTCTATCTGAAAGGCGCGATGACCTCGTCGCTGTTGTCGAAACTCGGCGCACTGCTGGCGCGCGGCGGATTTCGCGTGTTGAAAGACAAGATGGACCCGCGCCGCATCAACGGCGGCACGTTCCTGGGTCTCAACGGCATCGCGGTCAAGAGCCACGGCGGCACGGACGCTTATGGTTTTGCCAGCGCCGTCGATCTCGCCTACGAAATGGCGGATTCAGGCCTGATCGCCCGCTTATCATCCGACATTGATGTATTTCATCACAAGCTCGCCGCAGCGCCGCCCGGCAGCGTGCAGCCGGTGAGTGCCGCAAAGTAAGTCAACGAAAGGCAGACGCGTGACAGTTGTTCGTTCGATCATTCGCGGTGTTGGCGCACATTTGCCAAAACGTATCGTTACCAACGACGAGTTGGCCAAGACGCTGGATACGTCGGACGCATGGATTCAAGAGCGCTCCGGCATCCGCCAGCGCCACATCGCCGACGACAGCGAGCTGACGTCCGTTCTGGGTGCGGCCGCCGCCAAACAAGCGCTGATCCGCGCCGGCATCGACCCCGTTGAAATTGACCTGGTGATCTGCGCCACGGCGACGCCCGACCGGACGTTTCCGGCGACTGCGGTGCGCATTCAAAACATGCTGGGTGTGACCAAGGGCGCGGCGTTTGACGTGCAGGCGGTTTGCTCCGGTTTCGTCTACGCAATGACGATTGCCGACAACTTCATCAAAGTTTACCAATTTAAACGCGCGCTTGTAATTGGGGCTGAAACATTCTCGCGGATTCTCGATTGGGAAGACCGCAGCACCTGCGTGCTGTTCGGCGATGGCGCGGGCGCTGTTGTGCTTGAAGCCCATCATCAAAAGGGCACGCGCGAGGATCGCGGCATCCTTGCAACCCGCATCCGTTCCGACGGGCGCTATGAAGACTTGCTCTATGTTGATGGCGGTCCGGGCTCGACCAAGACAACCGGTCTCTTGCGCATGAACGGCCGCGAAGTGTTCCGCCACGCGGTGCAGAAAATCTCCGGTGTGATTGAAGAAACGCTGGTTGAAACCGGATATTCCGCCGACGAGATTGACCTCTTCATTCCGCATCAGGCCAACAAGCGGATCCTTGATGGTATCGCCAAGAAACTGAACGTGGCACCGGAAAAAATCGTAATGACGCTCGACAAGCACGGCAACACGTCGGCCGCATCCATTCCGCTGGCGCTCAATCAGGCTTTTGAGGATCATCGGATAAAGGACGGCAGCCTGATCTTGATGGAAGCGATGGGTGGCGGGTTCACCTGGGGCGCGGTTTTGGCCCGCTGGTAGGGGCGTTCACGCGCAAGCAAATCCGGCCATCTCAACCATTGTGCAGCGCAACAGATAAATCACTATAGATTTCAGTTGGTTGAAGCGTTCCGCCGTTGACCGCGCAGCGATACCCCGTTAGCATCCACTGCGATGATTTGTCTGAGGGGGGAGAGGGCCACATGACCGGCAAGACGTTGACGCGAGCCGATCTCGCAGAGGCCGTGGTGGAAAAGGTCGGTTTGCCGCGCAACGAGAGCCAGGATCTTGTTGAACTGGTGCTCGACGAAATCTCCGGCAGTCTGGCTGGCGGCGACACCGTCAAGCTGTCGTCATTCGGCTCGTTTGGCATCCGGCAAAAAGGCGAGCGCGTTGGCCGCAATCCGAAGACCGGCAAGGAAGTGCCGATCACCCCGCGCCGCGTGCTGGTGTTTCGCCCGTCGAATATCATGAAGGATCGTATCAACAAGGGTCATGCGAAGCCGCGTAGTAGTTGAGCGCGAATTCGGCTAGACCACCGGGCCTCTATTGACGAAGGCGAGGTCTCGATATGAGTAAAACAGCTGAAGCATTCCGCACCATCGGCGAGGTGGCCGGCGAGCTTGATGTGCCAAAGCACGTGCTGCGGTTCTGGGAAGGCAAGTTCCCGCACATCCGGCCAATGAAGCGCGGCGGTGGCCGGCGCTATTACCGGCCTGAAGATATGGAATTGCTGCGCGGCATCCGCCATCTGTTGCACGCTGAGGGCTACACCATCAAAGGTGTGCAGAAAATTCTGCGCGAGCAGGGCGTCGATCAAGTCAAGGCGACGGCCGCATCTGGGATGGCGGCAGCGGCAGGTGGAAAGACAAAGGGGCGCGGCGCGCGCGCTCAAGACACGCAAAAAAGCCAGCCCACTGCTGGTAATCCAGCAGCGCTCGATGGTCATGGCGTAAGCGCTGCATCAAAGCGATTGGCGGCGGCTGAAGCAAAAATTGCCGTCAGAACATCGAAAGAGATTGTCGCCGACGCGATCCGCGAACTTGAAATCTGCCGGCAACTGTTGACCGCTGCGCCGTCGAAATCAGTAGCCGCACCGGTAGCGCCGCTACGCGCCACGCGCACGTGAGCGCTTCACCGTCAGTGTCGTCTGAGCCGGGCCCGGAGGGTTCTTCGGCCGCAAGCCGCACCGGTCCGGTTATCGTGTTCGCTGATCTCGCGGTGGCCTTGAGCGCTCTTGAGGATGCTGAACGTCAAACACCGCGTTTAGCCGCCGATGAAGTTGCGCGGTACGCAAACATATGCGCCGCGCGCGGCGAGGGCGAAGCACGCATCTGGCGCGCGGCGCATATCGTTTTGCGCATCGTACTCGAACGGCAAGCCAGCAGGGTGGTGCGCGGCGTCGCCTACGAGATTGCGCCCGGTGGGCGGCCGCAGCTTCCAGCAAACGTCAATACCGCCGGTCTGCAGTTCAGTTTAAGCCACACCGGGCAAGCGGCGCTGATCGCGGTTTCAAACGCGGGCCCAATCGGAATCGATCTTGAGATGACGCGGGATGTGAAGGTGTCTATTGAGCGGCGTCAGCGCATTCTTCATGCGGCCGGGCAATTGGCATCGTCTGACCAGCAGGCCCCATCCAAAACATCAAGCCTAATCGAAGCATCAGACGGCGGATCTGAAAACGCCGGATTTCTGCAGGCCTGGGTGCGGCTGGAAGCGCTTGCCAAGGCCAGCGGCACCGGAATTGGGCGGATCTTGACGCAGGCCGGTGTGGCCGGCGTCCGCCCCGCAGCTGGGATCGCCGCACGAATGGCGGTGCCGGGCTTCGTTGTGGGCGATTTGACCTTGCCGCCTGGCTACTACGGCGCTGTGGCCGCCGGCCAGTTGCCGCTAACGCTTGCAGTTGAGGCTTTCCCACTGGGTGAGTGCGCAATTGCCGGTTGGTTGACGTGACGGCCCGGCCAAGTGTCGCTGATTATCGGCGTTGACGTTGCGCTGACGTCCAGGCACAAGGAGCGCTTCGGAGCGTAGCGCAGCCTGGTAGCGCACCAGTCTGGGGGACTGGGGGTCGCAGGTTCAAATCCTGTCGCTCCGACCAATATTTTCAAAACGTACGTGATCTTCCCCGATGACCTTGAAGCCATTGCACCTGTAAGCAATCTGTGCAGGGCCGGATTTTTCCATCTCGATGCGACCGGGCTGATTGCGCTGAGCCATCGTCACCTCAACTGAAATGCGCGCACGTCGTGGGCTTGCCCCCTATCGCGGTAGCAGCTGGTGCCGCCAGCGCGTTGCAGAAGCATGATCCGTTAGTCATCCGTCTTGCTGAGCAGCAGGACGTAGGTCGCCCCTGCGGCCTTGGCTTCGTCAAACGAAAAGATGATGCTGTCACCGCAAAGCTGAGGCTCAGGAGAGGGGCAGGGGCGCGGAGTTTGCAGTGGCTTCGATGCCATCGAGGAAGGTCAGGCGCTGCTCGATCCAGTCGAGAGCGTCGCCACCTTCCTGATCCATCTGGCTACGCTGGATTTGGCGGCGGAGCTGTTCGAGTGAGGCTCATTGAGCCTCCACGTGCCGCAGAACGGTGTCGCGGATTTCCATAGCGGCATCAGGAGCGGGACGCCATCCCGCGCCAATACTAGGGCGGCGCTCTGCCGTAGATCTGTGGTGCTTTCTTCGTCTGACATCGCGGCACCTCCCCGTGCCCTTGTTCAATCTCGCATAGTGGTTTTGCTTGGCTTTGTCGGGCAATCTTAAGTAATAATGGCCAATTGTTCGCTAATAACAACATCTATACTTGCTGTGCATGGCTGATATACAGTAATAACGAATGTCTTAACGAAGTATTAACGCAACTATTGAAGTATTGAGGGTGGATGATGTTATGCCCATCCCTGTTCGACTTGAGTCAGCCTGCGGGCTGGCCAATTTTGGCTGCTGATTGGCATGTGCAGCGCCGATAATGTTATCTTGAGATAGCATTAAGCGTATTTATGTAATCCGAAGATGACGCTTATTGACCTGGGCGCGGTGAGCATGTATGTTATCTCAAGGTAACTTAAAATTGTTCAACGTTAGATCTAGGTGACATGTCTTCGCGAAATCCACTGACTGCTGCCCCACCTTTTGAGGTGGAGGCTTCATTGAAGGCGCTAGGGGCGAACATTCGCACGGCGCGGCTGCGCCGTGGAATGAGCGCCGAGGCGGTCGCGCAGAAGATCGGCGTCACTCGCCAGACGGTCGCGGATGCTGAGCGCGGCAAGCCCACGACTGCCATAGCGGTGTATGCAGGCTTGTTGTGGGCACTTGGATTAGTCGGGCAGCTGGCTGAAGTCGCCTCACCTTTGACTGATGAGGAAGGGCGCGCGCTGGCGATGCAGCACGAGCCCAAGCGCGCCCGTTCGCGTGAGGTGCTCGACAATGACTTCTAGCGCCAATCAGTGCTTCGTCTATGTGTGGCTGCCGGGTGAAACCAAGGCGGTGACGGCAGGGCGTTTTGAGCTGACGATTGATCGCAACGGGACGGCGCTTGGCCGGTTCGTCTTCGGCAAGAGCTATCTTGCGCGCAAAGAGGCGGTCGAACTCGATCCCGTAGAGCTGAAGCTCCGCACCAAGGTCTATGAGACGACGGTGCTGAATGGTGTCTTTGGTACGCTACGAGATTCCGGACCTGACTATTGGGGCCGATTGCTGATCGAGCGGCATCTCAAAAGTACGGGTGTTGGCGAGCTCGCCTATCTCTTGGAGTCTCCCGATGACCGTGCGGGCGCGCTGGGCTTCGGCCTGGGCGCTGCGCCACCAGCACCGAAGAGGGAGTTCAATCAGACGCTCGATCTTGCGCGGCTGCAAGAAGCAGCTGATGCCCTGCTGCGTGATGACGATACAAAAGTGAAAGATGCGGAGCAGGTCGAGCGATTGATGTTGCTCGGCACCTCGATGGGTGGCGCTCGTCCGAAAGCTGTCGTCGAGGACAAGGCGGGGCTGTGGCTCGCCAAGTTCAATAGAGAGACTGATCGCTGGAACAGCGCGCGCGTTGAGCATTCGCTGCTGCAACTGGCGAGGGAATGCGGGCTGTCCGTGGCAGAAAGCCGCCTCGATACGGTAGGCAATCGCGATGTTCTGTTGGTGAAGCGGTTCGACCGGCAGAAGGTCAAATCGGGCTACAACCGTGCGCGCATGGTCAGCGCCGTAACGTTGCTGCGAACGGACGACAATCCGTTGTCGCGGGGTCGTTGGTCGTATGTATTGTTGGCAGAAGAGCTGCGTCGCTGCACGCCCGATCCAAAGAAGAATGTGCGCGAATTGTTTGGACGCATGTGCTTCAATGCGCTCGTTTCCAACACCGATGATCATCCGCGCAATCACGCCGCACTCGCTTGGGAGGGCAGCAATTGGATGCTGTCGCCTGCCTATGACCTCACGCCATCGAAGCTCGTCAGTGAGGAGCGTCGCGATCTTGCCATGGCATGTGGCGATCTTGGCCGCTGGGCGAATGCAGAAAACCTGATGTCCCAGTGCCGGCGGTTCTTGTTGGAGCCTGAAGAGGCACGCGCGCTGATCGATGACATGGAAGCCGTAGTGCGAGCGTCCTGGTATCGCATCTTGCGCGGAAATGGCGTGAGCGAGCGCGAGACAGAGTTGCTGAGCGGTTCGTTCGCCTACCCAGGGTTTCGGGTGGTGGGTGGCGACGCGCCGCCTGCGACGGCCGATGACGTGCCATCGCCGCTCGGGAAGGTGCCGCCGAAACGAACCTCGAAGCGGAAGAAGAAGTGACGCTCACTGGCAGCAGTCATGCTATCTGATGACTATTTTGCCTCGTTGGTCATCAACACGATTGACTTACTAGCTGTTTTAGTCAATCATTCGTTTGACACGAGAAGACTATACAGTCAACGAAAAGTATGACCATGAGCCTTGATAGCAACCTCAGATCGGCTCGCCAAGCCGTAGACCGGCAGTTGTCGGCTATGGCTTCGCTGCGCCAAACCGGCGAAGCCGCCGAAGGGTTGGCGTGCCACCATTCGCACCGCTTGGGGATGCCGCAAAGAGGTGCTGGGAGCGCGCCTTCGCATCCCAACCAGCGGGTTTCGCAGCTCGAAAACCGCGAGCAATCGGGCGGCATCAAGCTCAGCCAGCTCCGGGGAAGTGGCCGAGGCGCACGATTGGCGGCCCACCGAGATCGCCACCTTCCTCTGACTGACGCAACGCATTGGCAAGACTCTCCGGATAACCGGCAGGCGCAATGAATTTCATGCCGTTTCGAATGGCAGCGGCCACAGCCTTATCAGTTGCTACGTGAGCGTCTGAAAGGACCCAGAGCTGAAATGTGCGTGCTTCGTCGGCACCCGTGGCTTCCTGTGAAGAGATCGTCGCCATAGGGCGGCACCTTTATGTTGACTGAAGGTTGTGAAAGCCCGGCCTGCCACGGCCTTGCGATGCTGACAAATACGACGAAGTCATTTGTATATTCGAAAAAGAATGGCGCTTTGCCGATATGAACGAAGTCAACACCTGCGGTATGAGAAAGCACCTTCACCGCTTGCTCACATTAATTGTGAAAGCCGCAATACATAGAACAAAGTCTTATTTGTAGCCTGCAAATCCAGCCCTTAGCGTCGCCTTTCGCAGGAGCGTCCCGATAAGAGAATCGGGACGAAATCTCCGAAATCACGAGGAGCAATGGCTATGAAATTTGCACGAAGTCTGAATGTTGCAGCCATCATCGGCGCAACGTTTTCGCTGGTGGCGGCTGCACATGCGGCTCCCGCCAAGGAGCCGCTCGTGACACATGAGTGGGTTCAAAAGAACCTCGAAAATCCGAAAGTTCGTGTCATCGAAGTTAGCGTCGACACGGGTGTTTACGAGCGCGGCCACATCCCCGGGGCCCTCAACTTCAACTGGCACAACGATCTCGTCGATAAGGTCAATCGCGACATCGTTTCAAAGGCCAATTTCGAAAAACTGATCCAGTCCGCCGGTGTTGATAAGGACACGACGGTTGTGCTCTACGGCGACAACAACAACTGGTTTGCCGCCTGGGGTGCTTGGATTTTCCACACCTACGGCCTCGGAGATCAAGTGCGCCTGCTGGATGGTGGCCGCAAGATCTGGGAGCTGAACAAGCTGCCAGTCGACACAAAGGCTGCAAGCGTGAAAGCAACAGAATTCAAGCTACCGGATGGCAAGCCAAACCTCCGCGCACGACTGGCTGATGTGATTGCGGCCGCGGACAAGAAGGCCGACGTTCAATTGCTCGACATTCGCTCTCCTGACGAATATCAGGGCAAAATCTTTGCCCCCGAAGGCGTCAAGGAATTGTCTGTCCGGGCTGGACACGTACCAGGCGCTATCAACATTCCATGGGGCAAAAACGTCAACCAGGAAACCGGTGCCTTTAAGTCTGTCGAGGAACTTAAGAAACTCTATTCGGACGCCGCCATCGACGGCAAGAAGCCAGTCATTGCTTACTGCCGCATCGGCGAACGCTCCAGTCTGAGCTGGTTCGTGCTTACCCAACTGCTGGGCTATGATGCCAAGAACTACGACGGTTCGTGGACCGAATACGGTAACTCCGTCGGAGCACCAATCGCCAATCTTGCAGGCACGGTTTGGACGGGCAAGTAACGTCTCGTTAGGGGGAAGTGGGACGGGCCGCCGGCAACCTTGTTGCTGGCGGCCATCGTTGTATGGAGACGTGATTTGAGCCGCTCACTAAGCGTGGTAATCGCCGTTGTAGTCGTCTTGAGTTTGGCTTTCGCCAACGCTGCACTGGCTGGATCGGCTGTCGAGAACCGGCAGCTTGCTCCATCACTCGCACATGGCGCTATCTTCGGCGTCATCCTGCAGCGGTCGCGCTTCTGCTTTCTATGTAATCTGCGCGATTATTTCGACAACCGCGACCCGCGCGGGCTTGTGGCTATTCTGCTGGCCATCGCGGTCGGCTCGCTCGGGTATCATGTCGTTTTGAGCACTTGGCTACCGAATCCGATGGGTGGCCGCTTGGCACCTGACGCACACATCGGACCGGTCGGGCCGGTATTGGCTCTCGCCGGATTTATCTTTGGGGTCGGCATGACAATCTCGGGGTCGTGCGTGTCGGGCCACTTGTATCGCTTAGGCGAAGGTTCGCCCACTGCACCGTTCGCGCTTGTCGGCACCGCTTTCGGATTTGCGCTTGGTTTTCTCACTTGGAATCCCTTGTACGTATCGTCGATTTCGACGGCACCGTTGATCTGGCTGCCGGCACAGCTCGGATATTCACGCTGGCTGGCGCTGCAGTTTTTGGTGCTCGCAGCTTTTGCCGGGCTGATTGGGTGGTATGGTCGACTTCCGCAGGCGCAGCCATTGCTGCCAACGACGACGCCAGTGCACCATGCCCTGCACAAGATCTTCATCGAACGCTGGCCGGCCTCGGTTGGAGGCGCAGCGGTGGGCGTTCTTGCGACCGTTGCCTATTTTCAAGTGAAGCCGCTCGGTGTGACGGCGGCCGTCGGCGGCTATGCGCGCACGTTGTTGGCCAGCGCAGGTCAGTTGCCACAAACTCTACACGGGCTCGACGGCTTTGCAGGCTGCCGGACGTCCATCGACACGCTGCTCACGCCCAACGCGGTTTTCGTGCTTGGGTTGATTGCTGCGAGTTTTTCATCTGCCCTGATCGCAGGTCAGTTTCAACCGGCGCTGCCCGCGCCGCGCCAGATCGTGAAGGGATTAGGCGGAGGGGTTCTGCTCGGTTGGGGCGCGATGACGGCACTGGGGTGTACGGTCGGCACGCTTCTCTCTGGCACAATGGCTGGCGCCGCATCGGGGTGGGTCTTCTTGTTTACAAGTGCGACCGGAACGTTGGCTGCCTTGGCGATCAAACGCCGACTTTAGCGGTTCCCTGCGGCAGAGTAGGCATGCCGCTGTGCAACGCTGCTGCGTTGCAACTATCTGAGCGCGATTCGTTGAAGTGCCCAGCGGGCATTCTTGCGCACATCGGCATCGATGTCCTCACTAGCCCGCTCCAGAAATGGCCTGGCTTCGGGATGTGCAATTTCCCCGAGCGCCGCGACGGCTTCTTTCCGCAAATTGGGCTCGGCATGGCTTGTCAGCGCCGCGATCGGCAGCACGGCACTCGCAACCTTCAACCTGCCAAGAGTGCGGGCCGCCTTCAGCGCTACTTGCCAATAGTCATCTTTCAGCGCTGCGATCAAAGGTTCCGGGCCGATATAGGCAACGTGACTGTCAGTAATGCTGTCTGCTGCACTTTCGCGCACGCTCCACGCGCTATCCGTCAACGCCGCACCTATTGTCTCCGCAATGCCTTCGGTGCGTGAGAACGACAACGCGCTGATCGCGGCTTTGCGGACGCGCGGGTCGGCATCATGGGCAGCAGCTTTCAAGGCCACAACCGTATCTTCGGATTTCAAATAGGCAATCACGCCGACGGCTTGCACGCGCACTAAGGGGGCCGGATCGGACAGTGCCTTCACCGCCACGTCAAAACTGTTGCGATCCCGCAGCGATTTCAATGATCGCAAGACATTTTCGCGAACCACTTCCGAGGGGTCATTTGCCGCATCTATGAGGAGTGGAGCTGCCGATTTATCTTTGAGTTCGCTGATACTCGCGATTGCCGCAGCCCGGACATTGGGCTCAGGATCATGAATGGCTTTTATCAAAAAGGCGGCCACATCCGGGCCGTCAAATTGTCCGAGCGCTTCAGCCGCTTGCTGGCGGACGTCGCCGTCGGCATCGTTGATCAGCGCTCCCAACAGAGGCACGGATCCGGGCAATCCAGAATCGCCCAATGCCAACGCGGCAACCCTGCGGCAGCCAGCGTCCGGCGAAGTCGCTTCGCGAGCAAGCTCATCGAGGTCGCCGATATCTTCGAATATGTCGGACATGTGCGGCCGTTCCGTTTTAATCGTTAAGCCGAAGCCTTGATACGCTGACGCGAATAGAGATCCTTCTCGCTGTCGGCGATGGGCACGATGTAGTCTTCTATTGAGCGCTTCTCGCTCACCATCCGGCCCTGAACCTTGCTGAGCAGTGTGTGGCAGCGCCAATCTGTATCGTTCTTTTCAGGATAGTCCGTGCGCAGGTGATAAAGCCCCCAGCGGCTCTCCGTGCGAAACAGTGATGCGGCGGCTGCCATGTCGGCACAGTCGAGGATAGAGGAGGCTTCGAGCGCGCGAAGCAGTTCGTGGGAATTGCGGGCAATCATGCCGCCTTCTAAGTCCTCGCGCACTTCGGCGAAGCGCTGCTGAGCCAATTCATACTTGCGCGGTACTTTGGGGGGCTGCAGGTAGTCGTTGACCAAACGGCGTGTCTTATATTCGATCTGGTTGGGCGGAATGCCGTCTTCACGCCGCGTTGGCGCCAGCACGCGTTCGCGTTCGGCGGCAACGGCAGACGTGTCGATTTCAAGCAAATCAGTGCCACTTGCAAAGTCACTGGCGTGTTCGCCAGCAATAGAGCCGTATGTGAATGCTCCAAGCATATAGCTGTGTGGCACGCTTGCCATGTCGCCAGCGGCGTAAAGGCCCTTAACGCTCGTGCGTGCAAACTCATCGACAAAGACGCCGGATGCGCTATGGCCTGAACAAAAGCCAATTTCGGAGATGTGCATTTCGACCATATCGCGGCGGTAGTCCGTTCCGCGGTTCTGGTGAAATTGACCACGCGACGGCCGCTCAACATTGTGAAGCGTACTCTCGATTTCGGAAATGGTATTCTCGTGCAGATGGTTGAGTTTCAAAAACACCGGACCATTTCCAGATTGAAGTTCATTGTAAAACTCCAGCATCATCTGACCGGACCAGTAGTCGCATTCTATGAAGCGCGTGCCATTGTTATTGGCTGTGTAGGCGCCAAACGGCCCGGCCACATAGGCGCAGGCCGGCCCGTTGTAGTCCTTTATCAGCGGGTTGATCTGAAAGCATTCAAGGTTCGCGAGCTTGGCGCCTGCATGATAGGCCATCGCATATCCGTCGCCCGAGTTCGTTGCGTTCTCGTACGTGCCGTAGAGATAGCCCGACGCCGGGAGCCCGAGACGCCCGGCCGCGCCGAGGCACAGCACCACGGCCTTTGCGCGGACTGTCAGGAATTCCGCGGTGCGCGTATTGACTGCGACCGCACCTGCAATTTCTCCATCGCGCCCGGACAGCAAACGCGTCGCCATATAGCGGTTGGAAATCAGAAGTTGGGCGCGCCGCAACTGGCGATAGAGCGCGCGCTTGACTGTATCGCCGTTCGGCATCGGCAAGACATAGGTGCCGAGGTGATGAACCTTTTTGACTGCATAATCGCCGTTTTCGTTCTTCAGGAAACGGATGCCAAAGCGGTCGAGCTCTTCGATGATAGAAAAGCACGTTTGCGCATATTTCAGGATCGGTCTCTGGTCGACAATGCCGTCGTTCGCAATTGTGATCTCGCGCGTGTATTGTTCCGGCGTCGCGTAACCCGGAATGACCGCATTGTTCAGCCCATCCATGCCCATCGATATGGCGCCGGATCGCTTGACGTTAGCCTTCTCAAGCAAAATTACTTTCGATTTTGGATTGCGCAATTTGGCCTTGAGCGCGGCCATTGGCCCGGCTGTTCCGCCCCCGATGACGAGCACATCACAGCTCACTTCAGTTGAACTATCGACGATGGCATCGAGCGTCATGGCGTTTGTGGACCTATCGTATGAAGGGGGCTTAGTAGATTGAACGTACGTTTCAGGTGCGGGCGAGTCCGGTTGACACGGGCACGC
Source organism: Hyphomicrobium sp. (assembly GCA_013141015.1). Classification (GTDB taxonomy): domain Bacteria; phylum Pseudomonadota; class Alphaproteobacteria; order Rhizobiales; family Hyphomicrobiaceae; genus Hyphomicrobium_B. Next base: position 22,402 of record JABFRT010000038.1, on the reverse strand, counting down.
CCTTTGTGAGCGTCTGTAGAACGACGCAGTAGCGCTCCGTCAGCCGCAGAACATCACGCAACGCATCTTCAGATGCGTTGCTTTGGACATCGAATTGCAGTCGAATGGCTTCAAAACCGACGGAAGCGGCTTTGTCGACGCCGAGGGTGCCGCGGAAATCCAAGTCGCCTTCGGCCGTGATGTCGGCGTGCACCAATGGTACGTGTAGGGCCGTTGCGACAGCTTTCAGCGTGACGCCGGCGCAGGCAACCAGCGCTTCAAGCAGTAGATCGCCGGAGCACAGTTCAAGGCCGGTGCCGCCAGTTGCTGGATGCAGACCAGCGACCGCAATGGCCCTGGCCGTTTCCAGTTTGCAGCTTATGCCGCTCTGGTCCGTTGATCCCCGCGCGCGGAGTGTTATGCGGGCGGCCGCCGGGTCGGCATTGTATTTGGCTTTCAGCGGCGCTTGCAACGCACGCAAACGAGTAGCATCCATCTTTACTGATTTCCCAAGTTTATCGTTCTATGCCGACTTCAAAAGTGGCACAGTGGCGTCGCGGCGTTGGGATAGCGAGTCATTGAGGGCTAGCAAAACGCGACGCTTCTCCTCATCAAACCGCGATGTCAGGCGATCACGCGGACGCGGCAGTGTCACGTCAAATTCGGCTTCAATGTGCCCGGGTGACGGGCGCATGACGACGATGCGCGAGGCCAGTGCCACCGCCTCTTCAATATCATGCGTAACGAGGACCATCATTGGGCGTGTGTCGGCCCATAGCTCCAGAAGATGATCCTGCAGTTCGACCCGCGTAAATGCATCGAGTGCGGAAAACGGTTCATCAAGCAGGAGGACGGAGGGTTGTGCAACGAGCGCACGGGCGATTGCCACGCGTTGCCCTTGTCCGCCCGAGAGTTCGCGAGGCCAGCGCCTACCATAATCCGCAAGTCCCACCCGTTTCAGCGCCGTTTGAACCCTAACTTCACGCTCTGTCCGTGGTAGATGCGCGATACCGAACCCGACATTGTCCGCAACGCTGAGCCAAGGCAGCAAGCGCGGCTCCTGAAAAACAATGCCAACCGACGGATGAGGCGAAGATACCGGTGCGTTATCTAATGTGATTGCGCCCGTTGTTGCGACATCCAAACCTGAGAGCAACCGCAGGAGCGTGCTCTTGCCGCAACCGGAGCCACCGACGATCGCGAGAATTTCGCCCGGGCGCACACTGAGGTTGATGCCGGAGAGCGCCACTATTCCGTTGGGATAGGACTTCCCCACATCCTTAATTTCAAGGCTCGCCATTATCGCCCACCTGCAAATGAATCCTGCCACTTCAAGAACGGCTCTGTCACCCGTGACAGCAGCCAGTCACTGAATTTTCCAAGAATCGCAAACGTGAATATCGCCGCGACGATCTGTTGAGGTTTGCCGAGTTGCTGGCCATCGACGAGCAAGTAGCCGAGCCCCTCGGATGCCCCCATAAACTCAGCGGCAACGACAAACATCCAACCGAGACCGAGACCGCTTCGCAGGGAAATGACGTAGGCCGGAAGGATCGACGGCAGCAAAATGCGGAGCACGAGCGCGACCGCCGTCAGGCGGAAGACACGGCCGACTTCGACGATTTTGCGATCCACCGATAGGATCGCGCCAAGCACACCGAGATAGACCGGAAAAAATACGCCGACCGCGATGAGAGTGACTTTCGATGCTTCGTAAATCCCGAACCACAGAATGAACAGTGGTACCCAGGCAATCGACGGTACGGCCCGCAAGCCTTGCAGTGTCGGATCGAACAATCGCCTGGTGAGCGTCGAATATCCGGCAATTGCGCCGAAAACAGTTGCAACCAGCGTTCCCGCGGCAAATCCTGCGGCGACCCGCAAGACAGTCGCCTTGATGTGCACCCAGAGTTCGCCGATGACAGCGAGGTCGCGAAGCGTTGCAAAAATCGCCGATGGCGGCGGCACCAATCGTCCGTTGGCGAGGCCGAAGCGGACCGCGGCCTCCCAGGCCAACGCTACCACAATCGGCAAGAGTATGCCTGCCGCAGAATGAGCGTAACCGCCGGTCTTTCTAGACCGGCGGTTCGCGTTATCTCCGAGCGTCTCGCTGCCGAGACCGCCACTCACAGCAATCGTGGTCATAATTATTTCGACGCCGTCGTGAATGACCCGTCGATCAACTGATCAACAACCGCTTGAACGTTTACGTCGGCTTTGATCACTTCGGCCTTTTGCAGAGCGAGCCCAGCAGCCAGGATCGCATCCTTCTGCTGTTGACCGATCTTGGAGTGGGTAAGCTCAGTGCGCTCCTTCAACTGCTTTTCGATCACAGCATCCGGCAGCTTGGTGGCTGTGACCAGCAGCTTGTGGAGCTCTGCGGGGTTCGCAAGCGACCACTCACGCGCCTTTTCATACGTCGCGAGCACGCGCTTCACGACATCTGGATAGTCCTTAGCAAAGGCCTCGCGCACGTTCAGGATGCCCCACGAATTGGCTTCTTTGTTGCGGAAGAAGATCTTCGCGCCGCCCTCGATTTCGGCTGATGCGGTCAACGGGTCGAGGCCTGCCCAGGCATCCACATCCCCGCGCAAGAGGGCGGCTTTGCCGTCGCCATGTTGAAGCGCGACGACGCTGACGTCCTTTTCAGTCAAACCCACGTCTTGCAGTGCGCGCACAAGAAAGATGTGCGGATCGGTTCCGCGTGTCGCGGCAATGCGCTTGCCCTTGAGGTCGGCGACCTTGGTGATGCCTGTCTCGGGGCGCGTCACGAGGGTCGCCCACTCAGGCCGCGAATAGACATAAATCGATTTGATCGGGTTGCCGTTGACCTTGCCAATGAGGGCGGCTGCGCCTGCTGTCGAGCCGAAATCCAGAGAACTGGCATTTAAGAACTCGAGCGCTTTGTTGGAGCCGAGCGACTGGACCCAACGGATTGCGATGCCATCCTTCTCGAATTCCGTTTCCAACAGTCCCTTGTCTTTCAGGGCCAAAGAAACCGGATTGTAGGTTGCCCAGTCGATCTTGAGTTCGGTGAGCTTCTCAGCGGCATTCGCTGCCGATGGAAGAATGGCCACAAGTGCGAGCATTACGCCTGCGCCGAATTTTTTGAATGTGGGAAGCGACATCGCTGGTTCCTTTTTGAAGAGTTGATTGTCAACGACTAGTCGCAATCACAACATGGCTGAACCAATAAAAACTGCAGACGATATTCCCGTTCAACCGGCACAAGCGCTCATTGCGCAAGCGGCTGCGAAGATGCGGCACGACCCGCGATCGATGCGTTTTGGAATATGCATCTCAGAAATTCTTGTTGGACGCTGAGCGTGCGGTCGGGTCTTCTCGCATTCTTGCCAAAGCAATGGACAGGCTTTGCGGCGTCGAAAAACAGTGAGGTGAATATGGTTGGCAATCTTCTCTGCAATAGCAGAGGCTGTCGGGTGCAACGCGCTGCGCGTTAACTGCTCACGCAATTCCAATCGTGCTGTTCGCGAAGTCGGGCAGCGAGGCAAAGCAATCCAGAAAGGCATTCATCATGGGTATCACCCGCAGAAACTTGGGCGCGTTTGCGTTCAGCGTATTGGCCATAACAGCGTTCATCGGACCAGCTCAGGCTGAAGATAAGGTCGTTCGCATCGGCTATCAGAAGTATGGCAACGTCATTCTTTTGAAGGCAAAGGGCACGTTGGAGCCGAAGTTGAAGGAGATCGGCTATTCGGTTACCTGGGCCGAATTCCCGTTTGGACCGCCGCTACTCGAAGCCATCAACGCAGGCGCGATTGATTTTGGTCATACGGGCGAAGCACCTCCGGTATTTGCGCAAGCGGCCGGCAGCGCCATCGTCTACGTGGCGCACGAGCCGCCGGCACCGGGTGGTGAAGCTGTATTGGTTCCCAAAGATAGCCCCATCAAAACGGTTGCCGAGTTGAAGGGGAAGAAGGTCGCCTACGCGAAGGGCTCAAACTCGAACTATCTCGCGGTGAAAGCACTCGAGAAGGCTGGCATCAAGTACGGAGAATTCGAGCCCGTTCATCTTGCTCCAGCGGACGCGCGGGCCGCATTTGAAAGCGGCAAGGTGGATGCTTGGTCCATCTGGGATCCCTATTACGCTTCCGCCGAGGCAACCGCAGGCGCGCGTGTGCTGACCGATGGCAAGGATCTCGTGGCCAATACCCAATTCTACCTTGCGGGTAAGGCATGGGCACCGGCGAACGCAAAAGCAATTGAGGTGATTAATGCTGAGTTGAAGGCGGTCAGCGACTGGGTCAAAGCCGACCCAAAGACGGCAGCTGAACAACTCAGCCCCGGCGTCGGCATCCCGGCCCCTGTGCTCGAAGTCGCTCTGAAGCGTCAGTCGTTCGGCGTAAAGCCGCTGGATGACGCCGTCATCGCCGAGCAGCAAAAGATTGCCGACACCTTCCGTGGACTTGGGCTTATCCCCAAAGACATCAAAGTGGGCGACTATGTATGGAAGGCTGGATCATGAGCTCAGTCACTGAAGCAAACGTTCTGTGGTTCCTTCCAACGCATGGCGATAGCCGGTATCTGGGCACGTCCGTCGGCGGCCGGCATGTTGATCTGAAGTATCTGCGCCAGATCGCGCAGGCTGCTGATGATCTCGGCTACTTCGGTGTGTTGATCCCGACGGGGCGGAGTTGCGAGGACTCCTGGATCGTTGCATCAGCACTGGCCCCTCTCACGGAAAAGCTCAAGTTCCTGGTCGCAGCGCGGCCAGGATTGATCTCGGTATCTGTCGCGGCTCGTATGGCCGCGACACTCGACCGGTTGTCGAATGGGCGCCTCCTGATCAACATCGTGACCGGCGGCGACCCTATCGAAAACAAGGGCGACGGATTTTTCGCTGACCACAGTGAGCGCTATGAAATCACCCGCGAGTTTCTCGAGGTATTCAGGCCGCTGCTGGCCGGCGAGTTGGTCAACTACAAGGGCAAGCACATTGCGGTCGAAGACAGCCGCTTGATCTTCCCGCCCGTGCAGGAAGGCGGACCGCCGCTGTATTTCGGAGGTTCATCTGCTCCGGCAATCGACGTTGCCGCGCAGAGCATCGACAAATATCTGACGTGGGGCGAGCCTCCGGCAGATGTCGCAGAAAAAATTAAAGTGGTTCGCGAAGCCGCTGCCGCCAAGGGACGGAAGGTAACTTTCGGTATCCGCCTGCATGTCATTGTGCGCGAAACCAATGCGGAGGCCTGGAAAGCCGCTGACGATTTGATTTCGTATGTCACAGACGAAACCATCGAGGCCGCGCAGAAGATTTTCTCGCGCCTCGACTCCGTCGGTCAGCAGCGCATGATCGCGCTGCACGGCGGCCGCCGCGACAAGCTCGAAGTCAGTCCCAATTTATGGGCCGGCGTCGGGCTGGTGCGCGGTGGGGCCGGAACCGCGCTCGTCGGCGATCCCGAAACGGTCGCGGCACGCATCAAGGAATACATGGCCATCGGCGTTGATACTTTCGTTTTGTCGGGTTACCCGCATCTTGAAGAGGCCTATCGTTTCGCGGAACTGGTATTCCCGCTGTTGCCGTTGACCCACGCCAAGCCGTCACGTCACACGCAGGTCAACACCGGTCCGTTCGGCGAGACTATCGCTAACGACATCTTGCCTGAACTCCGAAAGCATGTGTCTCAGTCATGAGTGTTGAAGCGCGCAGTTGGCATTCGAGCGTTTTCGTGCAGTGGGCTCTGCCCGCTGCACTTGTCGCGCTGTGGGAGACGTTGTCGCAATTTGGTTTGATTTCGAACCGGATCCTTCCAGCGCCCTCCGCCGTGTTGCTCGCCGGATGGAAACTGGCGCTCACCGGCGAATTGTGGCGCAACATAGGTGTAAGTTTCTTGCGCGCCACGACGGGGCTCGTTATCGGCGGTAGCCTCGGGTTCATACTTGGTTTGACAAACGGTCTATCGAAAGGCTTTGAACGCGCCACGGACACGCTTATTCAGATGGTCCGCAATGTTCCGCACCTCGCGCTGATTCCACTGGTCATCCTGTGGTTTGGCATCGATGAGACGGCCAAGATCTTTCTGGTGGTGCTGGGCGTGTTCTTCCCGATTTACATCAACACGCTACACGGCATCCGGACGGTCGATCCGCAATTAATCGAAATGGCCAAGACCTACGGAATGTCGCGGTGGGAGTTGTTCTGGCGGGTCATTCTGCCGGGAGCGCTACCGTCGATCTTCGTTGGGCTAAGATATGCCCTTGGCTTTATGTGGCTGACACTCATCGTCGCCGAAACAATCGCGGCGTCATCGGGCATTGGTTACATGGCGATGCAGGCGCGCGAGTTCCTGCTGGTCGACATCGTTGTTCTAAGCATTTTGATTTACGCACTGCTCGGCAAAGTGGCCGACAGTACAGCACGCCTGCTTGAGCGCAGTTGCCTCAGTTGGCATCCAGCTTTCCAACGTCGTTAGCGCGAGGTCTCGATGACAGCCGCAGCAATTGCTATGAACAGATCGGTTCCGGAGTACTGGAAAGCCGCGGACGCCGAGCACGCGGACGCTTCATCAGGCCTCAGCCTGACGATCCGCGGATTGACCAAATCGTTTGGCTCGCAGCAAGTCCTGAAAGGCGTTGATCTCCACATCCCGGCTGGCCAGTTCGTGACCATCGTCGGCAAGAGCGGGTGCGGAAAAAGTACCCTGCTACGTTTGCTAGTCGGACTCGACAAGCCGACCAATGGGGAATTCTGGTACGGCATGGATCCGGCAGCCGCGCCCGATCAGAGTGTTGTCCGCGTAATGTTTCAGGAGCCAAGGCTGCTGCCATGGGCACGTGTTCTGGCTAATGTCGAAGTCGGCCTCGGACGGCAGCGCAGTGATGCAGCTGTCCGCCAGCGTGCCCACGAAACACTCAATGAAGTCGGCCTTGGTGATCGCCGAGGCGAATGGCCAGCTGTGCTCTCTGGCGGTCAGAAGCAACGCGTTGCATTAGCGCGCGCGCTGGTTTCGCGACCAAAGGTTCTGGCATTAGATGAGCCGCTCGGCGCGCTTGACGCCCTCACAAGAATTTCGATGCAAAGGCTTTTGGAGCAGGTGTGGCGCGACCAGGGCTTCACTGCGTTGCTGGTGACTCACGACGTTTCGGAGGCGGTCGCTCTGGCGGATCGCGTGCTGGTTATTGAAGATGGCGTGATCAAGCTCGACCTGCGTGTCGATATTCCGCGCCCCCGGCAGCGTGGCTCTGTTGAGATCGCAGCGCTCGAGGGGCTCATTCTAGACGAATTGTTCCGCGACGCGCGCGCTGGCGAAGACGCCTAATTGAAAGGCCACATATGTCTCAAGCGATACTTGCAAGCGCCCATCAGAGAGCCGAAGTCGATGCCTCGGAATTTCGCGCTGCAATGCGCCAGCTGGCCGGCGGAATCAGCGCGATCTCGATCGGCTCCGGCAATGATATTTCGGCACTCACCGTCACATCGGTCTCGTCGCTCGCGGCAGATCCGCCGACGGTGATTTTTTGCATCAACCGGAACTCATCGAGTTGGGATGTTCTAAAGCGAACTGGCGTTTTCGCAGTCAACGTGCTCTCGCCATCCCAGCAACACGTTGCCGAACGTTTCAGCGGCCGTCGCGGCGAAAAAGGCGCGGAGCGCTACGCAGGCGCGGAATGGAGCCAATTGGAAACTGGCGCTCACATTCTGCAAGGCGCGCTTGCTTCCATCGATTGTGAAGTCGAAGAGCTCGTCGAGCGGCATACGAGCGCTATCGTGATTGGCCGCGTCGTGGCGGTTCGTGCCGCGCGCGAGGCCGAGACACCCGATAGCCTAACCTACTGGCGCGGCGCCTACGGCATCTTGCGCGGCTAATCGCCCAATCTCAGCGTGTTACCAAGGATCATCAATGCCACTTGCGCAAACATCGTCGTCTGTTCCAGTGATCATCGACGAAGCAAAGTGCATCGCAGACAAGGGCTGCACTGTATGTGTGGACGTCTGCCCGCTCGATGTTTTGAGAATTAGCGATCTGACAGGAAAAGCCTACATGGCTTACGACGAGTGCTGGTATTGCATGCCGTGCCAAGCGGATTGCCCGACAAAGGCTGTTACGGTGAACATCCCATACTTGCTCAAATGACGCCGCACGATCGGCCACAGGTAATTGGTCCCGCGGAACCGATTGCAGAGTTCCGAATATTCTTTGGAAAATTTCGTATTGGCCAAGGTGCGTCGCCAGGAGCACTAGCTTGTTGGGAGTACGCGCATTCCGCGCATGTCCGCTCGAGCTTGGAGAGAACGCTATGATTACTCGCCGCACCTTGGCCGCTTTGGCCTTAGCTGCAGGTTACACAATTCTGCAGCCCTTTGGGGCTGCGAGCGCCGCAGACCAAAAAGAGGTTCGCATCGGATTTCAAAAATCGTCAACGCTGATAACCTTGCTGAAGGCCAATGGTGAGATTGAAAAGCGGTTGTCAGCGTTAGGTTACACCGTCAAGTGGTCCGAATTCCCGAGCGGCCTGCCTCTGCTTGAAGCATTGAACGTCGGCGCTATTGATGTTTCAGCTGACGTCGCCGACACCGTTCCGGTGTTTGCTCAGGCAGCGGGCGCCAAGCTCGTCTATGTCGCGCAGGAAACGCCGTCGCCAACCGCGCAAGCGATCCTCGTGCCGGCAAAGTCGCCGTTGACCGCCGTTGCCGACCTAAAGGGGAAGAAAATCGCTGTTACGAAAGCGGCCGGGAGCCACTATCTCTTGATTGCAGCGCTCGCCAAGGCCGGCCTGAAATTCAAGGATATCGAACCCGCTTATCTGTCACCAGCTGACGGCCGCGCTGCCTTTGAGAAGGGGGCCGTCGATGCCTGGGTGACGTGGGACCCATTCGTTGCAGCGGCTCAAAAACAAGCCGAAGTCCGCATCCTCTCGGACGGCACCGGGCTCGCGAGCTATCAGCGCTACTATCTTGCCTCAACAAAATTTGCGGCAGCTGAGCCGAAAGTCATCGCGGCACTGTTTGATCTGTTGAAGTCGACGGGTGAATGGGTCAAAGCCCATCCGGCAGATGCCGCCAAAATTCTGGCGCCGGCTTGGGGGCTCGACAGCACCGTTGTGGAGGTCGCAAACGAACGGCGGAGCTATCAGGTTCGTGAGGTGGCGGCATCAGATCTCGTCGATCAACAGAAAATCGCCGACGCTTTCTTTGCCGAAGGCGTCTTGCCGAAAGCCGTAAATGCCAAGGACGCCGAAATCTGGTCGCCTACGAAAAAGGCGTCGCAACGCTGAGAATAAAGTGGCACGTTGCGCCTCGATCCGGCGCAGCGTGCATCCCTTTCAAGCCGTTAAACGTGAGCGAATTCCCGAGAAAACGCCTTCCACCGCCTCAGCGACTCGGAGTGCATGCTCCGAAACCTGCGGCAACCCCATCAGCTCTCCGAATGCTGCGCGTGCGAGGGGACCCGCAACAAACAGGCCTTCGCTAGGTTTAGCGTCTTGGCCGAGGGCGCGGCATTGCATATCGCAAGCGATTCCGAGTCTCAAAGCATCAGCTGTAATCCATCCGCCGTTTGCGAGCGATTGAAGATGCGGCTGCGTTGATACAATGGACGCATGCGCCGGCCCCGTTGTGACGATCACATAATCTGGAAAGTATGTTAAGGTTTCACCTGAACGCCGGGAGATGGCAGTTAATTGCAGTGACGGTGTTGCGCTTGCGCTTTTGAGGGAAGCTGCAACTATTTTCAGAGTGCCGTCAGCGATACGACGGTCCAACACAGCTTCGACCTGCGGCGCAATCCGGAATCGGTGAACGTCCCAGAACGGACGTAAATGCCGTACGATGCGGCTGCGTTCGGCGAGCGCGAGATCTGGCCAGAATTTCTGCGCCTGCCCGCGTACGGCATCCAACACGCAATGCCACGTCAATCCCTCTGTCTCAGCCCTGCGGATCGCCGCCCGGACAGTGCGGAGTAATTCCACAGTTGTAGGAGGACGTGGCTGCACGAACAATCCAAACGGCTCGCTTGGTTTCGCCGGATGCCCACGTGATCGGAGGCCGCGGCGCGACAAGGCCGTGATTTGGCCACGATGTCCACCCGCATCAAGTGTCGCGACAACGTCTGCCATAGTGAGGCCGGTTCCGATGATGACGACGCTGGCATCGGGCGCAATTCCTGCAAGCGCACCTAGCCGTAATGCATCCGGGATCAGCTGGCGGGTTCCCGTAAGCGGCACCAACTGAGCCGGAGGCTCAGGCGGCGGATGGCTGGTCGCGAGCACCACGATGCGCGCTTGGATCGCCGGAGCAGAATCGGTGGCGATCTGCCAATAGGAATGGTGCTTTGAAATCGAAGTTGCCCGCGCCGTAATGTGACGAACCCTGCCTGACACGACAAGCGGCTGGACGTAGCTCCAGGCATACTGCCCGAAAATCTGCCGTCGCGGGTATATATTTCCGTCTGCAGCTTTGGCCTCTGGGTCACGGGCAATCGCATCATTGGCATTTATCCAGCGTGCGAAGTGATCGCCGTCACCTGGAAAGAGCGTCATTCGCGAAGCAGGCACGTTGATCCTATGAGCCGGATCGGCATCGTCATAAGCCAAGCCGCCGCCCAGAAAGGGCCGCGGCTCAATGACAGTCACTTGAGCATCGGGTACGAGCCGGCTGACATGCAGCGCGACGGCGGCACCTGTGAACCCGCCGCCGATGATCACTATGTCTGTCGACGCCGCAGGGTGGGCCGAATGCCGTGCCGTGGTCATCTATTTGCGCTTCCAAATGCTGCATCCATGCACCGCGTTGGTCGCGCAATGGCCCTAAACCCGCAAATACGAAAAACAGAATAGCATTGCAGATTGTTCTAGTTGCTGCGGAGTGGCGCCATCGTTCACATGCATGTCTGCACGAGCAGCATGGAACAAGCTCTATATGACCCTGAACGTTATCGATATCCGCAATCGTCCGGCCTTTCTTCACGACTTCTATGGGGCTCGGGATGGCACGCCCGAATTCGAGACCGCCCGTTGGCTCAATCAGCGGGTCGGGTCAAAGGACGCGACACACTTTACGCGGTCGCGCACCGTCGATGGCTTTCTGCACGAAATTGGCGGCGCGGGGATATCTAAAGCAACGGTCATCGGCCGCGACACGCCGGCTATTCAAAATCTAAACGACGAGATTGCTGATCTGGTGCGTCCACACCCGTCTTTGATAGGCGTTGGCTCGGTCGATCCCCAGCGATTGGGCACAACCGCTGCAGTACAGGAGGCCGAACGCGCAATCCAAACTCTTGGTCTGAAAGCCATCAACATCGAGCCTGGGTTTCTCGCGCCCGCCATTGCATTCGACAATCCGGTGTTTTCGCCTCTCTATGATGCGTTGCAGGACTGGGACGTTCCAGTATTTCTGATGTCGGGCCCAACGACGCCTGACCTAAAATTCAACGACCCAGCAGCCCTGGGCCGTGTTGCGCGGACTTTTCCAAAACTCAAAATCGTCGTGCATCACGGGCTCTGGCCGCACGTCAACGAGGTGATCGGTGTAGCATTCCGCTACCCAAACGTATTCCTCGTGCCGGACATGTATATTTTCCTGCCCGGCGGAGCGCTTTATGTCGATGCGGCAAACGGCTTCCTGCGCGAGCAATTGCTGTTTGGGTCGTCGCATCCGTTCCGCGCCATGGGCCAATCGGTGGAAGATTATCGCCGCCTCGGCTTCAAGAGCGACGTCCTGGATCTGGTGTTGTCCGGAAATGCGCAAAGGCTGTTGAAGCTGCAAGCCACGCTAAACGCGAGCGAAAGGATAGCGTCGTGATAAAGCTTTGGGGCCGGAAGACATCCATCAACGTTCAGAAAGTCATGTGGACGCTGGCCGAACTCGGTCTGCCGCATGAGCGTATTGATGCTGGTGGTACGTTCGGTCGGCTGGACACCGAGGAATTTCATGCCCTCAATCCCAACCGGCTCGTTCCGGTGATTGAGGACAACGGCTTTGCGCTGTGGGAAAGCAGCGCGATCGTGCGCTATCTGGCGCGTCAGTACGGGCACGACACACTCACACCAAGAGATATGCGCGCGCAAGCGTTAGCGGACCAATGGATGGAATGGGCCAACACGACCCTCTACAACGACATCAATTCCGTTTGTTTCTGGGGCCTGATAAGGACACGCGCATCCGATCGCAATCTTTCTTCCATCCGCGACGCTGCCAAGAGAGCCGGCGACCGTCTTGGCGTACTCGATGCCCATCTTGCGAACCGCAATTACATTCTGGGCGATCAGCTCACAATTGCGGACATCCCTGCCGGCGCTTTGATGTTCCGCTATTTCAGCCTCGATATCGAGAGGCCAGCGCTACCGCACGTCTCGGCATGGTATGCGCGGCTCCGCGAGCGTCCCGCTTACAGCCAAAACGTGGAGATCGACTTTTCTTCGCTTCAGGTTGCCGATTAGTCAGCTGACGTATCGCAGTCGCCGTCCTGGTCATAGTGCGTTCAAGTCGCAACAAAGGCCGAAGGTAGTGGGGACTTTGACTCCAGTAGCCAGTCAGGCACAAGCAAGCCCTTCCCGCGGAGAAACGCCGGATTGAACAATTTCGAAGCATACCGGGTGCCATGATCGCAAAGGATCGTCACGATGGTGTGACCTGGTCCGAGGTCCTTGGCGAGCTGGATGGCGCCTGCGATATTGATGCCGGTCGATACTCCGACACACAGGCCCTCTTCTTGAACAAGCTGATGCACAATCTTCACGGCCTCGTCATCAGCAATTCTGTATGCGTGATCCGGTATGAAGCCAGCGAGATTTTTGGTTATGCGGCTTTGACCGATGCCTTCGGTGATTGACGAACCTTCGGCCTTCAAATCTCCTGTCGTATAGTAAGAATGCAATGAAGCCCCATGCGGATCCGCCAATCCGATTTTGATCGTTTTGGATTTTTTGCGTAGTCCGAGCGCGGTGCCGGCCAATGTGTTCCGCCGGTGCCGACAGACGCAATAAATCCGTCAACCTTTCCGTCAGTTTGGAGCCAGATCTCCTCTGCGGTCGTCCTCACGTGACCGTCACGATTGGCGACGTTGTCGAACTGATTGGCCCAGCACGCGCCGTTTAGCTCGGTCTTTGACAGCGTTTCCGCGAGCCTGGATGAGTAGTGAACATAGTTGTTGGCATTGGCGTAAGGGACCGCCGGCACTTCGACCAATGCCGCCCCGAGGAAGCGGATGGCAGCCTTCTTTTCTTCTGACTGGGTGTCGGGCATCACGATGACGGCGCGCAGACCGAACGCCTTGCACACCACAGCGAGGCCGATACCCGTATTGCCGGCTGTGCCCTCGACAATCACGCCGCCGGGCTCGATCACTTTGCGCGCCAGGGCGTCCTGTATCAGAAAGAGTGCCGCGCGATCTTTGACGGATTGGCCCGGGTTCATGAATTCGGCTTTGCCGAGAATTGTACAGCCGGTTTGCTCCGACGCACGTCGCAAAAGGATGAGTGGCGTTTGCCCGATTGCCGCATCGAGTGAGAATTCTGACTTCATGCTGGAGTTGCCTGCTTTGAATGGCTTCGCGACGAGCTTGGCAAAAAGAGAGCGTTGCACTGCACCAAGATGACCAATGTCACTTATGGTTGGTCAGGCGATAAGACACTCGGCGCAATAAAACTTCTATTCTAGTGGCGCGAGTTGACGCGGCCAATATCACGGCGACGTTATCCGCAATGCTGGACTTCAATAAGCGGGCGTTGACGGCGGTTCCTTAGTAGTTTGATTGCAATGACCGCCACAACAATAGTACGGGCACTCCGGTCTTTGGCGCAAAGTTGGAATGGTTTGCTTTTTGATAGCTTTAACGAGCTCGCTGTAGAAAATTTGTTCTCCATCTGCTGTTATCCGGCCGCTTGGATTGATCTGGGCGGGTACGAGGACACGACGTAAGATGACGAACACAAGCGCCTCGGTCGAGGGCAAATTTCCAGGGTGGCACGCGCCAGTTACGGGCCATGTGCGCGGCGCTGAAATCCGCGTCACCGGTCTGACCCATCGCTATCGCCACGCCAAAGAGAATGCCCTCCAAGATATCAACTTAAGAATCGCTTCTGGCGAGGCCGCCGCCATCATCGGCCGGTCGGGTTGTGGCAAGTCGACGTTGCTCCATATCATCGCTGGGCTTGTGAAGCCCTCGGTGGGTGAAGTGACAATCAACGGCTTGGTTATCCGCCACCCCTCGCCACGCTGGGTGATGATGTTTCAGCAGCCGTCGCTGTTTCCCTGGGCAAGCGTGGCTGACAACGTGGCACTCGGGCTGCGCTTTAATGGCCGGCAGAGTGAAGCCAAATCGCGCGTCGCGGAGTTGCTGGACTTAGTCGAACTTGGCTCATATGCGAGCCGCAATGTGCAAGATCTGTCCGGCGGTCAGCAGCAGCGCGTTGCCCTGGCGCGTTCGCTCGCGCTGTCGCCCGAAGCGCTACTTCTGGACGAGCCGTTCTCCGCACTCGACACCTTCACCCGCAGCACCATGCAGCGCGATGTGCGTCGCATAGCCCGTGAACTCGGCATCACACTGGTGCTGGTCACGCACGATATCAACGAAGCGGCGTTGATGTCGGACCGCGCCTTCATAATGGCGGCGCATCCGGGCCGCATTCGCAACGAAGTGACTGTGCGGTCGGCGGATACGCTAACGGGTGCACCCGGCTTTGAACAAGCGCAACGAGCCTTGATCGAAGCCTATGAGGGTGCGGCGGGACGATCGATATCTTCGCCTAGCACCGACTGGACCATTTAAAATCTGGCTATCAATGACAACGAGGTACTTTAAGATGACGGATGAAAAGCATTTGCCGTGCGGCTGTGACGGCGATCACGATATCGGCGAACACGCCGTTGAGGCCAAACATGATTCCAGTGTAACGCGCCGCTATACGCTCGACATGCTGGCGCGCGGCGGCCTGCTCGCGGCGTTCGGCTCGGCCTTCGGCGGCTACCCTAGTGCTGCGCGCGCCGCTGAAGATGATATCGTACGTATTGGATATTTGCCGATCACCGATGCCACCGCATTGCTCGTTGCGCACGCCAAGGGTTTCTTCAAGGAAGAAGGCCTTGAGGCCGAACGACCGACGCTGATCCGTGGATGGTCACCTCTGGTCGAAAGCTTTGCTGCCTCTAAATTCAACGTCGTCCATTTGCTGAAGCCGATCCCCGTTTGGATGCGGTACAACAACAAGTTCCCGGCAAAAATTGTCGCGTGGGGTCACACCAACGGGTCGGGCCTTGTGGTCGGCAGTCATGTTACGGCAACCAATTTTGCCGAACTGGGCGGCAAGGTGATTGCGGTGCCGTTCTGGTACTCGATGCACAATATCGTGCTGCAATTGGCTTTGCGCGAATCCGGTCTGACGCCTGTGATTAAGGGCGAAGGCGAAGTGATCGGCCCGAAGGAAGTCAACCTGCAGATCCTGCAGCCGCCGGATATGCCACCCGCCCTCGCCGCCAAAAAGATCGACGGCTACATCGTCGCCGAGCCTTTTAATGCGCTCGGCGAAATCAAAGCCGGGGCGCGCATGCTGCGTTTCACCGGAGACATCTGGAAAAACCACCCGTGCTGCGTCATCACGATGAATGAAGACGTGACCAAGAAGAAGCCTGAGTGGACGCAGAAGGTCGTTAACGCCGTGGTGCATGGGGCAATCTACGCGTCCGAGAACAAAAAGGAAGTTGCGCGTCTCTTATCGAAGGACGGCGAAGGCTATTTGCCCGTACCTGTCGAAGTCGTCGAACGCGCGATGACAAAGTACGATGCTGAAACCTACGGCGCGAGCAAAGCTATTCAGCATCCCGAATGGGGCAACGGCCGTATCGACTTCCAACCCTGGCCATATCCAAGCGCGACCAAACTGATCGTAGAAGCAATGAACAAGACGGTCGTTTCTGGCGATACGGCGTTCTTGAAGGGGCTAGATCCAAAGCTTGTCGCCGAAGATTTGGTCGACTACACCTTCGTGCGCAAGGCACTTGAAAAGTTCCCACAATGGAAGAACGATCCGAGTGTGTCCAAAGGTGATCCATTCGTGCGTGAGGAGATACTCAAAGTATGAAGGCTCAGCCTTCTCCAGAATCGCACATTGTTAATTCGGGCAGCGAGGATAGCGCTGCCCGTCTGCATTCCGACGCCGATCCGCACGGAAGGCTTTTTACGCTTGGGCTGACATTGGCCGGCATCGCCGGACTACTGCTGCTGTGGTGGATCGGCGGCGAATTGATTGCCAGAAATCCTGCGACGGCCTCGTTTTCGGATTTCGCGCCGCTGCCGGCGTTGAAACGGTTGGCGGCAATGTTCGCGTCCAGCGAAGTCATTCACATGACAGGCCCCAGTCTGTTGCGCATTGCCGCCGGCTTGCTTTGGGCGATCGTCATCGGCGTCCCTGCCGGCATCTTGATCGGGCGGTCACGCATCGCCCGCGAACTGACTAACGTTCCATTTCAGTTTCTGCGCATGATTAGTCCACTAGCCTGGATGCCGGTTGCCGTACTTGCCTTTGCAACATGGGATCGCGCGATTATATTTCTGGTGGGCGTCGCTGCCGTCTGGCCGATCCTGTTTTCGACGGCAGCCGGCGTGCGCCGCATTGATCCTGCATGGCTCAAGGTTGCTAGAAATCTTGGGGCAAATCCCCGGCAACTGCTGACGTCGGTGATTTTCCCGGCCATATCGCAGGATATTCTGACCGGTATCCGCCTCGCTCTCGGCGTTGCATGGATTGTACTCGTGCCGGCTGAATATCTTGGCGTGAAGTCCGGACTTGGCTACGCTATCAACGATGCCCGCGACACGCTGGAATATGATCGTCTTGCGGCCACCGTTCTGGTTATTGGCATGATCGGCTTTACGCTCGATCTGGCCTTGCAGAAGCTCATTCAGAGATTGTCGTGGCTGCGTCACGACTAATGTTTCAATGCTCAACGTAAGTCACTCACCGTAACTCTAGGGAAGGATAAGAAGAACATGTCGGATACAAAACCGAACGTCGTATTGACCGGATGTCTTGCTGGCCTCGAACCGATCGACAAAGGCGGCCTCGATAAATTGATCGCCACGGCGAAATCGAATCCGAAAGCCATCCGCACGTTGAAGTGCCGGACCGTCGCCGAAAAGAAGTTCCGCCACCTTAATTATATCCGCGATCTGCCGCCCTACATCGTCGATGAGCCGCCGGGATTGCTCGGCGATGACACTGCGCCGAACCCTTCGGAAGCGTCCCTCGCAGCCCTCGGCTCGTGCATCGCCGTCGGTTTGCACGCCAACGCGGTCAATCGCGGTTGGAAAGTTCAGAAACTCGAACTGCAACTGGAAGGCGATTTGAACATTACTGCCGTTTGGGGCACGGGCGACGTCAGCGAAAAGCCGGTCGGCTTCACCGACGTGCGCATCAAGGTCGATATGGAATGCGATGCGCCGAAGGCCGATGTCGATGCGTTGATCAATCACGTCGTCAAGTGGTCGCCGGTTGCCAACACGTTTATCCGTCCGGTCAATCTGGACGTGCAGCCGGCTTGATGCTGCGCAAGAGCTGTCCGGCGGTCTTGTGATCAGATCGCCGGACGCCTTCTCGAAGCGGGATGAGACCAACGGGAGACGAAGCCGATGACCGAGAGCGCCTTTGCCGTCGCGGAGACCGCACGCCCCGCCCATGCCCCATCTCAAATCAGCGTCGTCGATAACGTCCGCGCCATCGCGCAACGCGAGTTGACGCCGCTCATCACCACGATCGATCGGGAAGGTTATTATCCAGAAGACGTCGTCCGCGCATTCGGGCAAGCGGGCGCGTATAATTTGCATCTTCCGGGTATCGCTGGCGGCACGCCGGATTTGCGCAGCGCGATCGAAGCGATGAGCGCCGTCAGCGAACATTGCCTATCGACGGCGTTTTGCATGTGGTGCCAGAACGCGCTCGGTTGGTACATTGAAACCTCCGGCAATAGCGCTCTCAAAGCGACGCTTGGGCGCCGGGTGGCAGCTGGCGACGCGCTCGGCGGAACCGGTCTCTCCAACCCCATGAAGACGTTCTATGGCATCGAACGCTTGAAGTTGGCGGCCCGCCGCGTCGATGGCGGATACGCGGTCACCGGTGTTCTGCCGTGGGTCTCGAACCTTGGGCCCGATCATTTTTTCGGCGGCATTTTCGCTCTGCAGGATAATCCCGAACATCGCGTGATGGCGGTTGTCGATTGCGCGGGCGATGGCGTCAAAATCGTGCAGAATACCGAATTCGTCGCACTTGATGGCACGCGCACCTATTGCGTACAAATGCGCGACGCATTCATTCCCGACGCGTTGGTCCTGGCGGCACCCATCACGGATTACATTCCGCGCATCCGCGCTGGTTTTATTTTACTGCAAGCGGGCATGGCGTTCGGCCTGATCCGCAATTGCATCGCGTTGATGAAGGCCGAACGCACAACTCTTGGTCACGTCAATAAGTACATCGAAAAGCAGCCGGAGGAGTTCGAAGCGACGCTCGCCGCGCTTGAAGCCGAGGTTTGGTCACTGTGCGCAACGCCGTTCGACACCAGCAACGCTTATTTCCGCCGTGTTGTCGAAGCCCGCTTAGCGGCCGGTGACGCAACGGTATCAGCCGCGCACTACGCGATGCTGCATCAAGGCGCTAAGGGCTATACCAGCACAGGCGCTGCTCAAAGGCGGCTGCGGGAAGCCTATTTCGTCGCTATCGTCACGCCAGCGACCAAACAGCTGCGCAAAATGCTCGCCGAAATGCCAGTTTGAGCAAGCTAAGTTCTCGTCCACATTGACGGCTGCTCGTAATGTCTAAGCAGTCTGTTGCGGACGTACCGACATAAGCCCGATGTGAGCTGCTGCCGGTTTCACGGACACCAGGTTAAGGTGGTTTTGTGAAGCTGGAGGAGCGATATGGCACGGCGTCAGTTTACGCGAGAGTTCAAGATCGAGGCGGTGCGGCTGGTTCGGGAGCGGGGCGTATCTGCCGCCCAGGCGTCGCGAGACTTAAGCGTGCATGAGAACGTCCTCCGCAAGTGGATGAGGGATTTCGACGCCGATCCCGGGCATGCATTTCCGGGGCAGGGGCACATGAAGCCGGTTGAGGCCGGGATCGAGCGCTTGAAGCGCGAAGTTCAGAAGCTCAAAGCCGAGCGCGACATCCTAAAAAAAGCCGCAGCCTACTTCGCGAAGGACCACACATGATGTTTTCCTTCGTCGCGAAGCACCGGGGGATTTGGCCGGTCACACTCATCTGCGAGGCGCGTCGCGTGTCTCGCGCAGCGGTTTTTATGCTAGGACGGCACGTGGCCCAAGCGGCCGGGCACGGCGCGACGAGGCGCTGAGCCAAGAAATTCGCAAAAGCTTTCTCGACAGTGACCGGACGTACGGAGCACGCCGCGTTTGGCGTGATGTACTCGTCGCCGGGTTCGATTGCGGCCTGCACGCGGTCGAGCGGTTGGTGCAGGCGAATGCCTTGAAAGCCAGGCCAAGGCGCCGGCGGCTGCCAAGCGATCCCGGCAATCGCCCAGCAGCCGGACTGGCGGCCAACATTCTCGACCGGCAGTTCAACGCCGCCGGGCCCAACAAAAAATGGGTTGCCGACTTTACCCGCATTTGGACGGCGGAAGGCTGGCTCTACGTTGCCGTTGTGCTCGATCTCTTCTCGCGCCGGATCGTCGGCTGGTCGATGCAGGCTCAGATGACAGCAGATCTTGTCGCCGATGCGCTGATGATGGCGCTCTGGCGCCGCGGACGGCCCCGCGATCTGTTGCATCATTCAGTTCGCGGCACGCAATACACGAGCGAGCAATGCCAGAGCTTGATGACGGAACAAGGCGTCACGTGCAGCCTGTCGCGCTCCGGCAACGTCTGGGATAACGCGGCGATGGAGAGCTTCTTCTCGACGCTGAAGACCGAGCGGACGGCGTGCAAAATCTATCAAACGCGCGATGCGGCACGAGCCGATGTTTTCGACTATATTGAGAGGTTCTACAATCTCCGCCGCAGGCATTCGACGCTCGGCTACATCAGCCCCGTCGACTTCGAGGCGAAGATGCGATTAGCTTAAGTGCATGTCTACGAAACCGGGTGCAGCTCAGATAGATCATCATGCGATAGTTTCTGCACGTATCTTTTGAGTTGCGTCATTGCGTTTGGAAAAAGCGAAATCAAAGCGCTTCGGTCTGGTAGCCAAAGCGAACGGAATTCGTTGATGTCCACGCACCGGTTGCCCGCAGCCGAGCTGCGCCCGTCCTGCTGGTTGAAGATTTGTGGTCGCTAGGCTGGTCGCTAGATTGTGGCGGAGTCAGCTAAGTTGTTGATTTTATTGGCTGGGGGACTAGGATTCGAACCTAGACAGGCAGAGTCAGAGTCTGCAGTCCTACCATTAGACGATCCCCCAAGCTGGGACCTGCCGGGGCATCCATTGAGACGGAGAGGCCTGCGGCGGAAGCAGCCTTCTACGCGCCGCGCCCGCCGATTGCAAGCGGTCGTGCGCGGCGGCCGGCGTGCCAAGCGCCGCACCTTGCAAGTTCCGTGTTTTGAAGCACAATCCGGGCACTCGATCGAGGCTGGCAATCGAGGCTGGCAAACGTGGCAGGGCGCCGAGACGGCCCCGCACCCTGAAGGCGGACCACACCCCATGTCTCCCCATGCCGCCGCAGCAGCACCCGTGTCCGCACAGGCTTCAGCAAGTGCCGGTGACCGCACGAAGATCTCGCCGCAAGACGTTCAATTCGCTTTGGCTTTCACGCGCATCGTCATGGTTCTGATGCGCTCGCAGCCGTACCGGCAGACGGCGCTGGCGGATCTTGAAGCGCTTGTGCTGCCGCCCGTCATGACGGGGCAATTCGCGTTTCCCGATGCGCAGGTCAACGGACAAGCGGTTCCGGTCGCCGTCGCTCTATGGGCTTTCGTGTCGCCCGAGGTCGATCAGCGGCTATCGCAAAACTTCGATGCCCCCATCCGGCTTGCGCCCCACGAATGGCGGTCGGGCGATACGCTGTGGCTGGTCGATGCGATCGGCGACGCTCGCGCGTTGCCGCAATTGCTGGCGTCGCTCCAGCAGACGGCTTTCAAAGGGCGGGATGCCAAGATGACAACGGTCTCCGCCTCTGGCGCGCGCGTGGTTCAGATCTTGAAGGCGGTTGCGTGATGGGGGGGGGTAAAAAAATCGCGCAGTCCTCGCGGCGAACGCTGGTGCAAATTCAAAGTGAATTACGACGGTCGCGCAGGTTCCGTCTGTTGCATTCCACAATACTGGATCCTTGTGCAGGCTACGCCAAGTTCAGGCATGGTGCCGAAGTGAATTCTGGATCAAATCGACAAGACTTTTAGGATTGCGGTTCTATGCCTCAATACGATCTGAATTCAAAAAATCGAAATGTGAAGCGAGCGGCTATGGCCGCGACGGCCATTCTGGGTGTTGCCGCAATAGCGGTTATCGTAGCTGGCGAAATTTCCCGAAGAAAATGCAGAAACGCGCCGCCGTTTCATTCTCGCCGGATTTGCCACTGTTGGCGCTGAGGATATAGCCCTCTCATGGTCTAAGACGAGCATGAAGTATTCTGTGGTTGGAAACCGGGCACTCGAAGTCAATGATCACATAAGTGAAAGCATGTCGAGACTAAGTCAACTTGCGGGTGTTGCGGTGGACCGCGGATCGCCAGCCGACATTGCATTCATGTTTGACGAGAACATATTTCTAGATTTGAAGCATCGACCCGAGAAATTCATCTCTGCGGGTTTCACTTCCGCTCAGGTCAATTTTCTCAAAGAGCATATGCCCCCATCAGGCGAAGGTTGCGCGATGACAGCTTTTTCGAATTCCGGTCATGACATTGTGTTGGCCGTCGTTCTGGCGCAATCGCCGAATGCTGATTGCATTCTTCAGGGCGCTTTCAACTCATTCGGAATTCAATTGGTAAACCAAGCTGAACGAGTTCGCGCGGAACAGAGTCTCTGCGCTTTGTACTCTGCACGTTCAGTGGGTGTTCGTAAGGTGTCGGACGTTTCCGAATTTAACGGCACAGCGGCGGCGCATTGCCTTCGGCCCCAACATGATTCAATAGCGAAGGAACCATAGCGCCATGACGAATTACTCTTACAGACCAACCGAGTGGGCTGGTATTAATCTACAAGTGGGTTTGACCCCACCTAGCCCGCGTAGCACGGATCAATCAAAGCGAAGAAATGTAGGTCGGGTTAGGCGCGCACTGCACTCGCGCCGTAACCCGACAGCCTCAGCAAAGTACGAGCCCACATCTCACGCGTTGCCGGCGCAAAATCCCGCGAGGGGACTTCCAAGTGGTCGCGCTTTGCCGAAGCGCAGACACCGAAGTGTAGTGCGCCCGGTCCTGGCGTCACTTCAGCAGACGGCCTTCAAAGGGCGGGATGCGAAGATGAGAACGGTCTCCGCCACCGGCGCGCGTATGGTTCAAATCTTGAAGGCGGTGGCGTGATGG
>JABFRT010000066.1 GCA_013141015.1 Hyphomicrobium sp. | reverse complement strand
CGGCGGATTTCTGCGGTGGCCTGGTAGCCGTCCATTTCGGGCATCATGCAGTCCATCAGCACGAGGTCGTAGGCGTTTTGTCCGGACTGCCCGAGGGCTGCCTGGCTGCCGTTGTCGGCCAGCTCCACCGGAGCAGCTTGAAGCCTTGCAGCATGTGCCGGGCGACTTCCCTGGTTGACGGGTTGTCCTCGGCCAGCGCGACCCGCAGGGCGGTGAGCCGGGCGGCTGGGCGGTGGGGGGGTGCGGCCTCGGCGGCGCGTCTTGGGGCCGAAGACCAGCGCATCCAGCAGCGCCCTGGTGGAGGTCGGCCTTGGCGGATGGGCTTGATCAGGTAGGAGGCGAACCTCGGCCTTCTTTGGCTTCGGCGGCTTCGCCTTGCGTATTGGGTGGAGGTGAATTATGACTGGGGATGGCTGCGAGGCCGGGTCGCCTTGATGCTGGCCGAGTTCGAGGCCGTTCATGCCGGCCATCTTCATGTCGGTGACGGCAAGGTCGTAAGGGGCTGGCTGTCGGGCGCGCCCCCCTGAGCAGGTCGAGGGCGGCCAGGGCGCTTGGGCACGGCATCCACGGCCATGCCCCAGGACTGGGCGTAGTCTTGCAGATGTCGCGGTTGGTGCGCGGTTGTCCTCGACGACCCGGCGCAGCGCCGGAGGTTTACCAGCCCGGAGGCAGCCGGCTGCCCGCTGCGGCTCGGCACTGGTGGCGGCTGCCAGGGGCAGGGGTGAACGCGAACACGCCGCCCTGGCTGACCTGGCTGTCAACGCCGAGTTCGCCGCCCATCATCCGACCAGGCGCTGGCGAGATCGACAGGCCCAGGCCCGTGCCACCGAATTTGTGCGTTGTCGAGCCGTCGGCCGGGTGAAGGGCGGTGAAGATCTGGGGCAGGACGGCCGGGCGCGATGCCGATGCCGGTGTGTCGCGGATGGCGAACTCCATCTGGACATCCATTGTCGGCAGTCGCTGCCGCCCCGTCCAGCTGACGTCGACGACGATCTCGCCCTTCCGCGTGAAACTTGACGGCGTTGCCGACCAGGTTGCCGAGCACTTGCCGGATAACGGGTGGGGTCGCCATCAGCGCGGCGGGGACTCCGGGCGCGATATCGAACAGCCAGCTCGAGGGGCTTGCCGTGCGCCAGCTCGGCAAACAGCTCGACGGTGTCCTCGACAACCTTGTGCAGGTTGAAGTCCACGGCCTCCAGCTCCAGCCGCCCGGCCTCGATCTTGGAGAAGTCGAGGATGTCGTTGATGATCCCCAGCAGCGCTTCGCCGCACGCTGTGGATCTTGCGCGCGTAGTCGCCTGCTGCTGTGGCTGGAGGGCGTGTTGAACAGCAGCCTGAGCATGCCGAGGATGGCATTCATCGGCGTGCGGATCTCGTGGCTCATGTTCGCCAGGAACTGCGACTTGGCAGCGTTCGCGGCCTCGGCAGCCGCCTTTTCTTGTTCGAGACGGGTTCGATGCTGGGCGAGTTCCAGATCCCTTCGGTGGAGTTTTTCCAGCATGGCATTGAAGGCATCGACCAAGGAGCCTACCTCATTGTTTTCGTGCTTGGTCACCCGTATTTCGTAGCTGTCGGCTTTTGATACCGCCAATGCAGCCTTGGCCAGCTCCCCTATGGGTTGGGTCACCTTAAGTGCCAAGTGGCGTGCAAACCATGTCGCTATCAAGAAGGTCAGCATTATGGCTGCGGCAAATATGCCGAGATTGAAAATGAGTTCAAGCCACATTTGGCTAAGCTCAGCGTGTAATTTAAGCTTGCCCACGTGGTCATTGCCTACTATGACAGGTTGTTCGATCGATAGTTCTCGTCCTGGCAGCCATAGTGGAAGCCACTTCGCAGAGGGGTGTTTGAAACTTGCGATGTTATTGTCATTGGCGGTATACAGTGCGGCTTCGGTGATAGATGGAATCACTTTTAGGGAGTCTAAAATTTGCTGGGCGGTCTTACTGTCGAGAAATATCAAAGCACCCTGCGAGTTGCTGGCGGTGACTTGGGCAAGCGACTCAAGTTGCTGGCGGGATGTATTCAGTGATTTTATAATCTCATTTGCTGCCACTATTGTAAAGACAATCAGCATTGAACAAGCCAGGCAAGTCATGATGATTTGGCGCAACTTGTCGGCAATTGTGCGTTTTTTCTGCGCCTGCATTGTCCGCCTCATCATTTCCCCCGAACCGCACGGGCTATTTGCAGTATTTGTGAACTCATCTTGATGCCCAAGTTCTCGATACGCTCCAGATTGACCTCGAATTGCAAGCGGTTAGCGTCGCTGGCTAAAGCAATCATGCCACCTTGGTCGAGAAACCCGTCCATATCACTGACCGAGAGTACGGGTGCGTTCTCTATGGCTTTAAGCCATTCTTGCATACGCAGGGGCTTTTCTTCGCTAGGCAAAAAAAGTAATTGGCATTTGAGTGGGTCATCGCCGGGCATCAGTTGTTTCACTTTTAAGGTTTTATCCTGGATTTCCCTACCTGAAATAGAATCCAGTTCGTGGCCAAAATCCCTTGCCTGGGTAACGCACAAGATAAGTTCGTTGCCCACTGCCTCATCTGGCCATTCGCTTAATTTCATAAAATTATAGAGAAAGGCCACCGTCAAGGCCTGAATCTCGCTAGTCGGGGCAGCAGCAGAAATGTTGGCCAACAAGAACCACATCACCAAGGCAATGGCATTTAGTCTTTTGATCAACGGTGTGCATCGCATAACCATTATAATAGCTAGAAGCCGTATTCCAAACGAAAACGTACGGTGCGGCCATCCATGGCTAAGGTATCTTGAGTAAAATTAGGGCCAGCCACTATCTTGAAGTGCTGGTCAAGTACGTTATATACACCAAGGGAAGCCTGAAAGCCGTATAGGGGCTTGGTCAAGGACAGGTTGATGTTGGTCAGGTGATAACTGGGCGCGATATTGTTGTTGCTGGTTAAGCGTTCATCCACAAAAATTTCTTCGAACCCCAGCCGCAGCTTGTCATATAACAAAGGTTCGGCATAATGCGCTTTGACCAGGTTTTTGGGTGAATCTGATGCCCAACTCCCGCCGTTAGTGCTTAAGTCACGGGTATTGTTGTGCGTCCAGGTCAATTTCAATTGGCGGCCGTTGTCCCAGAGCTTTTCCGCACCGAGTTCAAAACCCAGGGTATGGAACTTTCCAGTGTTGACAGTGTTGTACGTATCAGGGTCTACGGCAAGCACCCTGTTTATATCGTTGTAGAACAGGGTACCCAGCAATTTGACCCCACCCCCAGGATACCACTCTGCGACCGCTTCATAACTTTTGATGCGTTCTTCTTGGGGTAACGGTTGCTTGGCTGTTGGGTCATTCAAATCATGTTCCAAAATGTTGGGAGCGCGAAAGGCCGAGCCATACAGTAGTTTGGCGGTGAAAGCAGGGGTGATGTCCCAAATCAGGCCAATACGGGGGTTAAGCTGCAAGCTATTGATCAAGTGGTGGTGATCCAGGCGCAGTCCAGCATTGAGGAGTAGGCTATTGGTGATGCGGAATTCATCCTGCACATAAAGTCCTACCCGCCAGCCACTATTATTCGTGTTAAAGCCAGACTCAGGAGGATTGATGTAATAGCTCAGGAAATGCTGATCTTGGTCGTATTGTACTTCGAGGCCGGCAACCCATTTATGGAGGTCGAATTGGGTGCCGGTCAGCTTGACTTCACCACCCCACCAACGGGCATCTGCACCTTCAAAGTTCTCAATACGAGGTATGGGGGGCTTTCTGTTATTAAGCGCATAAGGCGAAATGGCATGGTAATCATACCAGTGATGGAAGGCGCGTACCTCCAAGCCCAGGTCAGCATTGATTTGCGTGAGGTAATCCAGGTCGACATAGCCCTGGCTATCTACACTGAAAGTGTTTTTATCGTTGAAAAGCGCATCAAAGGAAGCTGTGGGTATGCGTTTGAAACGGTTAATATATCCGCCCCGTAAAGTGAAATCACCATAACTGAATTTGCCGAAGGCACGGCTACTGCGCTCTTGATCCATGTCCTGGGCGATGCCGCCGTTAGTCTTGGAAAATTCGGGGAAAAACAGCTGGCTATTGCCGTGGCTATCAAAACGCGAA
>JABFRT010000044.1 GCA_013141015.1 Hyphomicrobium sp. | reverse complement strand
CGGCTTCCTCGTCTTAAATCGTCCATCCAGCGTTCCGGATCAGGTCTGTAGGCTGTTATGATCGTCGCGATGTTGGGGCACTGCGCCGCCAAGCCCCACAAGACGTGGATCGCATCGCCTTGGCCGTCCGTTTGCAGGCAGAGAACGCATGGCCCTTTGGCGTATTCGGGATAATCCTCCACGACCGACGCACTGGCAAGGCTCGCAATGACCTCCGGCAGAAGGATGCTGTCGTCCGAAAGCTCCTGCATGCCATGTTGGGATACGCGAATACGGCCCGCCAAGACATTGCTGCGGATGATCGGAAGTGTAGTGCTCATTGGTTGATCACGTCTTCCCACCCTTCCCCTGCTTCTCCGCTCCCGCCACCGGCCTTCTTGCCAACAGCTCCTTCAAATACCGGCCGGTGTAACTCTCCTTCACTTTCGCTACGTCCTCCGGCGTGCCTTCGGCAACGATCTTCCCGCCGCCGTCGCCGCCTTCGGGGCCGAGGTCGAGGATCCAGTCGGCGGTTTTGATGACTTCAAGATTGTGTTCGATCACGACGACCGTGTTGCCGGCGTCGGCCAGCTCGTGCAGCACCTCAAGCAGCTTGGCGACGTCGTGGAAATGCAATCCCGTGGTCGGCTCGTCGAGAATGTAAAGCGTTCGCCCGGTCGCGCGGCGCGATAATTCCTTCGACAACTTGATGCGCTGCGCTTCGCCGCCCGACAGCGTGGTCGCCTGCTGGCCGATGTGAATGTAACCCAAGCCGACGCGCGCCAGCGTTTCAAGTTTATCGCGGATCGACGGCACCGCGCGGAAGAACTCGGCGCCTTCCTCGACCGTCATGTCGAGAATGTCGGCAATCGATTTGTCCTTGAAGGTGACCTGCAGCGTCTCGCGGTTGTAACGCTTGCCCTTGCAGTCCTCGCACGTCACGTAAACGTCGGGCAGGAAGTGCATTTCGATTTTCAGAACGCCGTCGCCCTGGCACTTTTCGCAGCGCCCGCCTTTGACGTTGAACGAAAAGCGGCCCGGCTCATAGCCGCGCGTTTTGCTCTCAGGCAGGCCTGCGAACCATTCACGCATCGGCGTGAATGCGCCGGTGTAGGTGGCAGGGTTGGAGCGCGGCGTGCGCCCAATCGGCGACTGATCGATGTCGATGATCTTATCGAAATGCTCGATGCCGGTGATTTTGTCGTGCTCTCCCGGATGCTCCTTGGCGTTGTTCAGTTTGCGCGCCACGGCCTTGAACAGGGTGTCGATCAACAGCGAGGATTTGCCGCCGCCGGACACGCCGGTGATGCAGGTGAACAGTCCGACCGGGATCGACGCGGTGACATTCTGCAAATTATTCGAGCGCGCGCCGATGACGGTGAGCGCTTTGCCGTTGGCCTCGCGGCGCTTGCGCGGCACGGCGACCGCGCGGCGGCCTGAGAGATAATCGCCTGTCAAGCTTTCAGGCGTATCGATGATATCCTGGGGCGAGCCCTGCGCGATGATCTGGCCGCCGTGAATGCCAGCACCCGGGCCGATGTCGACCACGTAGTCGGCGGTTAAAATCGCGTCCTCGTCATGTTCGACCACGATCACGGTGTTGCCGATGTCGCGCAGGTGGCGCAGCGTCTCAAGCAGCCGCGCATTGTCACGCTGATGCAACCCGATGGACGGCTCATCAAGCACGTACAGCACGCCGGTCAAGCCGGAGCCGATTTGCGAGGCGAGGCGGATGCGCTGAGATTCGCCACCGCTCAACGTGCCTGATGAGCGCGACAGCGTCAGATATTCCAGGCCCACGTCGTTCAGGAATTTCAAGCGGTCGCGGATTTCCTTGAGGATGCGGGTGGCAATCTCGGCTTGCTGTTTGGTGAAGGTTTTCGGGATATCCGCGAACCATAGGTTAGCGGCCTTGATTGACAGATCGCCAACTTCGCCGATGTGTTTAGCCCCGATTTTGACCGAGAGTGCCTGCGGTTTGAGACGATAGCCGTTGCAGGCTTCGCACGGGTGTGCCGCCTGATAACGCGACAGTTCTTCGCGCACCCAATCGCTGTCGGTTTCCTTCCAACGCCGCTGGATGTTGCCGATCACGCCTTCAAACGGTTTTTCGGTGGTGTAGTTGCGCGAGCCGTCCCAGTAGGTGAACGCGATGTCCTCGTCGCCCGAGCCAAACAGGATGGCGAGCTGCACGTGCTTTGGCAGCCGCTCCCACGGCGTCTTCATGGCGACCTTGTAGTGCTTGGCGAGGCTTTCCAGCGTCTGCTCGTAATAAGGCGAGGTGGCACCGGTTTTGGCCCACGGGAAAATCGCGCCTTTGTCGAGACTGAGTGACGCGTCCGGAACCACGAGATCGGGTTCGAAGCGCAACTCCGAACCGAGCCCATCGCACGTCGGGCAGGCGCCGGCGGGGGCGTTGAACGAAAACAGCCGCGGCTCGATCTCGTCAATCGTGAAGCCGGACACGGGACACGCGAAGCGCGCGGAGAACACGATGCGCTCGTGCGTTTCGTTTTTATTTTTGAACGCGCCGGGTTGATCGCCTTTTTCGATTTTTCCGCCGGTCGCGCTTCTCACATCGTCGTCCGCGCGGGGCGGCCGGCTCGACGAAGGAGAGTCGCCCCGCGCAATCGAAAGAGGCTTGTCGACGTATTCTGTAATCGCCAGGCCGTCGGCGAGTTTCAAGGCTTGCTCGAATGAGTCAGCTAAGCGCGTGCCGAGATCCTTCTTTACGACAATGCGGTCTACGACCACGTCAATGTCGTGTTTGAATTTCTTGTCGAGCTTCGGCGCATCGGCGATGTCGTAAACCTCGCCGTTGATCTTGAGGCGCTGATAGCCCTTCTTCTGCCACTCGGCGATTTCCTTGCGGTATTCGCCTTTGCGGCCGCGTACGACAGGCGCGAGCAACAGGAGACGCGTGCCCTCGGGCAGTGCCAGCACGCGGTCAACCATTTGCGAAACGGTTTGGCTTTCAATCGGCAAGCCGGTGGCCGGCGAATACGGCACGCCGACGCGGGCAAACAGCAATCGCAGGTAGTCGTAGATTTCGGTCACCGTGCCGACGGTCGAGCGCGGGTTCTTGCTCGTCGTCTTCTGTTCAATCGAGATCGCAGGCGACAGGCCGTCGATGTGATCGACATCCGGCTTTTGCATCATCTCGAGGAATTGGCGGGCATAGGCGCTCAAGCTCTCGACGTAGCGGCGCTGGCCCTCGGCGTAGATGGTATCGAACGCCAGCGAGGATTTGCCTGAGCCCGACAACCCCGTGAACACGACCAGCGCGTCGCGCGGGATTTCGAGATCCACGTTCTTAAGGTTGTGTTCGCGCGCGCCACGCACGTGAATGGTTTTCATGAGGTCTGACGGCGTGCGGACGGCTGCCGATGCCGGGCGCCCCGCGGATGCGGGGGAGGATTTTGCAGAAGGTTTTTTCATGGGGACAGGGTGTAGCGGAGGCTGGGGCGGCGGGCAATGCAGGGCCGGGCACGGGACGTGTTGCCGCGCCGTCCCGGCAGAGCTGTTATTCCGTAAAAGTCACGGCTGTGCCTCATTTTCCGGCGGGCTAAAGTGTAAGAGCACGGAGCATTTTTTGAGGGGGCTTTGTGGCAAATCCGTACATCGACGTTTTGAAGGGGCAGTCGTGGCTCGACGTCGGCCAGGATGCCCATATCAAATACTATTTCCACTTCGATCCGACCATTGGCGGCCGCATGTGGACAACCGCCGAGAAAGACGGCTTTACGGCCGCAGCGCAGACTTGGGCCAACGTGGCCAACGTCACATTCGATCAGGTGCTGTTTCCCAATCAAGCCGAGTGGAAGGAAGGGCTTTATGCCTCCAGCACTATCGACATTCTGATCGGCTCTGGCGCGCTTGCGGCCCATGAACTTCCCGACGCGATTGGAACCGCGAGCGGATATTTCGACGGCGACGGTGCGGCCAACGGATATGGCGTCGGCCATTTGGGTGCCAGCCCGTTGCCGGGTACGCTTTCGTTCGAAACGTTCGTTCATGAAATAGGGCATGGGCTGGGTCTTAATCACCCGCACGCCGACATGCCGGGCGAATTGGCGTTCCCAGGCGTCACCGATCCTTTTGACACGGGTGATCTCGGGCTTAATCAGACCGTTTATACGGTCATGTCGTACAACGACTTCAGTGACCAGTCGTCGGCCGTTGAATATATACTCAATGGCCATATCTCCGGTCCGATGGCCTTCGACATCGCAGCTATCCAGCAGATGTACGGTGCCAACACCACTTTCAATTTAGGCGATACCGTGTACGCAATCGACGACGCGACCGGATTGGTGCCGTTTTGGAAATGCTTGTGGGATGCCGGCGGCATTGACGAAATGTCGTATGCAGGTTCGGATAGCGTTGTGCTCGATCTCCGAGCTGCGACTTTGCTTTCCGAAGCGGGCGGTGGTGGCTATGTCAGTTCTGAACAATCGCCCATAATGCGGGGCGGGTTCACGATTGCCAATGGCGTCGTGATCGAAAACGCCAGAGGCGGCTCGGGTTCTGACTCCTTGACGGGCAACGATGCCTCCAATGTTCTGACCGGCAATGGCAGCGACGATACTTTGAACGGCGGGCTTGGTATCGATACGCTGCTCGGTGGAAGCGGTAACGATGTGCTGGATGGCGGCGATGGGTTTGATATTCTGACGGGTGGGTCTGGTGATGATATCTACATCTTGAATGACGTCGTCGAGTCGATGACGGAGTTGGCGGATGAGGGTTCCGATACGATCCAGGCCGGATTCGCTGCTGACCTTGCAAGCTTTGCAAATTTCGAGAACTTCGTATTCACCGGCACGTCCGACGGCAACCTGACCGGCACGAGTGCTGACAACCGGCTGACCGGAAACAGCGGCGTCAACGTGATCACCGGTGGCGGCGGCAACGATACGCTGACCGGTGGCGGCGCCATCGACACGCTCAACGGCGGACTTGGCGACGATACCTTCGTTGTTGGCGCCGACGCCGATGTCATATCCGATGATGGCGGCATCGACACGATCATCTCGACAGTGACACGCGCATTGCAGGACGCCAGCGTGGTCCTTGAGAATATTACACTCGAAGGCAACGCCGCCGCGAACGCGACCGGAAACGCTCAGGCCAACATTTTGATTGGTAACGGTGGCATCAATATTCTCAACGGCCGCGGCGGCGCCGACACGATGACGGGCGGCCTTGGCAACGACATCTTCATCGTCGACAACATGGCCGACAAAGCCTTCGAAGCGGTAGGTCAAGGAACCAACGACTACGTTTATGCGACCAACAGTTTCGCGCTGGCCGCTGGCCAAGAGATCGAGGGGCTTTCCGCCAATCCCCAAGCTGGCACCAATCCGATCAACCTGACCGGCAACGAGTTCAGGCAAATCATTCGCGGAAACAATGGCACCAACACCCTGCTCGGTGGCGGTGGCAACGATAGCCTCTATGGTTATGGCGGCAATGACACGATTGAAAGCCAAGCGGGCAACGATAGTCTGTTCGGTGGCACCGGCGTTGACCGGTTCCAGTTCCGCCAATCGCAGTTAGGCGCCGCCTCCGGCGTTGACCGGATCTACGACTTCACCGCTGCCGACTACATCAAGATCGACACGGCGTCTGTGTTGTCGGAGCGGGCGCTTTTGTCCACCGAGTTTGCGGCGGGCACTACCGCTCTCGATGCATCAGACCGCGTCATCTATGACCAGGTAAGCGGCGCAGTCTGGTTCGACGCCGACGGCACTGGCGCGCAGGCCAAAATTCTGTTCGCGGTGCTCGACACCAAACCAGCCGTGACGGCCGCGGATATCTTGCTGTTCTAATTTCGCGTCCGGCAGTGGCGCGAACGGCAGCGCTATTCCGAATGCGCACAAGAGTTACGTCCCATTCACAGGTTTGGCTCAATAATTGGTTAACCAAGCTTTGGTTAACCATATCTATCAGCGCGACGACCGGCTGGCCGCTCAGGGCCGCCGCTTCGGGGTGCGTTCCGGGAGTTCTCTGTCTATGGCCAATCCGAGCCTTGCTACCGTTCTCAGCACGACGGTCACTGAAGATACCTATGTGGCACTGGCGATTGAAGCCGCGCCGGCACTGTTGGATGGCAGCGAATATCTGACGCTTGAGATTTCCGGGATCCCTGGCGGATGGACAGCCAGCGGCATCGGCACCTTCAACGCGGCCACGGGAACCTGGTCGCTGACGCTGGCCGCCGGAATGACCTTCTCGGGCGGCCCAACGCTGACGCCGCTCGCCAATACCGATATTGATATTGCAGGGCTGACAGTCACCGCGCGCAGCTTTTCCACAGCAACCGATGCTCTGATCGGCACGCGCTTGCGCCTGATTGAAGTGATCACGGACGCCGCCGCCGATGCGCCAACCGTTCTGGCCACCAGCGTCAACGGCAACGAGGACACGAGCGTCGCGCTCGACATTCAAGCAACGCTTGCTGATACCGACGGTTCGGAAAGCTTCACCTCGATCACCATTCTTGACGTGCCGGCCGGATTTTCAGTGACCGGCGGCACATCGCTCGGTGGAGGCATCTGGCAGGTCCCGGTTGCGGCCCTTGCAACCGCCGCACTGACCGGACCTGCCAACTACTACGGCACGGTCGATCTGCGGGTGATTACTGTGAATGCAGAGACCACCCTGTCGGGCGACGAGCCAAACACGGCCAACAATTCAGTGACCACCGAACGCGCATTTTCCGTGACATTTAATGATGTCAACGACCCGGCAACAGTAGCCTTGAGCGCATCTGTTGCAGCTCTGGCAGAAAACGCCGATACGGCGCTCAGCATGAAAATGGCCGATATCAGCATCGCCGACGATACGCTTGGCACCAACACGCTGTCGCTGTCGGGCGCCGACGCCAGTCTGTTTGAAATCTCCGGCGGCGCATTGTATCTCAAGGCCGGTGCCGCGCTCGACTTTGAAAGCAACCCGGTGCTCGACGTCACGGTGAGCGTGGACGACCCGGCGATTGGCGGCACGCCCGATAGCAGTCAAGCGTTTGCTCTGACGTTGACCGACGTCAATGAGGCACCAACGGTCACGTTCGCCAACGTGACGGCGGAATTGCCTGAAACCGCAAGCACTTCAGCACCCATCAAAATCGCCGATATCGTTGTTGCAGACGATGCGCTGGGAACCAATACGCTGTCGCTGTCTGGTGCCGACGCCGGCAAATTCGTGATCTCCGGGGGCGCGCTTTATCTTGCAGCCGGAACGGCATTGAACTTTGAAACAAACGCAGCGTTCGACGTGACGGTCAGCGTCGATGACGCAACGCTCGGTGCCGGTGCTGATGACAGCCAAGCCCTGACACTGCAAATTTCTGACGTCAACGAGGCTCCAACGGCGCTTGATCTGTCTGCGGCGGCGATCGCCGAAAACAATTTGGCCGGTGCAACAGTCGCAACTTTGTCGGCGGCCGACGCCGACACGGCCGTAAGCGGATTTGCGGGGCCATTTACATATGCGCTCGTCCCGGGCGCAGGCGGAACCGATAATGCGGCGTTTTCGATCTCAGGGGATCAGTTGAAAATCACTGCTGCGGCGAACTTCGAAGCCAAATCGAGCTACAGCATACGCCTCAAAGTGACGGATGCCGGTGGGCAAAGTTTTGAAACGACGAAGACGATCGCCGTCACCGACGTCAACGAAGCTCCAACGGCGGTGACGATTGCGAACCCGCTCAATGCCCTGCCTGAAGGCAGCGGTGCACCATCGCAATTCAACTTGGGGACGATTGCCGTCTCCGACGACGCCCTTGGCAGCTATACCTTGTCGCTGAGCGGTGCCGACGCCCAGTACTTCACGATCAACGACGGCAGTCTCTTCTTCAGTAGCGCGACCGCACCTTGGGATTACGAGACAAAATCCAGTTATCAGGTGACCATCAACGCCAATGATCCTACGGTTGGCGGTGCGGTGGATGCGTCGACGGTGTTCACATTCCAAGTTCTCGACGCGCCTGAAGCGCCAACCAACATCACGTTGATGTCGGTGCCAGTGCGGGAGTTCGCGGCCAACGGTACAATCGTTGGCACGCTGGCAGTGGCCGATCAGGACGCGGGTGATACGCATAGCTATACGCTGATAAACAACGCTGGCGGGCGGTTTGCGCTTGTTGGTAATCAATTGACTGTCGCCAACGGTTTGCTGCTCGACTACGAACAAGCGGCGTCGCATGTCGTCTCAGTCAAAGTGACCGATCATCTTGGATATACGTACACCAAGAGCCTGACGGTTGGCGTCGGCGATATTAATCCGGAAATCGTCAGCGGCGACGGCGCGGCCAACACTTTCGCCGGCGGCGCTCAAGCTGATATCCTCAACGGGCTCGGTGGCAACGACACGCTGATTGGTGGCGCGGGTGCCGACACGATGACGGGCGGCCTTGGCAACGACATCTTCATCGTCGACAACATGGCCGACAAAGCCTTCGAAGCGGTAGGTCAAGGAACCAACGACTACGTTTATGCGACCAACAGTTTCGCGCTGGCCGCTGGCCAAGAGATCGAGGGGCTTTCCGCCAATCCCCAAGCTGGCACCAATCCGATCAACCTGACCGGCAACGAGTTCAGGCAAATCATTCGCGGAAACAATGGCGTCAACACCCTGCTCGGCGGCGGTGGCAACGATAACCCTCTATGGTTATGGCGGCAATGACACGATTGAAAGCCAAGCGGGCAACGATAGTCTGTTCGGTGGCACCGGCGTTGACCGTTTCCAGTTCCGCCAATCACAGTTGGGCGCCGCCTCCGGCGTTGACCGGATCTACGACTTCACCGCTGCCGATTACATCAAGATCGACACGGCGTCTGTGTTGTCGGAGCGGGCGCTTTTGTCCACCGAGTTTGCGGCGGGCACTACCGCTCTCGATGCCAGCGACCGCGTGATCTATGACCAGGTAAGCGGCGCAGTTTGGTTCGACGCCGACGGCACTGGCGCGCAGGCCAAAATTCTGTTCGCGGTGCTCGATACCAAGCCGGTCATTGCGGCGTCAGATTTTCTGCTGTTTTAGGGCCGGAAGGCTTTGAACAGGCGCGCGGCCGAGCGTTCCCGGCTTCGGGGGGCCGCCTGAACGCCCGATGAACCCGGCGCTCAAGGCGCGTTCAGGGAGCCCCTGGTAGTTCTGCGCGCACATCCCAGCTATAGTAGGCGCATCTGCTCATGAGCACCCTGACCGCATCCTTCGGAGAGGCTTTCCCTATGCAACGCAAATCCCTGACCGCTTATGCCGAGCCGGCCGCCAAGGCCGCCAATCACACGATGCGCATGATCCAGCTGGGGGTGCTGGCGGTGTCGGTCGCAGCCGCGATTCCGACGGCTAAGAATTTGTACTTCTCCTGGAAAAATGGCGTGCCTTTCAATCAGGTCGAACATCGCCTGAACCAGGCGGCGCTGCTTGAACGCAACTTCGATTGCAAGATCGATTACCGCACGGTCAGCTCCATGTCGGACGGCCGCGTTGAAGTTGGCGCATGCAACAAGACTGGCGATATCTCGATCAAGGTGTCGCGCGCCAAGCAGGTCAACTACGAATGGATCGCCTTCGATCAGCTGCCGAAGGCCGCGACGCAGTCGGCGAACATCATGGATCTGTTTATTTCGCAGGCTTACGCAGGCGACACGTTGAAAGATGCAATCGGCGCCGCGCCGCAGCCGGTGCAGACCATTCGCGTCGCCGAAGCGACCGTCGAAGTGATGTGCCAGGCCAAGCAGGGCGGCAACATCGTGCGCATCGTCAAGGAAGCCGGCAAGTGCCTGCGCGAAACGGTGTCGATGTTTAAGGGCACTGTTGAAAAGCGTGAAGAAGTGGCGTGCGATAAGGCTTGCCCAATTCCCAACTAAGCCGCGCACATAACGGTAAGAGACAGTCGTTACAAGACGCGGATGCACGGATGTGCATTCGCGTTTTTTATTTGCGCATGAGCCGTTCCGGCGTTGCGCGATCCCGAATTGAAACGCCATCAATGCATTTGAAGTGATCTTGCATGGGATAGAAAAAGTGATCGATGTTGCGCTTGACGAGTCCGCGAATGAGGAACACACTTAGCCATGTGATGTCGTCATTACTGGCATTCAGGAGAGACTGGGTCCCGGTCGATTGGGCCGCTAAACCTCTCAACTGAGTCCGCATTGCAGCTGGCGGCGCGAATGGTCGCGCGGAGCTCAAGTTGCAGTGAGAGTGGCGAGTGTCACAAGGCGAAACAGAGCGCCGTTTTGGCGCGAGGAGTAGGCATGACTCCACCGGGTACGGCATAGGGACCTTGATAGAATTCGAGGTCCACGGCTGGACGGGCGTCCTCGAGAATGATGTAGCGAACACGCTGCTTGCAGTGCGGTTCGCAGTCATGGCCACGCTTTCGATAGCCGCATCAAGCACAATTTGGAAACTGCACACGAGGGCGGAAGCTGTAGCGTCTAAAAGCGCAAGGTTAAGCCAGAGCCTCGCTAAAAAGGCCCGGTTTTAGTCTGGGCAGACCATCGACGGCAAAAACGGCCCCGCAGGCACCTATGCTCTGAGCAAGGTTCGCCTCGGGGTTTTTTGTTTTGCAGGTGCGTGGTGTTTTTTGAAGGCGAGCAGCGGGGCGTGGCAAATCGTTGGCATCTCGTTGGTGGGGCGCTGCCGATGGACATTATTCCGCCCGGCAAATCCGAGGCGGTCATGCGTTCAACGGCTGCGAAGGGACGAACCGGTTCCCCATCCTCACTTTCGCGGGGGGCAGGCTTTTCCCGGTAACGCTCTGGCGCCAGAGAATCGAACCGCAGACGTTCATTGAGCCCGGTTGGTCCCTCAGGGTTTGGCCGATGGCGATATAAGCTGCGTTTTGCGACGAAGTAGGCAGAATTGTCGCCAAACCTCGGTTTGGAGCACGAATTGAGCAGCGCCCCACAGCAAGTTTGGGACGCGGCATTGAAGCACTCAGAAACTGTTTGCGGGGCGGGGGAACGTGGGGTAGATGAAGACGCAATCGTGGTTAGGCGACCCTGCATCAGGTGTGCCGATGGCTGCGTGTTCTGGCGGTTGCTCAGATTGTGCTCTCGGAAACGAACCGAGGTGCTCTCAAGAAATCGAAGAATATCAAATAGTTGCTGCCGTAGCTCAGTGGTAGAGCACTCCCTTGGTAAGGGAGAGGTCGAGAGTTCAATCCCCTCCGGCAGCACCAGGTCTTTTCGATTCGGATCAGTAGTTTTGAGCGGCTTTCGCGGCTTGCGCCCTCGCGTGCCGGAAGTGCCCGGGGTCGCAGGCGGGTCTATGGGACGCACGAACCATTTGACGGTGTCGCTCATAGAGCCGCCGGTCATTTCGCGAACCGAATGTCAACTTGACGATGGGTACAGTCGGGCTCCTGCAATTTTGCTCGGGCTTACCCATGCGCGTTATGGATATCCTTCGGCTCCTCGTTCCCCAACTCGCGCCGGCTCAAACCAAGCTCCATTTGGCAGGTCACAACGGGTTGGAAGATCCTCTCGATGTCTTCCTCTCGGGCGATTTTCCCGCTTGGCAGATGACGCAGAACCAAAAGAATTTCGAGCGTCCATACGTTCTCTCGCTGATCAAGATGGCCGAACGAGATCGACGGCTATTCGCTGGTGCGCACCGCGTTCTGGGGTCGGCCTCTTGGGGACCGGACGTTTGGGTCGGAAGGGGCGAATGCTGGAACTATCCCCTTGAGGAAATGGAGAACGCAACCCAATTGACGGGACGTCTCGTGGCTCACTTTACCCGGCCCGGGCGCAACTCATAATCTCAATGTGGAAAATTGGGCCGATGCGATCACGCTCTCAGAGGTCTATCCGCGCCGGCTGGCGATTGCTGACTTCCCCGGCTACCGGTCCGTCGCACTGACGTTCGATGAATTGCGCTTGGTCGCAAGTCACGGGCTCGCGTCTTGGCGTGCAGCCCTGTCGAGCGTCGGCGGCGTCTACCTGACTCCGACACCGAAACCGGCCACCTCTACGTCGGATCGGCTTCGGGCGCGGGCGGCCTATGGCAGCGCTGGAGCGACTACGCCGCCACCGGTCACCGCGGCAACGTCGAACTCAAGGCGATCATCAACGGTCTCAGTCTCGACCGCGCAAAGCCGTTCCGCATTTCGATTCTGGAAATCGCCGACATCCAAACCGGTGATGCCGACGTGCTGGCGCGCGAGGCACACTGGAAGCGCGTGCTGCTCAGCCGGTCGCATGGACTGAACGGGAATTGAGATTGGCCACCAGGGTAAAACCTTGCCTTGTGCACGGAGATCCGGGCTTCGCTTTGATGATGTAGCCGGCCGGACATGCCTATCAGGGACTGCTCGCAGATCGCCTCGCTGATTACGGTCCTCTGTCGCGGCACTTTAGACGCGGCGCGGGTCCAGCAGCTTTATACCGGCTTTATGCCGAAGCCCTGCATTCCGCATCGATATTTTATGCCCGGCTTGCGACTGTCGCATTCAGAAAATTGCGCAGGAGCGCCGCCATGCTCGATCTCGTCTTTCTAATTCTCGGCCTTGCGGTGTTTGCGCTGTTCGGCGGCTACGCCGTGTTCTGCAACCGCTTGTGAGGTGTGCTGTGAGCGATTCCACGATTGCACTGATCTTCGCCATTGGTCTTGGCGGCTACCTTATTTATACCCTCATTCGCCCAGAGCGGTTTTGACGGCTCCGGAGGGCCTTCAGCATGACATTCTTTGGTTGGTTGCAGATTGCGCTTGTTCTAGCGCTTGTTCTCGTCACCGCGTGGCCGTTTGGTCTTTACATGGCGCGCGTATTCCAGGGTGAACGAACGGCTCTGAGCACCGTTGTGCGGCCTGTAGAGACTTTTTTCTATAGGGCTGCTGGCATCAAGCGGGAGACTGAACAGAGTTGGCTCACCTACGCACTCTCGATGCTGGCGTTCAATGCGGCCGGGTTCGTGCTTCTCTATGCAATTTTGCGGCTGCAATACTATCTGCCCATCAACCCGCAGGGCTTTGCGGGCGTGCCCCCTGATCTTGCATTCAATACGGCCGTGAGTTTCGTCACGAATACCAACTGGCAGTCATATGCAGGCGAGACGGCGATGAGCCACTTTGTGCAAATGGCAGGATTCACCGTGCAAAACTTTATCTCGGCCGCAACGGGCATTGCGCTCGCGCTTGCGGTGAGCCGGGGCTTTGCACGCAGTGGTGCAGCGGCGCTTGGAAATTTCTGGGTCGATCTTGTCCGATCGACACTGTACGTACTGCTGCCATTGTCAATTGTTGTGGCACTTATGTTTGCTGTGCTCGGGGTTCCGCAAACCCTGTCGGGCAGTATCGTTGTGACCACACTTGAAGGCGTCAACCAGTCGATTGCGCTCGGGCCTGTCGCCAGCCAGGAAGCCATAAAGCAACTCGGCACAAACGGCGGCGGGTTTTTCAACGTCAACGCCGCACATCCGTTTGAGAACCCGAGCGCTTGGTCAAACGTGCTTTCGATCTGGAGCATGCTCCTCGTCTCTGCTGCACTTACATTCACCTTCGGGCGGATGGTTGGCAACGCGCGGCAGGGTTATGCGTTGCTGGTTGTCATGGGGCTGTATCTCATCACAGCGACCGCTATCGTCTATTGGTCCGAAACGCAGGGTAACCCGCTTCTGACTTCTGCAGGAGTTGATGCGGCGGCCGGCAACCTGGAAGGCAAAGAGCTCCGCTTCGGTCATGCGCTGACGGCGCTGTATGTCGTGGCAACGACCGGACTTTCGTGCGGCGCTGTCAATGCGATGCACGATTCGCTGACGCCGCTGGGCGGCCTTGTGCCGATGTTCATGATTCAGCTCGGCGAGATCTTGCCGGGCGGTGCCGGCTCGGGTCTCTATGGCATGCTTGTCATGGCCATCGTGACCGTATTCGTGGCGGGTCTTATGGTCGGCCGGACGCCTGAGTATCTCGGCAAAAAGATCGAAGCACGCGAGATGAAATTGGTCATGCTGGCGTTGCTCGTCCTGCCGTTCACCATCCTGGGGTTCACAGCAGCAACAGTGATGATGCCAACAGCACTCGAAAGTCTGGCCAATACCGGTCCGCATGGCTTATCTGAAATTCTCTATGCATACTCATCTGCAGCAGGCAACAACGGCTCGGCGTTTGCAGGCCTGAACGCCAACACCCCCTGGTTCAATACTACCCTTGGGATTGCGATGCTGTTTGGCCGGTTTGCCTATGTCATCCCGGTTCTGGCGGTGGCTGGCGCTGTCGCGGCCAAACGCAAAGCGGTGGCTTCATCCGGCACGTTCCCGACGGACGGCGCACTTTTTATCGGCCTGTTGGCCGGCGTGATCTTGATCCTGGGGGGATTGCAATATTTTCCTGCGCTCGCACTCGGCCCGATCGTCGAGCATTTCCTGATGCACTCCGGCAAGACTTTTTAAGGAAACGGCGTCATGTCTAAACTCGCCTCAATGCCGCTATTTGATTCCGAGGTCTTGAGTCAGGCCGCGATCGACGCGGTTACAAAGCTGCATCCGCGCAAGCTCGTCCGCAACCCTGTGATGTTCGTGACCGGCGCCGTCGCAGCGGTTGTCACCGCAATGTTTCTCCGTGACATCCTAACGGGCCAACCCGGCCTTCTGTTTACGGGGCAGATCGCACTGTGGTTGTGGTTTACTGTGCTGTTTGCCAACTTCGCTGAAGCTGTGGCTGAAGGGCGCGGTAAAGCTCAGGCCGATGCCCTTCGCCGGACGCGGGTCAATACGCTTGCCAAAGTCATGCTCCATCCCGACGATCTGAGCGATGAACTGTGGGAACCGAAATCTGCTATCGATCTGCAGCAAGGGGACGTGGTGCTTGTTGAAGCCGGAGACACCATCCCAACCGACGGCGAGGTGGTCGAAGGAATCGCCTCGGTGAACGAAGCGGCGGTGACCGGGGAGTCCGCGCCTGTCATCCGTGAATCTGGTGGCGACCGGTCTGCGGTAACAGGCGGCACTGTCGTCTTATCAGACTGGATCAAGGTCCGCGTTACAGCGGCGCAGGGGGCATCGTTTCTTGACCGCATGATCGCGCTTGTCGAAGGCGCGTCCCGGCAAAAGACGCCAAATGAATTGGCACTCTCGATCCTTTTGTCGGGCATGACGCTGATCTTTCTCATCGCTGTCACGACACTGTGGGGCCTCGCTGGATACTCAGGGACGGTATTGTCTGTGACAGTACTTGTAGCGCTTCTCGTGACCCTCATTCCAACAACGATCGGGGGCTTGCTGTCGGCCATAGGCATTGCCGGAATGGACCGGCTCATCCGCTTCAACGTCGTTGCAACGTCCGGCCGGGCGGTGGAGGCTGCAGGAGATGTCGATACCTTGCTTCTCGACAAGACCGGCACGATTACCTACGGGAACCGCCTGGCAACTGCATTCATTCCCGTGCCGGGAGTGAGCGAATACGATCTGGCCGAAGCTGCACTCCTGGCATCTCTGTCAGATGAAACCCCTGAAGGCCGGTCGATCGTGGCCCTCGCTAAAGGCCAGTATGGGCTTTCCGATGCCACTTCCGATATGTCACCGGACATGGTTGTTCCGTTTAGCGCGCAAACGCGTATTTCAGGCGTTGATGTTCACGGACGCAGTGTTCGCAAGGGCGCAGTCGACGCGATTCTGAAGGCGGCCGGCCAATCTTTCGACGGCGCGCCGTCTGTATTTCAGGACGCGGTGCAAGCCATCTCGCGCTCCGGTGGCACGCCACTCGCAGTCTCTGAGAGCAACCGGCTTGCCGGGGTCATTCACCTCAAGGACGTTGTCAAGCCAGGCATCAAAAGCCGGTTTGCCGCACTGCGGGCGATGGGGATCAAAACCGTTATGGTTACGGGAGATAATCCGGTAACCGCGGCCGCGATTGCATCGGAAGCCGGTGTCGATGATTACATCGCCGAAGCAACCCCACAGGACAAACTCGCATATATCAAGTCGGAGCAAGCTAAAGGCCGGTTGATTGCCATGTGCGGCGACGGCACCAACGATGCGCCGGCGCTCGCCCAGGCTGACGTCGGCGTCGCCATGCAAACCGGTACTCAGGCAGCTCGCGAGGCCGGCAATATGGTCGACCTCGACAGCGATCCGACCAAACTGATTGAAGTGACCGAGATCGGCAAACAACTGTTGATGACGCGCGGCTCTCTTACGACGTTTTCGATAGCCAACGATGTTGCCAAGTATTTTGCGATCATACCAGCATTGTTCATAGCAACATATCCACAGTTGGGTGCACTCAATGTGATGGGATTGGCGACACCCCAAAGCGCTATACTTTCCGCGGTCATTTTCAACGCGCTGATCATCGTTGCATTGATCCCGCTTGCGCTCAACGGCGTCGCCTACCGGCCGGCCGGCGCGGCAGCTCTCTTGCGGCGGAACCTTCTAATCTATGGGCTGGGCGGTCTTATAGCTCCGTTTATAGGGATTAAAATCATCGATGTTGCGGTCTCAGCACTCGGCCTTGCTTGAAGGCTTGAAGGAGAACTCAGATGCTCAAGTTCATCCGGCCCGCTGCGGCGCTTGTTGGGCTATTCACACTCTTAACGGGCTTGGTCTATCCGCTGGCATTGACTGCGGTCACCCAGGTTCTGATGCCATCGCCAGCCAACGGCAGCCTGTTGGTTCGCAACGGCCGGGTCATCGGGTCGGCACTGATCGGACAGCAGTTCACGAGCGGCAAATATTTCCATCCGCGCCCTTCCGCCGCCGGTAAGGACGGCTACGATGCAGCGGCGTCTTCCGGCTCGAACCTTGGACCGGTGTCCGGCAAACTGATGGAGAGGGTTAAGGCCGATGCCGCAGCGTTAAGATCGTCTGGCGCAACCTGGATCCCTGTGGACGCTGTAACGGCGTCGGCGAGTGGCCTTGATCCGCATATATCCCTCGGATTTGCGCAGTTACAGGTTGCAAGGATCGCTACCGCCCGGGGGGTGGATGCCGTTCGCATTCACGACATCGTCACAAGGCAAATTGTGCTACCTGTTGGTGGCTTTGCCGGGGAGCCGCTTGTCAATGTTTTGCTGCTAAATCTTGCGCTTGACGAAGCGCTAATGCCGGTCTCGGAATGAGGTATGACAGACCCATGGAATGCTGGCGCTGAGCGCCGGCCGTCAACCAAGGCATTGATGGAGCTTGCGGCGAATGAAGGACGCGGCAAGCTTAAGGTATTTCTTGGTATGGCACCGGGCGTAGGCAAGACCTATGCGATGCTGTCCGTTGGTAAGGCTCTAAAGGCGCAGGGGGTCGATGTCGTTGTTGGCGTCGTCGAAACGCATGGCCGCTCGGACACAGCCGCGCTGCTCGATGGCTTGGAGGTTTTAGCCCGGCGCACGGTGCCCTATCGCAAGCACACGCTCATGGAATTTGATGTCGACGCCGCGATCGCGCGCCGCCCAGGGCTGCTGTTGGTGGATGAGTTTGCCCACACCAACGCACCAGGATTGGTCCATGCCAAGCGCTATCAGGACGTGGAAGGAATATTGCAGGCCGGGATCGATGTCTGGACGACCATGAACATCCAGCATCTCGATAGTCTCAACGATGTCGTCGCGCGCATTACGGGCATTACTGTTCATGAGACGATACCAGACCGGGTTCTAGAACGAGCGGATGAAATCGTTGTCGTTGATCTGCCGCCAGAAGAGCTGATCCAACGGCTCAAGGATGGCAAGGTATATTTGCCGGACAACGCGCGCCGCGCAATCGGCCAGTTTTTCAAACCGGGCAATCTTACGGCGCTGCGGGAACTGGCATTACGGCGCACGGCTGCTCGAGTCGATGAGCAGATGCTGGCCCAATTGCGCCAGCAGGGCATTGAAGGGCCATGGCCAACGGCTGATCGCCTTTTAGTGTGTGTGGCCGGCGACGAATTCGCGGAAACAATCGTTCGCTCGGCAAGCCGCATGACACAAGCTCAGAAGGGCGAGTGGATCGCGCTCCATTTGATGCAAAGCGACCGCGAGACAACCGATCGGGACATTGTTAAGCGGTCGGATAAGGCGTTGCGGCTTGCCGAACGTCTGGGTGCGGCATCGGTCCGATTGAATACAACGGATATGGCCGCGGGCCTATTAGCGTACGCAAAGCGCAACAACATCACGCAAATCGTCATTGGGCGGTCGGCAGCCAATCGCTTCGATAAGTGGTTTGGCCGGTCGCTTTCCGATCGCATTCTGGCTGAGGCTAAAGGGATAACGGTAACCGTCATCACGCCGGATGCGGCACACGAGCCCGCAAAGCATTCGTGGATC
Source organism: Hyphomicrobium sp. (assembly GCA_013141015.1). Lineage (GTDB taxonomy): Bacteria > Pseudomonadota > Alphaproteobacteria > Rhizobiales > Hyphomicrobiaceae > Hyphomicrobium_B. The sequence continues at coordinate 54,029 of JABFRT010000044.1, read as the reverse complement.
CCCAAACCGCATGTTGGCGTGTCGAGTGCGCTCGCTGCATCGCTCTTCGTTGCGGCAGCCGTCAGCGTAGGACTGGTTGCGGAGCACTTCACACCAGTTCCAAACTTGTCGATGCTGTTCCTGCTTGCGGTGCTGATCTCAGCAATTCGCTATGGAATCTGGACGGCAGTGCTGTCGTCAGTCCTCTCGTTTCTAGCGTATAATTTCTTTTTCATCGACCCGCGCCATACGCTGACGATAGCCCAGCCCCACGAATTTCTATCGCTTCTGACCTTTCTGGTCGTTGCGGCAGTGACAGGTGGCTTGACGGGACGCCTCCACGAGCAGGCGGTAGCGACGAGGCTGCGCGCGGAAGCGACGCAATCCCTGTATGACTTCTCGAGAAAGCTCACTGGAGCCAAAGGTCTCGATGAGGTGCTCTGGCTACTCGCCGCGCAGTGTGCGGCGACCGCGAACGGCCGCTCTGTCGTTCTTCTGAAACGGGACGGTGGTCTCGCAATCGTTGGCAGTTGGCCACCCGAAGATGAACTATCAACGTCCGATTGGGCGGCGGCCCGGTGGGCAAATGAAAAGGGCGTTCAGGCAGGCCGCTACACGGATACGCTACCAGTGGCGCAATTTCAGTTCCGGCCCTTGATATCGACAAAAGAGACGCTTGGTGCCGTAGGCGTTGCGCTCGGCGGTGATCCAGATAGCATGCCATCGGCGACCGAGAGTGCGTTGCAATCTTTTATCGACCAGGCGGCCGTCGCCATAGAGCGGACAATGCTTGTAGACCAAGCTGCGCGCGTAGAAGCCCTGGCAGAGACTGACCGGCTCAGGGGCGCGCTGCTTTCATCGGTATCACATGATCTGAAAACACCTTTGGCATCAATCGTCGGCTCGGCGTCCAGCTTACGTCAACTCGGAGACAGAATGCCGAAGGCGGCCCAAGCCGACCTTTTGGCAACAATCGAAGAGGAAGCCGAGCGTCTGTCGTCTTTCGTCACCAATCTGCTGGATATGACGAAGTTAGAATCCGGTCCGCTCGATATCCGGCGCGAATTGGTGGATGCTGGTGATGCGGTGCGCGGCGCTGTTGCGCGAGCAGCGAAGAGTTTTCCGGCGCGGAAAGCGACGATGAAGATTGCACCTTCCCTGCCTCTCGTCCGGGGAGATGCAGCACTTCTTCAGCAAGTCATTTTCAACTTGCTCGACAACGCCAATAAATACAGTGACGCGAAATCGGTTACAAACATTGAAGTGCAAGTTCTGGCCGGTGAACTTCGAATTATTGTCAGCGACGCGGGCGTGGGCATACCGGCTGACGCGCTGGAGAAAGTATTTGAGAAATTCTACCGTGTTGCGGGGAGTGATGGCCGCGCGGCGGGAACAGGGCTTGGGCTATCGATCGCGGCAGCTCTGGTCAAGGCGATGGGCGGAGCCATTCGCGCAGAGAGCCCCGCGGCCGGCAACAAGGGGACACGTATGACGATTGCACTTCCAATCTCTGATGAGCCGAAATCAGCCATGCAGACACAGGCCAACCGCATATGAATCGCGAGCGTGTTCTGGCCGTCGATGACGAGCCTCAGATCTTGCGGTTCCTGAAGCCCAGCCTCGAAGCGGCTGGCTATGACGTCCACACGGCTGCAAACGGTGCTGAAGCGCTGAAAGCGGCAGCGACGCATGTGCCCGATCTTATCCTTCTCGATCTTGGCCTTCCGGATATGGACGGCAAAGACGTCATCACGCAGCTGCGCACATGGACCAAAAAGCCTATTGTTGTTATTTCAGCGCGCGACAGAGAGGCGGAGAAAATTGCTGCACTCGATCTTGGCGCAGATGACTACGTCAACAAGCCGTTTGGCATTGGCGAATTGCTGGCCCGCCTCAGGGCGGCGCTGCGTCATGCGGCGCAGCAATCGGGTGAGCAAACGCGCTTCACGTCTGACAGCCTAAGCGTTGATATTCTCGCCCACACAGCGAAAATCAACGGCCAGGCGTTGAAGTTGACACCGAAAGAATTCGAGCTGCTGGCTCTCCTTGTGCGCAACGCTGGGCGTGTCATCACGCATCGCCAGATTCTCACGGCCGTATGGGGCCCGGCGCACGGAGAAGACGTCCAATATTTGAGGGTGTGCGTCGGCCAGCTGCGGCAGAAATTGAGACCCGCCTTGGGCGCACAAGAGTTGATCGAAACCGAACCGGGGATTGGCTACCGGCTCAAAACCGTTTCGCCTTAAATTCCCGCCCAAACTTGGGGTCTGACCGGTTCTGATTGAAACATGGACAGACCCCGGCGGTCCGGTGATCGGCAGAGGGATGTTTCACACCCTGGCCTTCTCGCCGGGGCAGGCTGCACTGTAGGCGTTCAGCGATTGCAGTTAGACGCTCTACGCCCTTGATGCCGCCAACTCCGGGAACCAGCGCGCGGTGCCGCGTTTGGCGTAGGCGGCGAGGTTGGCTTTGCTTTCGGCGTGGGCGCGGATTGGCGTGTCAAACAGCGGGCAAAGTGCGCTTGCAACGGAACCGTAGACTGAGGCGTCGGCGGCGTGCGGCTCGTCGCCAAACAGGAACGGCTGGTCTCCGAGCAGTGCCGAAATCGCATCCAAATCGCGCATCGCCAGCCATTCAATATCGGCGCGCGCGTGCCGCCCGATGCCCTGGCCCCATAACGTGCGTTTGGTGTCGCGATTCATTTTGGCGATTATCAGCGGGCGCAAGGGGGCGGGCACGGCATCAAAGAAATGGCGCGGGCCTTTGTTGAAATTTTTAGTCATCATCCAGCGTGAATCAACGATTGTCCAATAGAGGTGCTCTTCGCACATTTTCTCAAGCGCCCATCCGGTGGCGCGCTGTCCGGCGCTGAGCCCCCGGTCGAGATCAATGCCGTGCTTGGTCTCAAGATGGCGGCGGATGAAAGTGCTGTCGGCGATGATCTCGCCGCCGTCGTTGAGGTAGGGCAGCTTGCCTTTCGGGGCCTTGCTGTAGCCTTTGCTGTTGATCTCAAACGGCAGGCCGCTCATTTTCAGCTGTACCAGGGCTTTGACGACAAATGGGCTCGGATCGGGAAGGCCGAAATGCGGGCCAAATGTATAGAGCGTGATCATGTGTCTGTCCTCTGGTCATCCGTCAGCTGCAATTCTTGCTGCGTCTTACGGCATGCGTCCTGCAAATGGTGTCCGTCGTAATTACCGAGTATGGCCCACTCATGATAAACGCGCAGTCACCCAAGAATTGCCAGTTGCCAGCAATTTTGCCGGTTAATTTAAGGCTTGAGAAAGCCTCCCGGGGTCAGGGTATCGCCGGATTTTAATCGGGTAGCGTCATGGCCATTACTCGCATAACAAGCGCGCAGATTTTGCAAGCATATGTCAGTCCCGTCGCGCTCAGCATCGAGTTCGAAGGATACGCGCTGCAGCGCCTTGAGAATGGCCGCATGGCGGCCGTTTGGAAGACGGTGGCCGGCACCAGCGGCACGTCGTATGTAACAACGCTCGATGCGCTGGGCGTGACGCATAGCGCGATTTCTGTTCTCGATTCCGCGCCCACGTCGCGCACGCTGTCGCTCCCATCACTTGCCCCGGGTTCTGCTGGCGGATTTTTTGCCGCCTGGGAGGATGATGCGACCGCCGTCACGCTGCTTGGTGGCAATACCTACGGGCGCTACTACAATGCGGCGGGTACAGCGCTGACCGCGAAGAGTGCGCTCTCCATCTCGGCATCGGGCGGCGAATACACGCCGTCGGTCGCGCGGCTCGGCAACGGCAATTTTCTTGTCTCGTGGGCCGACACCCTGAACACTGCCGCAATTCCGCCGTCGGGCGAGATCATGGCCCGTATCTATTCGGCGGCGGGCACCGCGCTGACCTCCGAATTCCAATTGAACACTACGTCGTCAGGCATTCAGTTTGGCACCGACTCCTTATCGCTTGCCGACGGACGCACGTTCGTTGCCTGGGGCAATGCGGCCGTCTCCGGCTACACCCTTGCGGCGACCGGGTTGCGCGGGCGCTTTGTTAGCGCAACAGGCACGCCAACAGGTGCCGATTTTCAAATCGATGCGATTGCCGCTGGCAGTACCTATCAGGACGAGAGCCTGGAAATTCTGAACCTTGCGACCGGCGGGTTCGTCGTCGTGTGGGAAGAAGAGACGCGGGCCAGTGTCGAAGAGATTCATTTTCAGCGCTTTACGGCCGCAGGCGCCAAGACGGGTGTCGAATTCGTTGCCGAAAGCGTAACCGGAACCAACGACATTACGCAGATGATCACCACGGAATTGGCGAATGGCGGTTTCGCGGTGGCGTGGCGGGTGTGGAACGATGTGACGGGCATCGGCACGTCGCATGTGCGGGCCTTCGACTATGCGGGCGTCGAAACCGGCACCGAGAGCAGCTTGAACACGATTGCCGCGCCAGGCCTGACGTTGACGACCGATTTGGAATTGATGGCCAATGGCCGGGTTATGGGCTTTGGCTATGCCGGCACCAGCATCGCCACACAGGTGTTCGACTTCGGCGACGAACGCTTGATCGGTACAGCGCTCGCGGATACGCTTTACGGCAAAGCCGGTGTCAATGATCAGATGTACGGCGGCAGCGGCAACGACATCTTGCGCGGGCTATCGGGCGCCGACCGGATCAGCGGCCAAGCTGGAAACGACACGCTGACCGGCGGCTTTGGTGCCGATACGTTTGTGTTCAGTAGCGCATTATCCGTGGTATCGAACGTCGATACGATTACCGACTTTCTTGCAATCTCCGATACCATGCAATTGGACAACGCGGTCTTCACCGGCCTTGGACTTGCAACCGGCGTGTTGGCGGCCGGAAAGTTCTACACGGGCGCAAGCGCACACGACGCTGATGATCGCATCATCTATAACGGCGCAACCGGTATGCTGTCCTATGACGCTGACGGCAACGGAGCAGGTGCTGCAGTGCGCTTCGCTGTGCTGAGCACAAGGCCCGCGCTGACCAATGCTGATTTCGTCGTGATCTGAGCGCGGCAACGGCCCCACTCAGTCCTTGTGATTGGTGACGGCGACGAAGGTGTCGTCCTTTTGGCAGCGGCGTTCGTGCATCAGGAAGTCATAGTATCCGCAGCGGCCGTCGCCCGGATAATCGCGGCACGCGAAAGGGCGCGCGTGGTAAACCGTGCACTGGCGCTTCTTGGTATCGAAAAACTGGCAGATGCGGCCGTAGTGCTTGTCGCCCTTGCGGCGCATCACATACTTGTGGCCGTGCGCGGTGCGGGTGAATTTCTTTTGCGCAGTTTTGACCGGCAGCTTGAAATGCTTGGCGAGGCGTTCGACGTCGCGCATGTTCAAGGCGATGACCGGATACGAGCAGCAATAGCCCGGGCAGTTCAGACAATTGTATTGGGCCATCGCGTCTCAGGACCTTCAGAAATCAGATGAGCTATCGCCATAACCGATAGGGGATCTCAGTCAAGCGCCTGTGACCAGGTTAGCGCGGCGTTGGTTGTTTTGCGGTTGACGTGAGACATCGAAGGCGGGCGCGCATCGGCCAGCGCTCGCAGACCGTCGAAAATCTGCGGCATTGAAAAAAACATGCTTGAAGTTTACAACGCCTCGGCTATATTAGAACAAAGAAGGAACAATTAGTCATTGGGTGCTGTGCATAGCGGCCTCAAAGGCGTGGACAAAGTCGGGCTGCAACGGCGCCGGGGTGGCGGAGTGTCTAAGGTCAGTCTCGAGAATCGCGCGGGCCGGACGCTATTTTTGGCCTATAGCCTTGCGCGAAAATGCGTCGCATCGCACATGCAAGACTAACCTTGAGAAGCGCAGACCCGCAACGGTCTGTTTTGGGACGCGGGCGCCGGTACTGGTGTTTTCAAGTTCTGGTGTTTTCAAGTTCGGGCGTTTTCAAGGTTTGCCGGGCTTGCAGCGCGTCGTGAGATGTCAGTTTTTAGAATTCAGAAGGAGAGTGCAATGGCTGGTTCCGTCAACAAGGTGATCCTGGTCGGTAACGTCGGCAAAGATCCGGAAATCCGCCGGACCCAGGACGGCCGTCCGATTGCCAACTTGAGCTTAGCGACCAGCGAGACCTGGCGCGATAAGTCGACGGGCGAGCGCAAGGAAAAGACCGAGTGGCATCGCGTCGTGATTTTTTCCGAGCCGCTGTGCAAGGTCGTCGAGCAGTACGTCAAGAAGGGCGCCAAGCTGTACATTGAAGGCGCTTTGCAGACGCGCAAATGGACCGATCAGTCGGGCGCTGAAAAGTATTCAACCGAAGTGGTGCTGCAAGGTTTCGGCGGCACGCTGACTATGCTTGACGGCGCGGGCGGCGGACGCGGCGCGTCCGGTGGAATGGGCATGCAGGAAAGTGGCGGCGGCGACTATGATGCCGGCAACTTCGGTGGCGGTGGCGGCGGTTATTCGGAACCCGCACCCAAGCGCGTGACCAAGTCGGGTGGCGGTGCCGCTGCGCCGAAGGGCGGCTTTGATAAGGCGCTGGACGACGAGATCCCGTTCTAATTTCAGCGAATGTTGAGATGATTAAAAATCCGCGGCTCGCTGAGCCGCGGATTTGTTGTTTCGGGAGGCGGCCGCTACTTCGCACCTTCCAAGTACGCAATGATTTTGGCGCGCAACGCGGCGTCGGAAATGCCGGTGTATGGTTTCATGTTGTTCCCCGCGATCACGGCATCGGGGTTGGCGATAAACGCGTCCAGCGTTGTGGTGTCCCACGTCACGCCGGAATTTTTCAGTGATTGTGAATAAGCGAAACCTTCAGTGGCGCCAGCTTTCTTACCGGCGATACCACTGAGGCTTGGGCCCAAGCGGTTGTCGCCGGGCTTCATCGAATGACAGGTCCGGCAAGCGTTGTTGAACGCCTCCTCGCCGCCCGGCGCCGTCGCTGAGTTGCCTGTTGGCCCGGCTGGTGGGGTTGCGGCAGGTTTGGCCGGATCTGCAGCTTCAGCAAAACTGCTTGAAGCGGAGGCCAGCGTCGCCAGCAGCGTGCCCGCCAACGCGCGTGCGCGATACGTCGATCCCGGCATGGGCGTCTCCTCTGCTGTCGAATGTCAGAGGTAAAACGCTGGCGCGCGCCGCAAGGTTCCCGGGCCTATAAAAACGCCCCGCTGGCTAGTGCCAGCGGGGCGTTTCAATTTCGAAATTCGTCTAAAGCTTATTGCTTCGGCGCCTCTGCTGGTGCCGATGGCTTAGCGGCTTCCTTAGCCTTTTCGACCGCGTCATGCGCCTTTTCCTTGGCGCTCTCGATCACTTCCTTGGCCTTTTCCTTGGCCGATTCAAGCGCCGGGCCTGCGTTCTGCTTGGCCTTCTCAACCGCGTCCTTGGCCGTGACCGACGACTTGTCCTTCAGTTCCTGGCCCTTTTCGACGGCGCGCTGGAACCAGCCCTTCGGTGCGCTGATGCGCTTGTAAGCCGGTGCCGCTGTCAACACATCCTTGGAGGCCGTTGGCATCGTCACATTCATTTTGCCATCGGTGACTTCGAGGCCGAACGACTTGATCGATACGGCGACCTTCTTTTCGCCGACGCCGAGGAACCCGCCGACGCCCATGATCGCGCCGACAACCTGATTGTCGCTGTTGATGATCAGATCTTCGATGTCGCCAACGATCTTGCCATCGGTGCCCTTGACCTTAGCGCCAATCAGGCGGTCCTTAGCCAGATATTCGGTCAGCTTCTGCTCGGCGATAAAGGTGTCGTCGGCGAATGCCGGCAGGCTGCCTGCAACGAATGCGGCCAGGGCAAACGAAAGTACTGTGGTCTTCATGTGTGTGTCCTCTAGGGGATTGAAGGGCGGCACTGCCAAGCACCGCGCTCCGTGCGTTGCAGACATGGGGTTTCCGGTCCGCAATAGCAAGGCGAATAGACCCAGAGTTTGTCAGGAGCAAGTCATCAAATTGGTTCCGGGGCGGATCTCACGGCGATGAGGCAAGTATCTGAAAAATATGCCGAAACATCTGGGGACAAAGGGCCGTGGCACGTCGCCGCGCGGTTGCCGCCCCAGCCCCTCTTCCTATACACTGTGTGTGATTGATTTGCGCGCGCCGCGCTGGGCCTTTTGAGGCTTGGCTGCGAGCGCTGTTTTTGTGAGAGACAAACCCCTTGGCCGATAGAAGCGACGATGACAAACCGGGTAGCGGCATACCGGGCGACATGCGCCCGATTGCCATCACCGAGGAGATGAAGCGGTCGTATCTCGACTACGCCATGAGCGTCATCATTTCGCGCGCGTTGCCCGATGTGCGCGACGGCTTGAAGCCGGTGCATCGCCGCATTTTGTTTGCGATGAACGAACTCGGGCTCGACTGGAACAAGAAGTACGTCAAGAGCGCGCGCATCGTCGGCGAAGTGATGGGTAAATATCACCCGCACGGCGATATGGCGATATATGACGCGCTGGTGCGCTTGGCGCAGGACTTTTCCTTGCGTCTGCCGCTCGTTGATGGGCAGGGCAACTTTGGCTCGATCGATGGCGATCCGGCCGCGGCCGCTCGCTATACCGAATCGCGCCTGCAGAAAGTCGCCGGTTATCTGCTCGACGACCTCGACAACGATACGGTCGATTACCGCGACAACTACGACGGTACGATCCAGGAGCCATCGGTTCTGCCGGCGAAGTTTCCGAACCTGCTGGTCAACGGCGCGGGCGGCATCGCGGTTGGTATGGCGACCAATATTCCGCCGCACAATCTCGGCGAAATTATTGATGCCTGCCTTGCTGAACTCGCCAACCCTGAGATCACAGCAGACGAACTCTGCCAGATCGTCACCGGTCCGGACTTTCCGACGGGCGCGATTATTCTTGGACGTGGCGGAATCCTGTCGGCCTATCACAAGTCGCGCGGTTCAATCATCATGCGCGCGCGTGTTGTCGTTGAAAATATCCGCAAGGATCGCGAAGCCCTGATTGTCACCGAGATCCCCTATCAGGTGAACAAGAAAGTGCTGATCGAGAAAATTGCTGATCTGATCCGCGACAAGAAGATTGAAGGCATCTCGGATCTTTGGGATGAATCAAACCGCGAAGGCATCCGCATCGTCATCGAATTGAAGCGCGATGCGGTGGCTGATGTGGTTTTGAATAACCTCTACAAGTATTCGGATCTGCAGACGACGTTTGGCGCCAACATGTTGGCCATCAACGGCGGGCGTCCTGAAAGCCTGACGCTTCGCGATATGATTTGCGCGTTCACAGTCTTCCGCCAGGACGTCGTGACACGCCGCATCAAGCATCTGCTCGGCAAGGCCCGCGACCGCGCCCACGTGTTGGTCGGCTTGGCGATTGCGGTTGCCAACATCGATGAAGTGATCCGGCTCATTCGCACGTCTGCGTCGCCAGCCGACGCAAAAGAACAATTGATGGGGCGCGATTGGCCGGCCAAAGACATGGCGCCGCTGATCGAACTGATCGCCGATCCGCGCCATCGGCTGACGGAGACGGGCACCTATCGCCTGTCTGAAGAACAGGCCAAAGCCATCCTTGAATTGCGCCTGGCCCGCTTGACGGCTCTGGGCCGTGATGAAATCGCCGACGAGTTGAACAAAATCGCGGTTGAAATCAAAGAATACCTGGAAATCCTAGCGTCGCGCGCCCGTGTGGTCGAAATCGTCAAGAGCGAACTGACTGCGATCAAGGCGGAATTCGCAACACCGCGCAAAACCGAGATCATGGAATTCGACGGCGAAGTCGAAGACGAAGATCTGATCCAGCGCGAAGACTGTGTCGTCACCGTATCGCACAAGGGGTACATCAAGCGTGTGCCGCTGGCCGCGTATCGCGCGCAAAAGCGCGGCGGCAAGGGCCGTTCCGGCATGTCGACGCGGGACGAAGATTTCGTCACCCAGCTGTTCGTCACCTCAACGCACACGCCGGTGCTGTTTTTCTCGTCACGCGGCATGTGCTACCGCATGAAGGTCTGGCGTCTGCCGGCGGCAACCCCGCAATCACCGGGCAAGGCGCTCGTCAATCTGCTGCCGCTGGAAGAGGGAGAAGTGATTACTTCGATCCTGCCGCTGCCAGAAGATGAGAAGTCCTGGGGCGATCTCGAACTGATGTTTGCAACGCGCTCCGGCAATATCCGCCGCAACGCCTTGGCGGACTTCGAGAGCATCAACCGCAACGGCAAAATCGCCATGAAGCTCGATGAGGGTGACCGCATCGTGCAGGTGGCGATTGCGCGGCCTGATGATGACGTGATGCTGACTACGGCCGAGGGGCAGTGCGTGCGCTTCTTGATTTCCGATGAAGTGCGCCTATTCAAGGGCCGCGATTCAACCGGCGTGCGCGGCATCCGGCTGGCGGACGGCGACGAAGTCATCTCGATGGCCATCTTTGGCCACGTCGATGCAACGGCTGCCGAACGGGCGGCTTACATCAAGCAAGCGTCAGCGCTGCGCCGCCAGGAAGGTGCGGAAGACATCGAAGCGGTCGCGGTTGAGGAAGACGCCGAGGACAGCGCCGATGGCGACGTGGCACTCAGCCCTGAAAAGTTTGCCGAGATGCAAGCGAAGGAGCAATTCGTGCTGACCGTATCCGAAAAGGGCTACGGCAAGCGGTCTTCGTCTTATGAGTTCCGCACCTCAGGCCGCGGCGGCAAGGGCATCGTTGCGATGGTCGTCAATGACCGCAATGGCCGCTTGATTGCGTCGTTCGGTATCGCCGAAAAAGATCAGATCATGCTGGTGACGGACGGCGGTCAATTGATCCGCTGCCCGGTGCATGACGTGCGCATCGCTGGACGCAACACGCAAGGGGTGCGCGTGTTCAAGACCGATGGGGCGGAGAAGGTGGTGTCGGTCGAACGCATCACGGATGATCCCGACAGCGATATGGAAGAGGCGACGGGCAGCGCGGAGTGATCCGCTGCCCTGTTCTCGGACGACGAACGATCCTGATGGGAAAAGCGCAGCGGCGCAGTGGCCGCTGCTATGCTGTTCAGCCCTTCAGGCTTCGCTATGGAGCGCGATGACTGAATCGCTCAACGGGCAGTGGGCTTTCAACGCGTCGAGATTGCGGATGCTGACTTGAGCACGGCTTGAGCGCGCCAGCACGTTTTCCCGTTCCAGCCGTGACATGATCCGCGACAGCGTATCGGCATTGAGCGCCAAATATTCGGCAACTTCTGTGCGCGACAACGGCATATCGAAGGAGATCGTGCCGCCATTCGATGAGCCGAGCCGGTAGGCAGCCTGAAGAAGGAGGCCGGCAACGCGCTGTTCGCTCGACAGGCCGGCCAGCATTGTGATGTGCAGCTGCATGCGGGCACGCTGCAGGTTCAGTCTCTGGAATATGAATTCTGCCAGGGACGGGTCGCCTGCCATTTCGGCTTTCAGCGTTCCCGTGCCCATGCGCCAGAGCTCGGTCGCTGACATCGTCGTGTAGGTCAGCCCGGGCGTCAGCGGTTGCAGGGATGACGCGATGATGTCGCCGGGATAGAGCAACTCAACGATGGTGCGGTGCCCGGGCAACGCCGCGTTCTCGGCGGCAACCAAGCCGGAGCGCACGATAAAGACGCTGTCTGGCGGTGACGCGGCTGGAATGGCCTGCCTGCGGCGCAAGCGATAGCTCTGGGCCTGGGTCCGCAAGCGGGCAAGAGCGGCGATGTCCGCCGCCGGGCCTTTTGTATCCGTCGTCGTTATGGACTGGCGCACGGCCAATGGTGAATTTGTGCTGGTCATGATTCTGCGTTCGCCTCGGACGGTGTCCGCGAATTGGACATCCACCACGCATCATCCGGCAGCCAGATGGGTCCGCATTGATACGGATCATATTTTTAATGTGATTGCGCGGTCACGGCGCCGCACGCCGCAAAGGCGATTTCCGCCCTTCGTATGCGGCAGCATGACAAGGTGTATGACGCGCATCAAGGCAAGCGTAGCGTTCTTGCAACGCTTGTGATCGCGCGCGCAAGTCGCTGATTGCCATCAGGTTATCGCGCAACTCTCTTCTGGAGTTCTTGTCCGTGCAGTCCCTAGCTTAGGCCATCTTCACGCGGCGCCGCTGGAACCAACGGTGCAATCTAAAAAGTTGGGGGACTAAAAATGACATGGTTTAAGACGGCGGCTCTGGCTGCAATGGTAGCGGGCGGCGCGGCAGTGACTCCGGTTGCAGCTGGGAACTATCAAGGCGATTTCCTTGTCCGCTTGCAGGGCACGGTTGTGGCGCCAGACGCTGGCGCGACCGTATTTGCTCCGGGTGGCGCGTTGGCCGCAGGCGCTGACGCCGATATCAGCACGGAAGTGATCCCGACCCTGACGCTGACCTACTTCCTGACCAAGAACATCGCGGCTGAACTTTTCTGCTGCTTTGCTAAGTTTGACGTTGAAGGTAAAGGCACCTTGGCCGGTGCAGATCTCGGCGATACATGGGTGTTCCCGCCGATCGTCACACTGCAGTATCACTTTGACGCGATGAATGGCTTCAAGCCCTACGTCGGCGCTGGTGTGCAGTACATCGCCTTCTTTAGCGAAGGTGATAGCAAGACGCTGAACTCGCCGACGTCTATCGACAATGCCTTCGGCTTCGCGCTGCAGGCGGGCTTCGATTATGAAATCGGCAACGGCATGTACCTGAACGCCGACGTCAAGAAGGTCTGGCTTGATACCGAAGCGCATTGGGGCACCGGCCACCGCGCTGACGTCGATGTCGATCCGTGGATCTTCTCGGTTGGTCTTGGCTACCGCTTCAACCTGTCGGACGTGTTCGGTTCGCGCGAATCTGCGTCGCTCAAGTAACGGGCTTCAAGCCATTAACGAACACAACGCCTGAAATTAAGAAGGGTCTGGCTCGTCGCCAGGCCCTTTTTTTGCGGGCGGTGAGAAGCAGGACCGGCGAAGCGCTGGGCAACGGGCGAAGGACCCGCTATTCCTATCGGGCTTCAATCCGAAAGGCTGCCTATGCCCACGCCGAAGATCCGTACCGGTTTTTATTCTGGCTCCTTCGACCCCGTGACGCTCGGCCATACCGATGTGATCCGCCGCGCCGCCCAATTGGTTGATGCGCTGGTCATTGGTATTGGCGTCAATCCTGGCAAGGCGCCGATGTTTTCCGACGCCGAGCGCGTGGCCATGCTGGAAGATGAAGTCAAACCGATTGCCAAGGAGACCGGGGCAAAAATTTCCGTGGTCACGTTTTCAGGGCTTGCGGTCGATGCTGCGCGGGCGAGCAAGGCGAGCGTGATCATCCGCGGACTGCGCGACGGAACCGACTTTGATTATGAAATGCAGATGAGCGGCATGAACGGCGAAATGGCGCCTGAGATTCAGACCGTTTACGTCTCGGCCTCGCCCGCTGTGCGCCACATCGCGGCCAATCTGGTACGTGCCATTGCCGGTATGGGTGGCGATGCGTCCCCGTTCGTCTCAGCGGCCGTTTTGAAACGGCTGAAGGCTAAAAGCCAAGCTAAGATTTGAGAAGGCCGGTCCAATGGCGTCACCTCCGGCCGAGCGGCGGATCAAAGCTGAACTCTTGTCGCTGGTCCGCTGCATTCCGGGCGGCCGCGTGGCCACGCTGGACGTGATCGCCCGGCAACTCGGCGTGATACCCAATGTTGTTTTGACATTGCTCAGCGGCCTGAGCGATGATGAACGGCAAATTTTCCCGTGGCACAGGGTGGTCGCCAAAGGTGGCGCAATTGGCCGTGGACCGCACCGCGATGCGCAATTTGCGCGCCTGGTGCGCGAGGGCGTGCCCGTGTCGCCAGCCGGCATCGTCCAGGATATGGGCCGCGTGGCGGTCTCATCGCTCGATCCAATGAAGCCGGATGACATGACGGATCAGACGGCAGACCGTGCGCAATCACCAGCAGCGCCGCCGTCCGCGCCACTCAGCCGCTCCCGCGGTATGAAAGACCGGCCGGGCTGATTGGGTCTGCAGAGTTTCGGTCTGCGTTTCAGGGACTTACACGGACACTTGCGGGTCAGCCGTCAAATCGCCATAAGGGCGGCAACACTGCCCGACGGAGACACGCGTCGCGACAACTCGAACGCCAATCCACGCTAAGAAGCAGCGTTCCACTGAAAACGATAAGGAAATTCCCCCATGCGCACCATCAAACGCTTTCTGCGCTGTGCCGCGACCGCCGCAGCTGCTGTGACCGTCACACTTGCCGCCAGCGCCAACGCCGCTGAAGCCGCCGGCGACAAGCTGGTCATCGAATTAAAGACTGGCAAAGTCGTCGTGAAATTGCGTCCAGACCTCGCGCCCAAGCACGTCGAACGCTACAAGGCTCTTGCATCCCAAGGTTTCTACGATGGCGTCAAATGGCACCGGGTGATGGAAGGCTTCATGGCCCAGACCGGCGATCCGACCGGCACAGGCATGGGAGGCTCGAAGCTGCCGGACTTGCCAGCTGAGTTCACAAAGGAACCCTACAAGCGCGGCACGCTGGGTGCTGCCCGTACGCAGAACCCCAATACAGCCAACAGCCAGTTCTTCATCTGCTTCACCGATAGCGGTTGCGCCGGGTTGACCGGGCAGTACACGGTTTGGGGTCAGGTCGTCGAAGGCATGGATCTTGTCGATAAGATCAAGCGCGGCGCGCCCGGCTCGGGCACGGTCACCGACCCCGACGTGATGGTCAAGGTCTCGGTACAGTAGAACGAAAATGCTCCCTCTCCTCACCGCCCGAAGAATTGGGGAGAGGGAACAGTTGTTAATTTTTCCAAAAGGACACTTTTATGGCCGCCTACAAAGACCCTGAGAACACGCTGCTGATCGAAACCAGCAAGGGCAGCGTCGTCATCGAATTGCGCCCGGATCTGGCGCCCAAGCACGTCGAGCGCATCAAGCAGCTGGTGCGCGAGAAATTCTACGACGGTATCGTATTCCATCGCGTGATCGACGGCTTCATGGCACAGACCGGCTGCCCGCAGGGCCGCGGTACGGGCGGGTCGAATCATCCGAATCTGCCGGCTGAGTTCAACAAGGAAAAGCACGTGCGCGGCGTCTGCTCGATGGCCCGCTCGTCGAACCCGAACTCGGCCAACAGCCAGTTCTTCATCTGCTTCGACGACGCGACCTTCCTCGACGGCCAATATACCGCCTGGGGCAAAGTCATCGACGGCATGGACAACGTCGATAAGCTTGCGAAGGGCGAGCCGCCGCGTGCCCCAGACAAGATGATCTCGGTGCGTGTTGCGGCGGATGCCGCGTGAGCGTTGACCATCAAGAAACAACTGTAGGCGCGCCGCCGGGCCAAGGTCCCAGTAGTGCGCTTCTCGCCGTTTTAGGGGGCGCTGGGTTGGCAGGCGCAGCCGGTGTCGCGCTGGCCGCGATCGCCGCACACAAGGTCCAAACACCTGAGCTTGCGACTGCGGCAACCATGCTGCTCATTCATGCGGCGGCGGTCATCGCCATTGCCGGCGTCTCAACGCGCATGCAAAGCGGCTGGCGGTGGCTGATCACCGCCGGCCTTATGCTTTGCTCGGCTTTGCTTTTCTCAGGCGCCGTCTCGTATCACGCGGTGATGGGAGAACACGTGTTTCCAAGAGCGGCACCCACCGGCGGCAGCATGCTGATCATCAGCTGGTGCGCACTCGCCGTTCTATCCGTTCTCGAAGCGCTCGATCAAAGATAGAGCGCTGCAAGCTTACTTCTTGGCGCCCTTCTTATCGGCTGCGGCCTTCTTCGGCTTGCGCTTTTCTTTGGTCGATCTTTGTTCTTTGGCCATGATTGCCTCCAGGATGGGGTGCGGGTCGGTCAGCGGTGCGCGACTGGGCGGCGGCACCGTGTTGTGAAGCTGACGGTGTTCGCCCCCTGCTTCAAGGGATTTTAACGGGCGATTTGCGCAAATCTCGTGGTGTTGCGGCGTTTGCCACAGTGGCATGTCTAGCGGCGCAAGATATTAATCTCCCTTTCTCTGCCCCAATTAATCTCCCGGGATGACGCGGCGTGCGCACCGACCTGTTTGACTTCGAGCTTCCCGACAGCGCGATTGCGCTGCACCCGGCTTCCCCCCGCGATAGCGCGCGGATGCTGGTGGTGCATGCGGTTGCCGGATCGTGCGCACTTGACGATGCGGATTTGGCTGACAAATCAGTGCGCGATTTGCCGGGGCTGTTACAGCCGGGCGATGCGCTGGTGTTCAACGATACGCGCGTGATCCCGGCAGCGCTCTCCGGCGTGCGCTATCGCGAGGATCGCCCGGCCAACGTGTCGTTCAATTTGACGAAGCGCGTTGACGCCAACCGCTGGAAGGCGTTTGCGCGCCCGGCTAAGCGGCTGGAGGTGGGCGACCGCGTTCGCTTTGGCCACACAGGCGACGCCTGCCTGCTCGGCGTGCTCGATGCTACGGTGTCGGACAAAGGCGAGATGGGGGAAGTCGAACTCGCGTTCGATGTGGCGGGCGACGCGCTTGATGCTGCGATTGCCGCCGTCGGCGTGATGCCGCTGCCGCCGTACATCGCCTTGAAGCGCGCACCCGATGATAGCGACCGCGCGGCCTATCAGACGATTTATGCCGACAAGGATGGCGCGGTGGCGGCGCCGACAGCGGGGCTGCATTTCACGCCGGAACTGTTCGCGGCGCTAAGCGCGCGTGGCGTCTCGAAACACTTCGTCACGCTGCACGTCGGCGCGGGCACGTTTCTGCCGGTCAAGACCGACGACACGGCGGATCATAAAATGCATTCCGAATGGGGCAGCGTGTCCGCTGAAACGGCAGCGGCGTTGAACGCGGTCAAGGCGAAGAGCGGGCGCATTGTGTGTGTCGGCACCACCTCGTTGCGCGTGCTTGAAAGTGCCGCCAATGACGCGGGTGAAATACAACCCTGGACCGGCGACACGGCGATTTTCATCACGCCGGGATATACGTTCAAATGCGTTGACGTACTGATGACCAATTTCCATCTGCCGCGCTCAACGCTGTTCATGCTGGTGTCGGCGTTCTCAGGTCTTGGCACCATGCGCGCCGCCTACGGCCACGCCATCCGCAATGGTTACCGGTTCTATTCGTATGGCGATGCGGGGTTGCTGTTTCGGGAAAGTGAAAAACGTTGAATTGCTTTTCCTCAATTGCGGATGTCGGTGGTGTGACAGTTGATCAAAAACAACACGCCTTTGCAGATATGACTGATGTGCGAGACAGCTGACACTGAAAGTTCGTTGGCATAGAGAACTTTGAAGTAAAGACCTTCCTGGTAATCAATTCGCCCGCGCATCATAGTGTCGTTGACGCAACGGTTCATCTTGTCTCCAAGGCAACTGCGCTTGAGATCTGAATATTGTGTTGTGTCGGAAAGTGCGGAAATCTCGGCCCCATAGTTAGTCGAAATCTCATTGCGCAATGCCTCGTATAACCTTTCGCGGGACGGGAGTGCAAATTGCGCGAGTAGCACAAGCTGTAGTGCAACAATGACAATTACATAGCTCCACCGCAGCCAAGTATTGTGGACGACATTTTCCAGCACAAGCTGTTTGTTCCTAAATTGTCGAAGCGCCTCTGAAGATTTAGGCGCCAGCTCAAATCTAGCAAGTGCTCAACCGCCGAAATTCCCAAGAAATCCCCCTCCCCTGAGGGGAGGGGCCAGCCGCGTAGGCGGCAAGGATCAGTGGGGTGGGGTGAAGCCACAAGCGTTGTTGTGGCGGTCCCGTCGCGAATGGTGAGTTGACTTGTCCCTTGGCCCGAAGGGCGGTTCGATATACGACCACGAAAACCTGTTGTCAGAGCATGCGCCAAACAATGTCCATTCCGCCTGGATCATCTCCCCACCCCCAACCCCTCTCCGTCAAGGGGAGGGGGGACGTGCCCATTGCCTCCAGCGCAGCGGCGAAGGGGGAAGTGCACGACGCCGATCTTACAAAAGGGAAGGGGGGAAGTCAGTGCCGCAGCAAGCGATGCGTTCGGCTTCAATCTCCTGAAGCAGGACGGGGCCGCGCGCCTGGGCGAAGTCGTGACGCCGCGGGGCGTTATCCGCACGCCGGCGTTTATGCCGGTTGGCACGGTTGCGACCGTCAAGGCGCTCTATCCCGATCAGGTGAAAAGCGCCGGCGCCGATATTCTGCTCGGCAACACCTATCACCTGATGCTGCGGCCGGGGGCGGAACGCGTGGCGAAGCTCGGCGGCTTGCATAAGTTCATGCGCTGGGATGGTCCGATATTGACCGACTCGGGCGGGTTCCAAGTGATGAGCCTGTCAAAGATCCGCAAAATCACCGAAGAGGGCGTAAAGTTCCAGTCGCACCTCGACGGCTCGCGCCACATGCTGTCGCCGGAGCGTTCGATTGAAGTGCAGTGCCTGCTCGGGTCCGACATTCAAATGCAGTTCGACGAGTGCATCGAGCTGCCCGCCGAGCGCAAGGAAGTCGAACGTGCGATGCTGCTGAGCCTGCGCTGGGCGGAACGGTCTATGCGGGCGTTTGAAGCGCAAGTGGCGGCAGGCGGCGCGACACGAGGGCAAGCGCTTTTTGCCATCGTGCAGGGCGGCACTGATATTGTTTTGCGCCAGCGCTCTGCCGAAGCGCTGGTTACGATGGACTTTCCAGGCTACGCGGTCGGCGGCCTCGCGGTCGGTGAAGGCCACGACGCGATGATCGCGACGCTCAGCGAAACGCTGCCCGCTTTGCCCGCCAATAAGCCGCGCTATCTGATGGGCGTCGGTACGCCGCTCGATCTGATCGAAGCCGTCAGGCGCGGCGTCGATATGTTCGACTGCGTGATGCC
The DNA here is from genome assembly GCA_013141015.1 of Hyphomicrobium sp. Lineage (GTDB taxonomy): Bacteria > Pseudomonadota > Alphaproteobacteria > Rhizobiales > Hyphomicrobiaceae > Hyphomicrobium_B. The sequence continues at coordinate 35,390 of JABFRT010000044.1, read as the reverse complement.
GACACGCAATGGCCGCCACGGCTACGCGTTCACTTGGGAAGGACCGCTCAATATGCGAAATGCCAAGCATGCCGATGATTTATCGCCGCTTGACACGGTCAGCACGTGCCCCGCCGCGCATGACTATTCGCGAGCCTATGTGCATCACCTGATCAAGTCCGGCGAATATCTGGGCGCGATGATCTTGTCGTGGATCAACACGGTTTTCTATCAAGATCTGATGGCCGCGATGCGGCTTGCGATTTCCGAAGGACGGTTCGAGAGCTGGGCCGAGGAAACCAAGGCGCGCATCGTGAAGCCGGGGGCGAAGGTATGAGGTGCCGGTTTCGAACAGCGCTTGCGTTCGTGGTCCTCGCGCTTGGCATCGCCGCGCCAGCTATAGCTCAAGATGCGAATATCATTGAGCATGGCAAAGACATCAGCGCTGCAAACGTTGGCCCTGCGGCGGAAGGCTTTCGCGAACTGAAATCGTATGCGGGCGCGGCGATCAAAGATGGCAGCACATATCCGTTCGCGCGCGAGATTGCAGCGGCTGCGACCTATGGCGGTTTCGAGGTGAAAGTCCCTCATTTGCTAATTGAGGGCGCGGCGTTTACCTCCGCGCTCGATATTTACACATCGAAGCCCGTTGTGCTGCGCGGCGTTTCCATTCGCCCCAAAGAGCATAGTCCTGTCGCGCTTCTGACGCGGCCGGGCGCTGGCGCGGTCTACGTGCTCTGGTCTGATTTGGGCGGTGGCGGCGCACGCGCGGTTGATGCCGCGATTGCCGTGCGCGCCGACAACGCAACGATTTTCCGCAGCCGGATTTCAGGCGCGGCGGACGGCCTGTCGGTAAGCGGCTCGCACGTGCGCATCTTCGAGAATTTCATTGAGACGCGGCCCGCCTCCGCGGGCGATCACAACGACGCAATCCAGCTGCTCGGCGCGCCGCGCGATATCGAAATAGCGCGCAATAAAATCCTCAATCGCAACCCGCAAACAAGCTGCATCACGATTTTGGGCTCACGCATTGATGTGCGCGACAACTATATGAGCGGCGGCGGCTGGACGATCTACGGCGGCGCGAACAATAACGGGCACAACCCAAAGAGTCGTCAAGGCGGTGCATCTGGGGTGTCCGTGACGAACACGATTTTCGGCCGCGAGTACTTTGCTAAGAGCGGTAACTTCGGCCCGGTGAGTTATTGGGACAAGACCAATACATGGACCAACAACCACTACAGGGAAGGCACGCTGGTTGCGCCGTGAGCTGCATCCGTTTCATCTCACCCGTCATCCCGGATGCGACGCAGCAATCCTTCATTGATGCGGCGCTGATCCGGGATCTTTAGGGTATTAGATCCCGTGTCTGCGGTGCTCCACAAAGGTGTTGCACCGCGCACGGGATGACGGGTGTTTTATCGTTCACGCCGCTGCGATGGTCTCTTCATGAAGCTGGCGTTCGCGGTGGACCAGATAGACGCCGGACGCGATGACGACAGCTGCACCCGCGAGCGACCAGCGATCCGGCACATCGCCAAAAATCACATAGCCAAGCCCGACCATGCTCATCAGCTGGAAATACAGGAACGGTGAGACGCTGGACGCGGGCGCTAAGCGATAGGCCAAGATCAGCAAGTAGTGACCAAGGCCACCGAAGGCGCCGAGGCTCAGCAGCTGCAGCCACTGCACAAACGAGGCGGGCCACACCCACTGCATGAAGGCAATAGGCCCACCGAGAACGGTGCCGGCCAGCAGTGCGTAAAACAGCGTCACCAGCGGCGGATCAAACGCCGACAGTTTGCGGGTCACCAGCATGAAGAACGCATACGCCAGCATCGATAGGAACGCGATGCCGAATGCCCAATGAACCTCGGTGAAGCCCGGGCGCACGACAATCAGAATGCCAGCAAATCCGATCACAATAGCCAGCATCCGGCGCCATCCGACCCACTCGCCGAGCAAGGGTCCAGCCAATGCTGCGACGACCAGCGGCGCGAGAAAGGCCATGGCGACCGTTTGGTCGAGCCGCAGATATTGAACCGCCACAAAGTTGCAGGCGGTGCACGCGACCATCAGAAACGAGCGGATGATTTGCAGGCCAAGTTTGTTGGTGCGCAGCAGTGAGGGGATGGTCCACGGCCCGAGGATTGCGGCCATCAGCAAGGCTTGTCCGGCAAAGCGCATCCATACAACTTGAGCGGTCGGCAAGGCTGAGTGCGACACCAGATATTTGGCGGACGCGTCGAGGCACGAGAACAGTGTGACAGCCGCGCACATCAGCAGAATGGCTTTCAGGCGCTCGGGCATGGCGCCCGGCGCGGGGAGGGTTGAGGCGTGTGCCATGGGTGTTGGCTTGATCCTAGTGTCCGCGGCCCGATTCAGTCCCGGGAGTGCGGCGTCTTCATAGCCTAAATTTCCGGGGGCACATCAGGCTGCGCGCAGGTGTGCCATGCTTAACTGGAATGGCACTTGCCGGCGGTAAACGGAATGGGAAGGGGTGTCCGGCTTGAGATTCTGCCGGGATTTGCGGCGGATTTGCAGCCGTGACCTTTCGCCAAGGGGGGCTGATCGTGAGCAGGCTTGCACGGCGGTCAAATCCCCGCTAACTCGTGCCTCTTGGGGGCCCGTAGCTCAGCGGTAGAGCATCGGACTTTTAATCTGAGGGTCGTTGGTTCGATCCCAACCGGGCTCACCAACCTTTCAAGCACGCCGCATAATCCTGCGCGCGCAACCGGGTGCACATCACGCGCTTGTCACGCGTTCTGGCAAAAAAGCCCCAGCATTTCTGCTGGGGCTTTTTTTGTTTGCGGTGGTGTCTCGATCCGATTGTCTCAGAACAGAAGAATATCGGCAGCTGAAACGGCCGGCTTAGTGTCGATCACCACGAACAGGATCTGGGCCTGCGCCCCGTTGCCGTCGGCATCGAACCACATCGCGCCGCTCGCGGAATCGTATATCACGCGGTCACTAGCATCGAGTGCGCTGGTGCCCAAGGCAAACTCGGTCGAGAAAAGCGCCCGCTGGGACGTGACAGAGGCCGTGTCGATCTTGATGTAGTCGGAAGCCGAGAAGTCGTAGATCCGGTCAATGCCGGAGGCGGCGCCTAACTGCGATTGGCGGAACTGGAACCGGTCAACGCCCGTCCCGCCGAACAGCGCATCGTTGCCCGCTTGGCTTTCAAGCGTGTCGTTGCCGCCATAGCCATACAGGCTGTCGTTACCGTCGCCGCCGAGAATCGTGTTGACGCCATTATTGCCGCGAATGACCTGCTTCAGCTCGTTGCCGGTCAGGTTGATCGGATTGGTTCCCGCCTGAGGATTGGCCGAAAGACCCTCGATCTCTTGTCCGGCAGCCAGCGTGTAGCTGACGGTCGCGTAGACAAAGTCGTTAATGCCGCCGCCTGCCGTCTCAACAACGGCGTCGCCGGATGACTCGACAACGTAAACGTCGTTGCCGGCCCCACCACTCATCGTATCGCCGCCGGCATTGCCCTGCAGCGTATCGTTGCCGTCGCCGCCCGTCAGGATATTGTTGCCCGCGTCACCATAGAGGGCGTCGGCTGCAGCGGACCCGATGAGGTTTTCGATCAACAGCAGCTGATCGCCGGCCGCATCGCCGCCAGTGGCGGTATTCGCCAGCAAATTGATCGTTACGCCCAATACGGACGACGCATATGACGCGGTATCGTTGCCTTCGCCGCCATCAAGGATGTCGCCGCCGGTTCCGCCTGAAAGCGTATCGTTGCCGTCGTTGCCAAGCAGTGTGTCGCTGCCGCCGTTTCCTGCAACACTGTCATTACCGCTGCCGGCTGCAATGACATCCCCGCCGCTTGTGCCGTCGACCGTGTCATTACCGTCCGTGATTGTGTAGTTGTAGAGTGGAGGCGGGTTCGCTTCAGCGCCGCTTTGCCCAATCACACCAGATCCAAAATCTCCCGGGTTGAGGAATGTATTGCTGCCGGGCAAGAATGTAGAATTGAGCACATCGGACGCATAGTTCAGGCCATACCCTGCGGTGTGCGGCAGCGTCGTGACACCAATGGTGTTGCCGGTGACTACGACATTGCTGCTCTGGCGGAACAGATTATTGGCTGTGTCGGGTCGGTGATCAGCTGCCCGTCCCAATAGGTCTGCACACATAACCCTTGACGCGGATTTCTGCATCGGATCCGCCCGACAGTGTCCCATCCGTTGCGTTTCCGGCGACCGTATTGCCCTGCACGGTTACGTTGCTGCTGCCTTCGATCAATATGCCCTGGCCGGCATTTCCATTGATCTGCACGCCGTTGACGATGTTAGCCGCATCTACGCCGATCCGGACACTATCGGCCTGGCGGACAGCGATCCCGGCACCGCCGTTGCCGTAGACTTGCCCTCCGAGGATCGTGACATTTTCCGTCAACGCCCGGGCTTCATTGTTGCCGGTTTGAACGGCGATCCCAGCTTTGGCGTTGTTGTACGAAATATTGCCGGTCATCGTCACGTTCGACGAACTGGTGACGATGTTGAAGCCGTTCTGCCCGTTATTGTAACTGTGGTTGTTCGTAAGCGTCACGTCCTGACAGAAATCGATGGCGAATCCGTCGCGCCCGTTATCGCGGGCTACGCTATTGCTGATTGACAGGCCAATGGTCTGCTCGTGCGGATCAAAACCGTAACGCGACATATTCTTGATTTCGACGTTATCGACGGTGATGTTCGTATCGGTCGCTGTCTCAGTGCCGGGCTTGGGTCCGGTATAAAATCCGTCGACCTCAATGCCAGCCGCGATATTGGCGTTGTTGCCATCAATCGTCAGATTGCGCACTGTGACGTTGGCAGTTGATTGTAAGGTGGGGTTGGTCTCGCCGCTGTCTGTCCGGACAATGCCAGTGACGCTGTGGCTTGTGCCGTCCGCCAACGCAATCGTTGTTGAGGGCCCGGTTGCATTAAGGGCCATGTCGGCGCCCTCGAATGTCGTGTTGCTGCCGACACGTAAAATGCCATCCGCCGCCGCCAGCCCATCCGCGGAAACAACGAAAGTGCCCGCAGACAAGGTGACTGTTGCCGGTTGAGCAACCGTTGCGGCCGCAGCGGCTGAATCAAGCGCGGCCTGGATCGCGTCGCGCACTGCGATTGTGTTCGTTTCATCGACTATTGTCGTGATATTCGCCGGCCCGCCGCCAACACTCCAACTCACGCTCAGCATACGCATCCTCCACTGCTGGCTTCAAGCAACCGGCGAAGGACGCCCCACAATAAGACGAGAGTCAAGAGTTGCTTAACCCGGGGCTGGCGGATCTGCACAAATGCATAAAAAATGAAAATACCTATTCAATGCGATGTTAGCGGCTTGCGGAACGTCTGCCGCCAGACTGTTGTGCTGCGTAAAACGGAAATCCCGATGATACCGAAGAAGAAAAAGCCGTTTATGGTGCTTCCTGACGTTGCTGTCACCGGCGAGGATTGGGCGGACCTATCGTCTTTGCCAGCACAAGCACCACTGCCGCCGGCAAACAGCGACGCCGATACGCTACTGGCGAGCACAACCGAAGACGCGGCTGACATGGACGCAGATGCAGCGGTCGCAGTAGCCGGACCAAAACAAGCGCCCGCACAATAGCCCGTCGCAAACTTTGAAACACTTCCGGCTGCACTTGATTCGAAGGGTGCCGAAGCAGCTAAGCCGACTATGTGGGAATTACTGTAGAAAACAAATACGCCGTCCTCGCCAAACAGGACAGCAACGACACGCTTCTCACATAAACTCCTTTTAAAACCGAAATATATGGCGAAAGTGTTGGCTTTACGGTTCCCCTGCTTGGGGTGAACACCGAGCAATTCATGGCAGAAATCATGATGTAGTATGCGGGCGTTGATCAGCTCTTTAAAAAAAGCCCCAGAGAGACTCCGGGGCTTTTTCTATCCAAGGTACGGCACTGCTGGCAGCCTCAGAACAACAAGATATCCGCATTCGTGACAATCGGCTTGGTGTCGAGGATGGCGAACAGAATTTTGGCCTGCGCGCCAGTGCCGTCGGCGTCGAACCAGACTGCCCCGCTCACCTGGTCGTAGATGACGCGGTCTGATGCATCGAGAGCGGTAGTGCCCGCCGCAAACTCGGTGGACAAAAGCGCCCGCTCCGACAACACAGACGCCATGTCGATCTTGATGAAGTCGGACGTGGTAAAATCATAAATCCGGTCGACGCCGGACGCAGTGCCTAACTGTGTTTGGCGGAATTGGAAACGGTCAACGCCCGACCCGCCGAACAGACTATCGTTGCCGCCCTGACCTTCGATGGTGTCGCCGCCGCCGAAGCCATACAAGCTATCGTTCCCGCCACCGCCGAGGAGGGTGTTAACGCCGTCGTTGCCGCGAATGATCTGCTTCAGTTCATTACCCGTCAGGTTAACCGGATTGGTTCCCGACTGAGGGTTGGCCGTTAAGCCTTCGATTTCTTGGCCCGCTGCCAGCGTGTAACTGACCGTCGTATATACGTAGTCATTCGTGCCCTGGCCAGCCGTTTCAACGACAACGTCCAGCGCGTTGTCTACGACATGGCGGTCGCTGCCAACACCGCCGTAGGTCTTGTCGACACCGGAACCGCCAGCGAGCGTGTCGTCGCCAAGGCCGCCCGTTAGCGTATCGTTGCCTAGCAGACCGCTAATCGTGTCGTTGCCCGCCATGCCGCTGATATAATCATTGTTGGCGGTGCCGCTGAGCGCCGTGTCGTTGGTTGGTGACCCATTGACGATATTGAAGCCGCTGATGCCGAGGTCGAGAACCTGGCTGGTGTAAGTAATGGTTCCGCCGCTGTTGACGGCGCCGCCCAAAAGCAACTGATTGTTGGGCAGCGCTTCGATGCTGAGAATGTCGCCGAGGTTACCAAGACCAGGAAGAGTTGACAGATTTGTTTCGGCAACGGTGACACCGCCAGTGCTGTTGTAGACTGAGAGATATGATTGCGAGCCGAACCCCGGGGACTGGGATGCGCGCCACATGACCGAGAAGCCGCCGTTGGCCATCTCCTCAATCTGTATTGATGAGATGAAATCATTGTCATTTAGGGTTGTTGTATTGATGCCGGTGTAGTTGTGGATCGTGGTTTCCGCGCCAACGGCGGCGCCATTGCCGTCGAAGCGCTGGAAGCGCAGTGAGAACGTCTTGTTGGTGGTTGCGACAGCGGCATTGTCCTTGTCGCTCTCCGCCCACACGACGACGAAGCCGCCGCCCGAGATGTTGGCGATCTGGTAGGCGCGTTCGCTATAGCTGCGGCCAGCCGTTACATTGTCGAGCAAGAAGTCGGTGCCGAGCGGTGTGCCGCCCGCGTCAACAAACCGGCCGCGGATCGAGGTGAGGTTGAGACCGGACGGCTGACCGCCGGTCAACATCAATGTGCCACTGCCCCAGGTGACAAGTTCACGGCCATCGGTCATGCGCATAGCTTTGTTATCGACATGCAGGCCGGTCGTGGTCGTCTCAAGCGTGAATTCCGAACCGATGCGTGCGCCGGTGGCGGAGAACAGTTGCGCGCGGACGGTGAGGTCAAGGTTGGCGTCGAAGGTTGAGCCTAAGCTGTCGGACCATGTCGCCAGATAATTGCCGTTCCCAATCCGGGTCGATGCTGGCGAGAATTCCAGATCGGCTGGTGCTGACGAAAGGATAGCCGGTGCCGAGAGTTGCGCGCTGGTTGCTGAGCGGACGCTACCATATCCGTCGCCGGTGAATACGGCACTGCCCTCATTGTTCCAAGTTAGAAAATAGTTGGCTGTTGTGCCCACGGACGGAGAGATATCGATTTCGCTGAGATAGGCTTCAGCTGGGCCTTGGATCACCAGCGCGGCAGAGACGATGCCGCCGAACGCATCAAGCGTCATGGCGCGCAGCGTGCCGATTTCAGATGTTTGCGTGGCGTTTGGACTGCCTGTCGCAAAGGCGAATGCGATGTGTCCGTTGGCCAACGTTTCGAGTTCAGCGGCTTCATCCAGATAAAAGACGTCCGTCACCGTTGCGAGATTAGTCGTCGTGCCAACCCGAGTTACTGCCATGTGAAAATCCCCCCAAAGGACTAATGCGCCAGCGGCTTCCAGCCGTTCGCATTCGCTATCTCGACAGAGGGGATTAGTGCGCTGCATTCAAGATTGTCAACGTCTTGGTGCTGATCTTGAACATGTAGCGACGTGAACCGCGTTTAGAAGCGCGGGCCTCGATCAACGTCGAATTTGCAGATTTGGCGCCCGATGCCCCGGCTAAGCAGCGGGCGCGAAAGTCTTTATCCTTGTCCGGCGAAGTTTTCTACACCGGCTGGCTGTCCGTCATTATCTACAGAACTGAACAGCACCTATTAAAACAGCAGAAATTCTGACGCCGCAATGACCGGTTTGGTGTCGAGCACCGCGAACAGAATTTTGGCCTGCGCGCCAGTGCCGTCGGCGTCGAACCAGACTGCGCCGCTCACCTGGTCATAGATGACGCGGTCGCTGGCATCGAGAGCGGTAGTGCCCGCCGCAAACTCGGTGGACAAAAGCGCCCGCTCCGACAACACAGACGCCGCGTCGATCTTGATGTAATCGGCAGCCGTGAAGTCGTAGATCCGGTCAACGCCGGAGGCGGCGCCTAACTGCGATTGGCGGAACTGGAACCGGTCAACGCCGGTGCCACCGAACAGACTATCGTTGCCCGCTTGGCTTTCAATCGTGTCATTGCCGCCATAACCATAGAGGCTATCGTTGCCACCGCCACCGAGCAGGGTGTTGGTGCCATTGTTTCCGCGAATGATTTGCCTGAACTCGTTGCCGGTCAGGTTGATCGGATTGGTGCCAGCTTGGGGATTGGCGGAAAGCCCCTCGATTTCTTGGCCAGCGGCCAGCGCGAAACTGTTGGTCGCATAAACGTAGTCGTTGGTTCCTTGACCTACCGCTTCGAAGGCTTTGTCGGCCATGTTGTCGACGATGAAGATGTCGTTGCCAAGGCCGCCCGTCATGGTGTCGGCACCCGCGCCACCAATCAGCGTGTCGTTGCCGGTGCCGCCGTTTAGTTCATCAACGCCGCTGCCGCCGTTAAGCGTGTCGTTATCTTCTTCGCCGAACAGGAAATCATCGCCGCCCTGGCCGTAGAGCGCATCGTTTCCCGCGCCGCCATGCAGCACATCAACGCCCACTTGCGGCACGGCAGCCGCGAAAGACTGTCCTGTGAGCGAGATGTTGAGCAGGAAGTTATCGCCGACGTCGAACTGCGTGCTAAATCCGCGGGCTTTGATATAGTAGGTTGCTGTTGAGCCGGTTGCGTTGGTGTATTGCAGGAAGGAATCATGAAGGTTGACACTGCCTGCCGCCCCCGAAGTCACAGGAGAGTCGTCGCTTTCGACAATAAAGTTTACCAGATCCGACGCCGCGTACAGCTCCAGGACAGTATCGGTGACTTGGCCAATGGTGTGTTCGCCATAGTCAACATCAAGTGTGATTGTCTGACCCGCACCGATATCGACTTTCCACCAAATATCCTGGTCGAGGGTCGCTGCTTCGGCGTAGGAGGTTGTGTGGGCCACGGTGGTTGCGTTGAGGATGTCGGGATTTTCCGACAGGCTCCAAGTTTGAAGATCATCCGTGCTTAAATTAACTGCAGCGCCTGAGGTGCTTTTCCCAGTGAGCCAGAAGTGGCTAGAGTCGCCATAGACGAGGTCGTCTCCCGCCCCAGCATTGACCGTGTTTCCCGAAGCGCCGCCCGGGACTACAAAAATGAAGTCGTCGTTAGCCGTGCCGTTGATCGTTGCCGTGCTGTTATAAACTAAGCCCATGAGGCGAACTCCCTCTCAATAACTGAGAGCTGTGTGAGCAACCTGCAGGTGCAAAAAATAACGAGCATGGTCAGGATAGACGGCATTTCCCGCGTTGGTGAACGAAAGCGATGAGACAGTGAACAGCAGGCGTGGCAGGAGCCGCAAGAGAGTTACACCGGACAGTCTGCGCCCGCCCCGGCCACTAAATATGAGCGCTTGATATGACCGCAGCATCAGAGGCGCTGCATCGGACCAAGGTCCGGCTATCGAGATGTGATCGACGATCAACGCGGCGCCCTTCGCACGTTTGACGTTGTCCCAGACCACGCCATCCCAGACCACGCGATACCAGGTCACGCGAGCGCGCGCCGCTGAAAGCCAGCCGGTGGCGATTGCCGGCCACGGGCTCCAAGCGATTGTCCCGTGGCCACGCGCGGCGCTTGACAGAGGCTTGGGGCTGCCGCTTGCTATGCGCTCGATGTCATTGCACAGATTGGCTTTTTCGAGTGTTGCGCTGCGCATGCGGGACGCAAATTTGGAGGCGGAATGAGATTTATCAAAGCGCGTGAAGGCGCCGGCATATTGGGCCGCGTGCTGCGGAAGGCCGGCCGCGGACCTGCCTCCGCTATGACAATTGCGTGCATTGCAGTGGCAGCAGCGATTGTAACGAGCAGCGGTGCGCATGCGATCGATTCGGCCGAGGCCGCCAAGGGACCTCCCTTCAAAATCGAAGTTCTGGTCAGTTCGCGCAACGACGTTTGCTATGATCCAGGCGACGTGGCGGCTATCAAATCTCTGACCCTCAAAGAGCAGGCGCGGATCAATCGCCACGGCGGCATATCCGGCCGGCCGTTGAAACTTGAGTTCCGCGACGATGCGCGCGACGAGGCGGCGCTGGTTGGCAATGTGCGCAACGCCATTGGCGAACCGCAGGCGCTGGCTATCGTCGGCATGTCAAACGCGACACGCGGCAAGGCTGTATTCGATGCGCTGGGTGGCGACATTCTCAAATCGGGCGTGCCGTTTTTATCCGACTTGTCGGTCAACAGCTTGTTCGCCGCCTATCCCAATGTCTACACAACGCGGGCGTCTCAAGACACTGACAGCGTGCCGGTCATTACGCGGTTCACGCGCCAACTGAATTTTGCACGTCCGGCATTCGTCGGATTGCGCGACTCGGTTGCGAGTGCGGCACTTGGCGATGGACTGCGTGCTGAACTTGGCGAGGGCGGACTTGTCGCCGATATCCGCGCCGGCGCTGTAGATAGCAAATTGGCCAGCGCGGATTTGGCCGCAGTGCTCAGCGAACTCAAGGACAAGCGGCCGGATCTTATCTATTTGAATATCGGTGGGGCCAATATCGCCAATCTGATGAAGGAACTTGTCGCGTCTGGATTGACGCCCGCGCTTTTTATTGGCGGCCGGATCGAGTCCCTGCCTGGTGACGTGACGAAGTCGTATCCTAATGCGATCTACAGTCTCGCCTGGGACCGCCCGCCGGAAGTCTACAACGACCGCTTGCGGACGATGGTGATGCATGGTGCGCCCGCGTCGTGGATTTATGAAGGGCGCAAGATTGCATCGGCACCGGGCTGGGCCAAGGGCGAGTGCAAGCCGCGCGACATCGAGGATGTGCCGGACCCGTTTGCGACAGCCAATTTGCGCGCGATCGGTATTGGCAGCCAGTATGCCGATATGGTCGCGCTTGTGGCCGAGGCTGCCAGCCGTGGCGGATATTCAACTGACGTTGCAACCTTGCGCGGACGCATTCTCGAGGCCCTGCAATCCACCTACGCGTCGGGCCGTGGCGCGTTCAAAGGCTCGTTTGACAACTGGTCGTTCGTGCCGGCCTCGCGCGCTGCGGCTCGCGATCCGTTCATCACAATCCTGCCGCAGGGTTTGGGGCGCACGCAACTTGCGCCTGTGCAGTTTATGCGCACCAAGGACGGTGGCCTGATGCAGATCGAAACGCTGTACGTCGATGTCGATCTGATCAAGGCGCATCGTGTTGATGAAAACGCCAAGTCGTTTTTCGCCGAGTTCTATTTGTCGATGCGTGATAGCCCGGCGGCGTCGATTGACAAGATCGAGTTTGCCAATGCCTATCTCGATGCGCAAAGCGGCGGCGGTCGGCAAATCACCATCGAGACGGTGCATCCGGGCGGAAAAAGTGCGGCTTATCCCGACAGTATGAAGATCTACAAGGTGTCAGGGCGATTTCTGTTCGAGCCGGAACTCGGCAAATACCCATTCGATACGCAGCGGTTTGCGATCAATCTGCAACCGAAAAACGGCGCCTCTCCGTTCATCGTGCAACCGCCGCCGCTGGCGTTGCGCGATCAGAACGTCACGACCGATGGGTGGGATGCGAAGGCGCAATATGTCGGCTATGACGAAGACTTCGTGCCGGTTGTCGATGCCTTCACGCATAGCCCGAGCGTGGTGCCGTTCTATAGAGCGAGTTTTGCCTGGCTGATGCAGCGCCAAGCGACCGACTATTTCCTGCGCGTTGCCGTGCCGCTCGGCTTCATTCTGTTTGTCGCTTATCTTTCGATCTTTATTCCGCGCACCCACTTCGAAGCCATCGTCACCATTCAGGTGACGGCACTCCTGTCAGCGGTCGCGTTGTATTTGTCGTTGCCGAAACTCGATTCCGATGCGGCGACATTGTCCGATAGCGCGTTCGTATTCGCTTACATGATCCTGAGTATGATGATTGGCTTGTCTATTCTGCGCATAATCCCCTTGGTCACGGGGCGCTACTGGCCGGAGCGCATCTTTGCGTTCCTGCATATTGCAGCCATCCCGGCGTTCGTCGCGGTGGCGGCGTACTATGTCTATGGTCTGAGCGCGGCTGCCGTGTGACCCTGGTGTGGTGCCGCTAATTATCCTGGGCGAGAGCGGAGCGGCACCATGCACGAACCGCCTCGCGGTCTGCGGCCAGTAAACCAGCCTCGCCACCGGTGAAGGCGTCAAACGCCGCTTGATGAGCAACGTTGAGGCTGGTCAATACCGGCAGATCGTTGGCAATCGCCGCTTCGATTGTGGCGCGGAACCCTTGGCCCGACGCCTCCTGTTTGCCAAACCGGTTGACGATCACAAAGTCTACGCCGGGCGCAATCGAGGCCGCGACCAGCCCAGCCGCATCTTCGAGCGCCCATGCGTCAAGCCGGCAGCTGTTAGCGGCGCGGGCCTTGTCGGACGCATCTATGCGTTGACCTGACGCCAAGTCTTCCAATTCCATGTCGCAGCGGGAATGGCTTTGGCTTGGCCGGTTCCACTGAATGGCCCCGCCAAGCTTGAGGCCCGATGCTTTCAAATCCTCGGCAATCTCGCGCAACAGCTGATCGACGGCTTCCCCTTGTCCGTGCACGTAGGTGATCGCGGCAAGCTTCATGACGGAACCTCCAATTTTGCCCACGCCAAAACGCACGGACTGATGTGCAGCGCAACGCGGCACAGACTGTGGGACGCGAAATAGGTTTCCATGTAGCCCCGCATTGCTGAGAAAATGGCACCTGCCAAATTGGCAATTCATAAAACATAAGCGTTTGCTGCGAAGTCTTAAGGGTGGCGTCCGCGGGGCTGCCAATTTGGCAGATTGAGACGCATTTTTGAAACGATTTTAAGTCTCAGATGGCGTCCGTAAGTGTTTGAAGATGAAGTCTAAAATAAGAAAAATTTTGGCATGGCACGAGCATTGCTTTGTATTAACCGAAGTTAATTGACGTGGTTAGTGAAAGGCCGGTTCTCATGGGGATGCGGATGCGAATGCCAGGGGTAAGTGCGGAGTGCGCGTTTGTCTCGATGGTGTGTCTTTCGGCCAGTTTCAGTCTGTGTGGGGCCGCCTTGGCCGAGCCGTTCGTAGGTGGAACCACACCCAGCCAGCGCCCTGCAACGGCGCCAGTTATTGCGAAGTTTGAAAAGTCCGATGCATGGCGCGCGACGGCGACAACCGGTGTCTCGCAGCCCTTCCCGGCAAGTCTTCGATTTCTCGACGATCAAGGCGGGTGGTTTAACCCGTTTATCCGTCCGGGCATGACCGGACCTTACGACATTCGCGGCTGGCACAACGCCGCCCAGGCAAACCCATCACGATCAAAGTGATGTCGAACACCGTGGGCCGCGGTTGTTCGATCGCGTCGATACGGCCCCGTTCATTGAGACGAAACGATGCAGCAACTCAGGAGAAGCACGATGTCTAAGTCAATCCGTAAAGCAGGTATGGCCTTGGCCGCTATGGGTCTCATGGCAGCTGGCGCAGTCGTCGCTCACGCACAGGGTATGTCGGGCATGTCCGGCATGGGTGGCATGGGCGGCATGGGCGGTATGTCCGGCATGGGCGGCATGGGCGGTATGTCCGGCATGGGCGGCATGGGCGGTATGTCCGGCATGGGCGGCATGGGCGGCATGTCCGGCATGGGCGGTATGTCCGGCATGGGCGGCATGGGCGGTATGTCCGGCATGGGCGGCATGGGCGGTATGTCCGGCATGGGCGGCATGGGTGGTATGTCCGGCATGAGCGGCATGGGCGGTATGTCCGGCATGGGCGGCATGTCCGGCATGGGCGGTATGTCCGGCATGGGCGGTATGTCCGGCATGGGCGGTATGTCCGGCATGGGCGGCATGGGCGGTATGTCCGGCATGGGCGGTATGTCCGGCATGGGCGGCATGGGCGGTATGTCCGGCATGGGCGGTATGTCCGGCATGGGCGGCATGGGTGGCATGTCCGGCATGGGCGGCATGGGCGGTATGTCCGGCATGGGTGGCATGGGCGGTATGTCCGGCATGGGCGGCATGCAGGGCAAGTAAGCACTGCTCATAGAAACGTCCGGACCTGAGTTGGCGCATTGCGTCAAACCGGTCCGGTCAGGCTCCGCGCAATTGGATCGCTCGACACAATTGCGCGGAGTTGACGGCCGTGACGCCGCGCTTTGCAGCGCCAGAATTCGCAAAAGGATCAGAGAAATGTCGAAAAATATGAAGCAGATTTCAGTGCTTGCGATCGCACTTGGCGCGGCGCTGAGCGGTGCAGCAATTGCTGCCGATACGGCTAAGAAAGATCAGGCCGGTATGTCGGGCATGAGCGGCATGTCGGGGATGGGTGGAATGGGCGGAATGTCTGGCATGTCGGGAATGGCAGGCCAGCCCGGTTGGGTCTGCACCAAGTGGGTGCAGGGTCAGACCGGTATGGGCGGCATGTCCGGTATGGGTGGCATGGGTGGCATGTCCGGCATGGGCGGTATGGGCGGCATGGGCGGCATGTCCGGTATGAACGGGCATGGGCGGTATGTCCGGTATGGGCGGAATGTCCGGCATGGGCGGTATGAACGGCATGGGTGGCATGTCCGGCATGGGCGGTATGTCCGGCATGGGCGGCATGTCCGGTATGAACGGCATGGGTGGGATGTCCGGGATGGGTGGCATGGGCGGAATGTCCGGCATGGGCGGCATGTCGGGTATGAACGGCATGGGTGGCATGTCGGGTATGGGCGGCATGTCCGGTATGGGTGGCATGTCGGGTATGGCCGGTAGCCCAGGGCCAGGCTGGGTGTGCTCTGAGTGGAGCAAGGACGGCCAGTCGGGAATGAGCGGCATGTCTGGTGACAAGGCAAAGACCGACAAGAAGTAATTCACGAGCGATCCGGAGTGGAGGCGCCGACTGTGCCTCCGCTCTGGTCATCGTTTGCCGGACGCTGTTTTGTCGTCCGGATCTACATTTCAGGTTTCGTCGAGGGGAGGCGCGGCTATGTCCGGCGGGCAGGAACCCAAATCGGTCTTTGGACGCAATGACGTTCGCGCTGGCATCGCATTTGGTTACGTCGCGCTCGCGGCGTTCGTCTTCTGGCCAGCGAGCACGACTGTCAATGCGACCGCTCCTGGTGCGCAAACCGTTGTCACGCAAAAATCAACGCAAGTCGCACAGGCCGTCACGGCGCCAGCGGCTGCTCCAGCGGCTGCTGTTGCAACTCCAGCGGCTCCAGCGCCACTTGATAAAGAAGCCGCGGCAGCAATCGCGGCACTCGCCAAAATATCGGATTATCAAAAGGCGCGCTGGCATCCGCTGCATTTCAAACCGGCCATTGATACAGCAAGTAACGACCAGTGCTTGGCGTGCCATAAGGAAGTGCTCGACACAAAAGTTCGAGACAAGTCGCCGGCAGGCGTTGCCGCGGCGCAGTCGGTCGCTTGGTATCAAACGCTCGATACATTCGAAGGTGGGCAGGACACGTTCCACGCGCGCCATATGTCAACGCCGTTCGCCAAAACGGTGATGAACTTGAAATGCAATTTCTGCCATCAGGGCAACGACCCGCGTGAGGAAGCGCAGCATTCCAGCGCGACTTCGGTCAATGCCGGCGTGACGATGCGTAAGATGGTTGACCCGTCGAAAACATGCCTGATGTGCCACGGCAAATTTCCAGGCGTCGTGATGGGGTTTGAAGATCAGCCTTGGCACGCCCTGCGGGAGGGTATGGAAACGCCGGACGCTCCCAATGGATGCCTGTCGTGTCACGCAGATCAATTCCGTACCGAGCGCCACAAGGTCAACTATTTGAACGCAGCCGCAATCGAAAGCGAAGCCAAGACCAAATCCGACACCTGCTTTGGATGCCACGGCGGCCGCGCTTGGTATCGCAATAGTTACCCCTATCCACGTCATCCCTGGCCCGGGATGGATCCAGTTGTGCCGGAGTGGGCAAAGAACCGGCCGACACAATCCGCCGCCGAACATCTCGCTGGCGTCAAGTAAAGCAGTCAACCCAACAACAGATGAGTGAGGTCACTATGTCGACGATTTCGAAAATTGGAATTGCACTCGTTGCGAGCTGCGCAATGGCTTTCGCTGCCGGATGCTCTGAGCAGAAAAAAGAAGAAAAGAAGACGGAAGCACCCAAGCAGCAGGGTATGAGCGGCATGTCGGGTATGAGCGGCATGGACGGCCAGAAGGGCATGTCCGGCATGGGTGGCATGTCTGGCCAGCAAGGCATGGGTGGCATGGGCGGAATGTCTGGCCAGCAAGGTATGGGCGGAATGGGTGGCATGTCGGGCCAGCAGGGCATGGGCGGCATGAACGGAATGTCCGGCCAGCAGGGCATGGGTGGCATGGGCGGAATGTCGGGTCAGACCGCACCGGCTCCGAAGCCATAAGCATCACGTCGATATCACTGGTGCGGGGCCGGTTGCTGGTTCCGCACCAGGCATCGCTGCGAATGCCCCGGCATGCTTGAGGGCACTGACGACCCAAAGGATGGAGACTCCGATGACGGATCCGAGGAAAGCGGGCTCATGGCATGACGCTTCATGGAAGACTGCCCTGAACTTCAATCGCCGCGACTTCCTCAGGACCGCCGCCGCCGGCGCCACGGTTGCCAGTGCCGGCACCACGACAGGCTCGAAGCCGGCCCAGGCCTTTGCCTATGAGCCTTATCCGCGCGACGATGAATTGACGACCGTGGTCACAAGCTGCGCGCATAACTGCGGTTCCCGCCACATGCTGGTCGCCCACAAAAAGGGTGACGTGATCGTGCGCTTGTCGACCGACGACGGGCGCTATCAGGAAGACGGCCATTTTGGCAAAGACACCGAAGAAGAACCACAGATCCGCGCGTGTCTGCGCGGCCGCTCGTATCGCTCGCGCCTCTATTCGCCGGAACGCCTGCTCTACCCGATGATGCGCGTCGGCGAGCGCGGCGAAGGCAAGTTCAAGCGCGTTTCATGGGATGAAGCGCTGGATTTCGTCGCCAAAAAAATGGTCCACTTGAAGGAGACCTACGGTCCGACAGCGATCCTCGATCAGAGCTATGCTGGCGCATCCTACGGCGTGTTGCACAAATCCGACCAGATCGAAGGTCTGCTGGCGCGCTTCCTTGGTTTGTTCGGCTGCCGCACCAACTCATGGTCGGTGCCGTCGTATCAGGGCACCACCTTCTCCTCGCGCATGACCTTCGGTACGATTGAAGATGGCAACGAGGACGATACGTTCGCGCACGCCAAGTTGATGATCATGTGGGGCTGGAACCCGGCCTATACGTTCCACGGCGGCAATACGTTCTATTACATGCGCATGGCCAAGCAGCGCGGCTGCAAGTTCGTGCTGGTCGATCCGCAATATACAGACTCAGCCGCCGTCTATGACGCCTGGTGGATCCCGATCAAGCCGAACACAGATGCCGCCATGCTGGCTGCAATGGCGCAGCACATCTTTGCCAACAACCTGCAAGACCAGAAATTCATCGATAGCTTCACCCAGGGCATGGACGCGGGCACGATGCCCGATTGGGCCAAGGGCAAGGAAAGCTTCAAAGACTACATCATGGGCAACAGCGACGGCCAGCCGAAGACACCGGAGTGGGCCGAGCCGATTTGCGGCGTCAAAGCCGCCGACATTAAAAAGCTTGCCGAAATGTACGCGACCACCAAGCCCGCCGCATTGAAAGCGTCTTGGGCTCCAGGCCGCAACGCTTACGGCGAGCAGTACAACCGCATGGCCGCTGCCGTGCAGGCGATGACCGGCAATATCGGCGTGCTCGGCGGGTCTGCCGAAGGTGTCGGCAAAGCCTTCCATTCGGAAGCTGTTGCTTATCCGTACGACGAGTTCGCCAATATTTGGTACGCGTCGATCAAGTCTGACCGTTGGGCACATTGTGTGATCAACTATCCCAACGTCAAACGCGAAGAGATCGGCTGTTGGCCGCGCTCCGACAACCTCGATGGCGTGATCCCGAATATCCGCGCGATTTTCTGGCAGGGCTCGGACTGGTTCAACCAGTTGACCAACATCAACAAGCAGATCGAGGCCATCAAGAAGCTCGACCTGGTCGTGTGCATGGATTCGACCATCACGCCGTCGGGCATCTGGGCTGACGTGCTGTTGCCGATCGCGACGCACTTCGAGCGGCACGACGTGGCGCTGCCCTGGTACAAGGGCCACTATTACATCCACCGGCCGAAAGTCATCGAGCCGATGGGCGAAAGCAAATCCGACTTCCAGGTGTTCACCGAACTCGCCTATCGCCTGGGCTTTGGTGAGCGCTACAATCCGCGGTCCAAGCGCGATTATTTCGTCAATGCCGACGAGACGGATGAGGCTTATCTGGTCGCCTGGTGGGACCGCGTGATGCACCACCAGCATGTGACGATGAGCTGGGAAGAATTCAAAAAGCGCGGCGTCTACAAATTCAAGCTGTCGCGTCCGCACGTCGCGTTTCAGGATCAGATCGAAAAGGGCGTGCCGTTCCAGACGCCGTCGGGCAAGATTGAAATTCTGTCGACCACTCTTTCGCAGATCACCGATTTCAAGAAGACCGCGTACGGTTATGAAATTCCGGTCATCCCGAAGTGGATCGAGCCATGGGAAAGCTTGAACAGCCCGAAGACCAAGGAATACCCATACCATCTGATCTCACCGCATCCGCGCCACCGCACCCACTCGATTTTCAACAACATCCCGTGGTTGCGGGAAACCTATGAGCAGGAAGTCACGATCAATGCGTCGGATGCCGTCAAGCTTGGCATCAAGACAGGCGATACGGTTGAAGTGTTCAACGCGCGCGGCAGGTGCATTGTGCCGGCCTACGTGACCGAACGCTGCATGCCGGGCGTCGCGGTGCTGCACGAAGGCGCGTGGATGGATCTCGACAAAGACGGCGTTGATCGCGCCGGTAACCCAGACTTCCTGACGTTGGACGAACCGAGCCCGGCAGGCGCGTTCGCCTACAACACGGTTCTGTGCAACATCAAGAAGACCGATCTTGAACATCGCCCCGGATGGGACAGGCTTGCCACTGCGCGCAGCCACGTGTTCCGCCGCGATCTTTAATCCGAAGGTGAGGAGCAAGCCATGGCCGAGCCCTTGGACAAAGCGAAAATCAAAGAAGCCGTCATTCGCAAGAAGCGCGAAGTGTACGAGCCGGTAAAGCCGGATCTGCAACTTGGCTTCATTCACAACAACGTCGATTGCATCGGTTGCCGGGCGTGCGAAATCGCCTGCAAGGACAAGAACGGCCTGGCGCCGGGACCGCGGTTCCGCCGCGTGATGTACGTCGAAGGCGGCAAGTTCCCGGATGTCTACGCCTACAAAGTC
The DNA here is from genome assembly GCA_013141015.1 of Hyphomicrobium sp. Taxonomy (GTDB): domain Bacteria; phylum Pseudomonadota; class Alphaproteobacteria; order Rhizobiales; family Hyphomicrobiaceae; genus Hyphomicrobium_B. The sequence continues at coordinate 15,562 of JABFRT010000044.1, read as the reverse complement.
AACATGTCGTGCAACCACTGCGCGGAGCCGGCCTGTCTGCCGACCTGTCCGACAGGCGCGATCTATAAGCGCCAGAAGGACGGCATCGTCGATATCGACTCGAGCCTGTGCATCGGCTGCCGGCGCTGCGAAGCCGCCTGTCCGTTCGGCGCGCCGCAGTTCATCCCCGATCAGAACATCGTGTCGAAGTGCAATATGTGCGTCGATGAAATCGATGCCGGGCGCAAACCCTATTGTGTGATGGCCTGCATGATGCGTGTGCTCGACATTGGTCCTATCGACAAATTGCGCGATGGTACTCATGAAACCAAGGCGCGCGGCCCGAACGACTATATCGTCAGCCAAGTGCAGTCGATGGCCGACCCGGAACTCACCAAGCCGTCGATTGTCTTTATTCCGCACAGCAAGGGAGCCGTGAAATGAGTGGCCTCGAAAACGCCGGCCGGGACGCTCTGGCCGGTGAGGAGAGGCTTGGGCAAGACAGCGTTGCGTTCGCTTCGTTCGTGCAGGCCGTCAGCGGTGATTTCGATCTGCTGGCTGAGCTGCATGATCGTGAGCCGACTGCGGCGATGGTGGAAGCGGTGCAGTGTTGTCCGATTGAGGATCAACTAGGTCTCGTTCTACGCAGTGATGCAGGGCTTGCCGCGCTCGCCGCGTTCAAGCTTGCGACTGAAGAACTACCCCGCCCGGTGACGCAACATGCGATCGACGAACTGGCGGCAGCCTATGCTGATGTCTATTTGCGACACACCTACCGCGCCGCACCGACCGAATCCGTCTGGCTGACCGAGGATGGACTGGAGCGGCAGTCGCCGATGTTTGAAGTGCGCGAGTTCTATCGCCGCCACAACCTCGTTGCGACGGATTGGGCCAACCGGCCCGACGATCACATTGTGCTGCAACTGCGGTTCATGGCCCGGTTGTTCGACGCCGCAAAAACGCCCGATGATCTGGCCGGGGCAGTGGCGTTTCTGGACGCTCATCTGTTGCGCTGGGCCAAGCGTCATGCCATCCGCCTGGTTCAGACCGGCGCGCCGGAGTGGTATGCAGCGGTGTCGCTGTTGACGGCGTGCTATGCCGACGAGGTGCGCGTTCATCTGACCGCCTTGACCGGAATGGCCCGCCCCTTGCGCGTCGAAACATCTGCGGCAAAGAACGAAAAAGCCGCGGTTGAAGCGGCGATGCCCTACATTCCGGGTGTCGCACCCTCATGGTGAATGGCACGGACGGGTCAGGCGGCACGCCGGTTCCGGCCGGGCAGCCGTCCATGCCCGTTGGATTGGCAGAAATCAACGGCGATCTCTGCGTGCACGGGTTTTGTGCCACAGCCAGCTGCAGTGCGTGCGTGACAGCGTGCCCGCGGGCCGCTCTGGTTCTCAATGACCAAAGCCTGGGTTTCGACGAGTCCGCGTGCGACGGCTGCGGGCTCTGCCGCCCGGCCTGTCCGGAAGGGGCGATCCGTGTTTCGGGCGGGGCGCTGCAGCCACTGCTCGATGGACGCGGCCACGCGGCACTGATTGCTTGCGAACACACGCGCTTGCCGCCAGGGCCGGGGATCGTTCCCTGCCTGCACGCGTTCGGCCGCCGTGAACTGGATCACTTGGCGGACGACGGTGTCGCGGTGATTGTTGCGGCGCGCGGCGATTGCGCGTCGTGCCCCCGGTCGACCGGGAAAACTATCGAAGCGGCCCTTGTGCGGTCAAATGCCAGCCGCTCGTCACGCCGTGAGACCACGCTGCGCTATGAGCACACTGTCGCGGCTCAATGGTTGAAGCGCCAGAGCGAGGTGATTGCCGCCAAGTTTGACATCGATCAAAGTCGCCGCGCGTTGTTCGGCGGTATCTTGCAGCGGCGCCCAAGCGCTTCCGCAGCCACAGCGGAGGCGTGGTCTGCGCACGAATTGCATCACGTTGTGCCAGAATTGGATGTTTCGCTGTGCGTCGGGTGCGACGCTTGCAGCCGTATCTGCCCTCACGGCGCAATTTCGTTGCAGGGTGGCGGAACGAGCCTTCACTATGCGATCCGCGCCCAGGAATGCACAGGGTGCCGCCTATGTCTGGATGTGTGCGATGTGAATGCGGTTTCGCTACGGGAGCTGGCACGGTGCGAACAGCACGTCGTCGCATTGAAAGGTCAGACATGCCGCAAGTGCGGGGTGCCGTTTCATCAACCGCAGACCGCCCCAGATGGGACGGGAATTTGCCGGATTTGCCGGCACACAGATCATACGCGCAATCTGTTTCAGGTCCGCACGTGAGCCGCGCACGGCATCGGCTGCATCAGCGCGAAACCGCACGCCTGCATCAGAACGGGAGCAATCCATGCGCCCCACACGCCTGAGCCGCAAGCTTCTGGCGGGCCTTGCGGCTGGTCTTGGGTTCGCGTCGATTTTTTTCCTCATCTTATTCATCGAGACCTATCGCCATCAGTTGAGCACGGAGCGCGCCAACGCCTCCGAGCAGGTCAACCGCCTGCTGCAGGTCTCACTTGAAAACGCCATGCTGAAGCGGGATCTGCCCGGCTTGCAAAACATTGTCGCGCGGCTTGGCGAGCAACGGGGTATCGCCGGAGTGACAATTGTAAATCCGCAACGTGAAGTGCGGTTTTCAAGCGATCCGGCCGCGCTTGGCCAGGCGCTATCGTTCGATGCGCTGGGCTGTACCGAGTGTGCCGCCGATCCTGGCCGCGTGGTGCCAGCTTCGACCCAGGTTGTGCGCCTCGCCAACGGCAAGGATGTGCTTCGCAGCGTCAATCCAATTGCCAACCGTGAGGCCTGCAAGGGCTGTCATGGCCCGGCCGGGGAGCAGCCGGTCAACGGAATTCTGGTAGTCGATCACGATGCAACAGGGATTCGCGGCGAAGCGTTGCGCGCGGCCGCGGCCATGAGTGGCGCGGGCATTCTGGTTGTGCTTTTGGGGCTTGGCACGGTCTGGGGAGTGCTGAAGCGGCATGTGCTGCAACCCATTTTGGCCCTTGACGGGGTCAGCCGCAAACTGGCGGCAGGCGACCTCCAGGCCCGTGTGGCAGTTGCCGTCAAGAACAGCGACGAGCTGTCAGACCTCTGCCAAAACTTCAACAGTATGGCCGATAAGCTTGAGACGGGCGTGCGCGACATTCAGGAGAAGGAAACCTTCCTGAAAACGCTGATCGATACAGTGCCGGACGGCGTGCGCGTGATCGATGCAGACTATACCGTGATCATGGCCAACGAATCCTATGCGCGCCAAGCAGGCGGATCGCGTGCAGAACTCGTCGGCGTGCCGTGCTATGCCATTCACGGCCGCACCGAACGCTGCCCGCCAACCCTGGTCACGTGTCCGTTCCACGCCATCAAAGCCGACGGGGAACCGATCAAGTATATTCACTGCCACGTCCGCTCCGACGGCAGCGAAGTGCATGTGGAAACGACGGCCGCGCGGCTGACGATCAGTGAAGGCGGCACGTCGCGGGTGTTGATCATCGAAGCGATCCGCGATCTCGAACAGCAGGTCAGGTATTCGCAGGAGCAACGTTTGGCGGAGATCGGCCAGCTCGCAGCCGGCGTCGCCCATGAGATCTACAACCCGTTGGCATCGATCCGCCTGGGGCTGCAAGCCGTGTTGCGCCGCGCCCGGTCCAGCGCTCAGCTCGATTCAGAAACCACGCATTTTCTGGATATGGTCGATGGTGAAGTCGACAAATGCATTGGCGTTACCAAACGGCTTCTTGATCTGAGCCAGGTGCCGAGCCAGAGCCTGCAACTGGTATCGTTCTCGACCATTACGCCGGAGGTATTGTCGCTGCTGCGCTTTGAGGCCGAGCACAGTGGTGTTGAAGTCCGCATCGATATGGGCGGGCATGATCTGCGCGTGCTGGCAACAGATTCCGAATTGCGCATGCTGGTGCTCAACCTATCGCAGAACGCATTCCATGCCATGCCCAAGGGCGGCAGTCTGACAATTACCGGCCGTGTCAGAGGTGATCGCATCGAGATCGAGTTTGGCGATACCGGTGTTGGTATCGATGATGCGACACTGCCGCATATCTTCGATCCGTTTTTCAGTAAGCGTGCCGACGGCATCCACGGCACGGGTCTTGGGCTTACGATCTGTAGAGCAATTGCGGTGCGCTATGGTGGCAGCATCGCTGCAGTCAGCCGCCTTGGCGCCGGCACGACGTTCACCGTCGATTTTCCGCGCCCAGATGGCAGTGAGAGTCTCGCATGAATCTAGATATCCAAAAGAAGCTTATCCTTCTCGTTGAAGATGACGCCATTCTGAAAAAGCTGATCGCCGGCCAGCTTCAAGAAATCGGTTATCGCGTGTTAACCGCCAATTGCTGGCGCGAAACCGGAGAGGTGTTGAGCCGCAGCGAGCCGGATTTGATCCTGCTCGATATGCGCCTGCCCGATGGCAACAGCATGGATGGCATTGAGGAGCTGGCCGGGAATCATGCGGTCATCGTCTTGACCGCCTATGCGTCGATCCAGAACGCGGTGCAGGCCGTGCGCAGCGGCGCCGTCGGCTATCTCTCGAAGCCCGTTAATCTGGAAGAACTCGAAATCGAAGTGGCCCGCGCGATTGAGAATGCGGCGATGCGGCGCGACTATGAATTCGTGCGCGATCAGCAGCGCGCCAAACGCCAGAGTTTGATGGTGGGCGAGAGCCCGGCACTGCGCGATCTTGAGCGTTTGATCGAAGCGGTGGCTCAGGCAACGACAACGGTGCTGGTTGAGGGTGAGAGCGGCGTCGGCAAGGAATTGGCCGCCCGGGAAATACATGATCGCAGTCCGCGGGCACAACACAACTACGTGGTTCTCGACTGCTGCACCCTGCATGAGAACCTGTTTGAATCGGAATTGTTCGGCCATGAGAAAGGCGCGTTCACAGGCGCCATATCGCAAAAGCGCGGCTTGATCGAAGCGGCAGACGGCGGCACGTTGTTTCTCGACGAAATCGGTGAAATCTCGCCGGCCGCTCAAGCTAAGCTGCTGCGCGTCATTGAAACCCGGCAGTTCCGGCGCGTCGGCGGCGTCAAGGACCTGACCGCCGATACCCGCATCATCGCTGCAACAAACCGCGATCTTGCCGTGATGGCCAAAGAGGGCCGCTTCCGCCAGGATCTCTATTATCGCTTGAGTGCCTTCACCGTTCGCGTTCCGCCGCTGCGTGACCGCCGTGACGACATCGTGCTGCTGGCCCATCATTTTCTTGAAAAGCACGATTTTTCCCGGCGCATCCGCAAAGAACTGTCGCGCGCCGCGGAACGCACGCTGGTGGCTTACGATTGGCCAGGCAATGTCCGTGAATTGCGTAACGTGATGGAGCGGGCGATCATTCTATCGGGCGCTGAGACGGCAATTCACAGCCGCCATCTTGGGCTACCAAGCGCTGCAGGGGCGTCGAGCGGTGAGTTGAAATTCCAGTTCGATCATGAGCCGACGCTGGACGAGTTGCGCCAGAACTACGTCAAAATTCTGCACGGAAAATATTCCGGCCACCGCGCCAAGCTTGCTGGCGCGTTGGGCGTCAGCGAGCGCAATCTCTACCGGCTGTTGCAGCGCTATGGCCTGGAATGAATGCGCCGGCCAATCTGCGATCTCAGGCGGACACGCTCTGCGCGTCGCTATAGGCCCTTAACGCCGCCATGTCGATAATCCGGAACTGCCGGCGGCCGGATGTCTCGATGATGCCACGGGATTTCAATTGCGAGAATTGACGGCTGACGGTTTCCAGCCGCAAGCTTAGGCATTCGGAGATTTCAGTGCGCGACAATGGCAACGGAATCATAGACTGGCCTTGCGCTCCGACTTCAAGCGACCCGGACAGAACCATCTTGTCGTGGATCATGCTGAGGAATGTCGAAACCTTTTCTTCCGCCGACTTGCTGCCAAGCAGAAACATCCACTCGCGCGCGGCATCAAGATCCAGCAGAATTCTCTGCAGCAGTGCGCGCTCAAGCTCGGCATGTTTGGCGAGCAGGTCTTCAAAGACGCGGCCTGAGAACGAACACAGCTCCAGGTCGGTTGCAGCTTCGGCGGTCAGGTTCGATGTGGCGGCATAGGGCCGGCCGACGAAATCGCCGGGAAACTGCAAGCCTGCAATCTGGTGGCGGCCGTCGGGCCGCGTATTGACGAGTTTGACGACGCCGGAGACGATGATCGAATAGGTCTTGGAGCGCTCGTGGTCGCCATAGATTATGCGGCCTTCGGGCACGCGGAGGCGGTGGACAATGCGGGCCAAATCGCCCGCGGCCTCGCTGCCAATCGTATTGCACAAGGACTGCGAGCGGACCGCACATTGCTGGCATTTGTTGCGTTCAGTCATTGCGTAAGCGCCATTGTTTGAGTCATCACCTTGCAACCACGGCCAGAGAGGCAAGTGCTGGGCCCGCTGGCGCTCGCGCGCTCAACACGCGCTCAGTCCCGCCCGGACCCGCATTGTCCCGGCAAACGGCAATTTACGAATACGCCGATTGCTGATGGCCGGTTGTTGATTGATATCAACTGATGATGGACTTCATTGATGCGCATCAAAGTTTAGATGTGCCACGCTTGTTGTGCGTTACCGCCTTGGCCGGTTACCGATGTCTGTGGCCTGTCACCCAGGGTGGCGGCATTGAAAGGCGGCAGGTTTCGCGGTGCGCCAACATAGACAGGTCGTCAGAGCGCATCATGGCGTTAAGGAAAAGTTCCCGCGCCTCGAACTTGAACGTCCTGTGGACGGGCTTGTGGACCGGTGCTGCGCGGCGCGGCGAGGGTTGGCCTGAACTCCCACAGTCGTCTAGACTGAACAGATGAAAGTTCCGGCAATAGAGGTTTCGCCCATGTCCGCTACGTCCGCTGCAAATTCCGTTGATGTTGCCAATTTGCTGGACGGCCCGGTGACTGGCCAGCCCACTGTCTCGCGGCGGGCGGCGCTGGCCTCTGGTCTGGCGGCCGGCGCGGCAGTGGCAGGCGTTTTTGCTGGGGGCCCGCCAGCGCGCGCCGCAGATAAAGCCGATCCGCACGCAGGCCACGACATGGGCACCATGACAGATCACAGCGGCCACGGGGGCGCGCCGAAGCATCAGGCGTTGATTGATGCGGCGTTGCATTGCGTCAACAAGGGTGAGGTCTGCATCGACCACTGCATCCAGTTGTTGAGCAAAGGCGATACGTCGCTCAAGGATTGTATCCGTTCGGTTTCCGCCATGTTGCCAATGTGCGGGGCACTTGCCAAAATGGCAGCTCTCGATGCGCCGCGCTTGAAGGCGTTCGCAAAAGTCTGTCGCGACGTCTGCGCCGATTGCGAAACGGAATGCAAGAAGCATCAGGATCACCATGCCTTGTGCAAGGCATGCGCGGAGTCGTGTGCCGCATGCATCAAAGAATGCGACAAGCTCGGCGCGTAAATGACCCGTTCAATTTGATGTGTCAATCGCGTGACCGGCATGACCCCGGCGCGGTGTGAGTGACCGCCGTTCAGCTGCTGCGCGTCAACATAATTGTTCTGACCATCCGTGTGCGCTCAGGTATTGAAACGCTTGCAGAATATTGCGGAACGGCGTTCCCACTCCCGTGCTGATCTTGCGTGGCCCCTTTTAGGGTATTGCGCTTGCGAACGCGGCATGCTGAAAATTTATTGTAAATGCGCAGCAGCCGCATCATACGAGCCAGCGGGTGGGTGTTCTGGGTGGGACGCCTGCAAAAAGCTTGAAGTGAGCGTTGCTGCGTACGGGGTTCGAGTCGGGAGGCGTTAGTCAGTCTATGGATCTACTCCAGACATCAAGGGCGCGTGGCGCCGCGCGCGCTTAAGGCGGCTCATAGCGCCGCCTCTCTGTCAATTCTGTCATTAGCCGGGCACTGACGGCCCGCGCGGCGCTCATCAGCGCGCGCGGCTGCTTTCGCTCGTCCAATCCAACAACAACGTTTCAAGCCGTCAATTATTTCACCTGCTGAAAAACGCGGGTTTCCCGGGAGAATTCATCATGAACGCACCATTTATCGTTGCCGGTCAGACATTGCTTGTCACAGACAGCAGCATTTTGGAAGGCGGTCAGCCAGTCTCCTACACCGTCACGGAGTCGTTTCAATTTGGCGATGCGTCGCCGGCCGATTTTCACGGGTTGGATGCGATCATCAACGTGTCGCCATCCCCACATGGCGCGCTGACCGCCGTGATCGTCGATGACGCGACTGGCGGATCGGATGTAGGCACGATCCAGTGGACATATACGGTCGATGAAAGCGCGCTCCAGTATTTGGCCGCAGGGCAGACACGGACCGACACATTCCGCATTCCCGTGATTGATGCGCAAGGCAACACGACTGAAATTGAAATCAATGTCACGGTGACGGGCACCAATGACGGGCCGGTGTTCACGACGGAGGCACCCACGGTCTATTCGTCCGATGAAAACGGCGCGCTATCAGTGTCAGGCACGCTGAACTTCGATGATGTGGACGTCACCGATACGCACACCGCGAGCGTTGCCGTGGCCGTTGGTGGCAGCGGCGCTATTGGCGGATTTACGCCGGGCGAAGCCGCACTCAAAGCCATGTTCACAACGCCGGTCACATCGACAAATCTCGACTCGACGGGTAGCGTTAGCTACACCTTCACGGGCAGCAGCGCGGCGTTTGAATACCTGCAAGCAGATCAAACCCTCGTGCTGACTTACACGATCACAGTGGCCGACGCGGCAGGACTGACCACTACCCGCGATGTCGTGATCAACGTGACCGGCAGCAACGATGCGCCAGTGCTGACGGTCGGTTCCGGGTCGTACACGGATACAGCTGTCGACAACACGTTCAACACCATCTCAGGCACGTTCACGACCGCCGATAAGGACGCTGGCGAAACTTTTACCTACAGCCTCGCGGGCAGTACCGCCGGAACGGTGATAATCGATGCCGTGTCGTACGACCTCTCCCACCCCACGTCTTTCGGCACGCTGCACGTGAATTCTGCGACCGGCGCTTATGCCTACGTGCCCAATGACGCCGCCATCGAAGGACTTAAAACCGACGCTTGGAACACCTTCTCGATCACCGTGACGGATAGCCAAGGCGGCTCGGATACAAAAACGTTTCAGGTGTCGTTCACGGGTGCAAACGACGCAGCCGTGATCACCGGCGACTTCACCGGCTCCGTAACCGAAGCCGGAGGTGTGTCCCACACGAACGCCGGCACGCCAACTGCATCGGGCAACCTCAGCCACACCGACCGCGATGACGCGGATGTTGACGACGCGTGGACAGCGGCAACGCTGGCCGGATCATACGGCACGCTGACCATCGACGCTGCCGGCGTTTGGGAATATACGCTCAATAACAACCACGCATCGGTTCAGGCGCTGAACGCCTCGGGCACGCTTGTCGATCACGTCACCGTCGCAACGGCCGATGGCACCACCAAGGTGATCGACATCACCATCAACGGTGCCAACGATGCAGCCGTGATCACCGGCCCAGCTTCGGGCATCGTCGCGGAAGCCGGCGGCATCAACAACGCCACGAATCCGTCTCCAACGGCGACCGGCGACCTCGCTGCGGCGGACGTCGATAACGCGGCGGATGCTTTCAATGCCGTCACGAATGCCGCAGCGTCGGACGCTGGCTACGGCACCTACACTGTTACGGCCACAGGCGTGTGGACGTACACGCTCAACAACACCAACCCTACAGTCGCAGCGCTCAACGCCACCGAGCAGCTGAGCGACACCATAACCGTGACCAGCGCCGACGGCACGCAGCAAACCGTCAGCATCATGATACAGGGCACCAATGACCTTCCGGTCATCGCCGCCACCGGCACCACGGGATCCGTCAAGGAAACCGGCGATATCGCCGGGATTCTCGACAAGACGCAGCCGGGTGGGTTCGAGCCGGATGCTGCGCTGCTGATACCTGCCGTGACCGCAGCCCTCAACACCATCAGTACGACCCCCGGCGATCTCGCCAATCAACTCGATGCTATCGTGACCGCGCTTGGGGGTAACTATGCCCAGGCCATCGGCGTCGTCTGGGATTTCCTAGACGACGCCTACGTCGCGGGCGGCTATTACATTCCGAATATCAATGAAGCGTTCATCCGCTTCGGCGTCGAGTATGTAAAGCTCGTTCAAAACGGTACAATCGCACCGTTGACCGAAGTCATTGGCAAGTTTGCCGCCGACCGCCAGCAATCCCTGCACGACAATCTTTTGGGAAATCTCTCGGATGGATCAATCGATGGCCGTCTGTTTGGTGAGCCGCTGACCTCGGACCTCAAGAGCCTCGTCGCGGGCGTCGATCCCGATTTGGCAACGCGCACCTACTATGGCGGCTATGGCTATGAGTCGGAAGCCGCAGCTCGCGCGTTTGACGTGGCGAACAGGCTCGATAGCTCCGTCACCGGCCAGCTGTCCGCGACCGACGCTGATAATGGTGCAGTGCTCGCTTGGAGCGGCAGCGCTCCCGGCACATACGGTGCGTTCACAATCGACGCCAACACAGGCGCGTGGAAGTACACACTCAACAATGCCGACGCCGACACCCTGGCGCTGGCTCAGGGCCAAATCGTCACTGAAACGTTCACGGCAATCGTCAGCGACGGCCAGGGCGGATCAACAACCCAAGTCGTCACGATCACCATTACGGGCGCCAACGACGCGCCGGTGCTGGGGGCGGCGCAAACCGCACTCACCACCGCAACGGAAGACGTTGCCTACGTTCTCTCGACCGCGACGCTGACGCAGAATTTCAGCGACGTTGATACCGGCGACGTCTTGTCCGTCTCCAACTTGACAACGTCGAACGGCACAGTCGCCAGCAGCGGCGGCAATTTCACCATCAATCTCGCCCCGAACTACAACGGCCCGGTCACGATCACGTACAACGTCATCGACGGCAAGGGCGGCATCGTGCCGGTGACACGCACCTTCACCGTCGGCGCCGCGCCGGACACGGATACCGTTGTTAAGGACGGCACGCTGAATGCGGATTCGCTGACGGCACCTGGCGGCAACCTGCTCGTCGGCTCTGGCATCTCCGGCCAGCACTTCGTCGTTGCAACCGACGCTATCGATGCGCCCGGCGTCGAAGTCGGCCTGCGCGCCGATATGCGCTTCACCGGCATTGCGCCCCGCGATGCCGGCGACGCCGACACGTTTTACGTCTCAGCCGGTGCCGCAGGCGGCACTGCGAACGAAGACACCTCCACCACGGCGGACGATGCCTGGGCGCGCTGGAACTACACGGTCTCGATCAACGCCGACACCGACAACAACGGCGGCAAGCTGAGTGACTTTGAATACACCTTTGTTCTGCGTAACGAGACGACGAACACGGTGCTTGCAAGCGCAACGTTCGAACAGGCCATTTCGGCTCAAGTCTTAGCTGGCGGCGGCTCCTCCACTGATGCTGCCAATGCCGTCGCCTACTATAACAATCTGAGCATTTGGCAGGACAGCCTGAACTTCGAAGCGGCATTCGGCGCCGCGTTCGACCCGAGCGCTGCCGGTCACTACAGCGTCGAAGTTTTGGTGTCGGACCGCGGCAATGACTCCGCCGTTCTCGTCAACCACATCGACATCATCGTCAACCACGCGCCGGTGGCCGTGTGGCCGACAACCCGCCGCAACGGAAGACACCACAATCATCTACACAGCCGCGCAACTGCTCGGCAACGACACGGATGCCGATGGCAACACGCTGAGCATTCTCTCCGTCGGCAGCGCGGTCGGCGGCACCGCTACATTGAACCTAACGGTACGGTGACGTTCATCCCGACGCCGAATTTCAGCGGCGCTGCGTCATTCACCTACATCGCCACCGACAACAAGCCGATTGACGCCAGCAGCAATTCAGCGACCGTCAACGTCACGATTGCCCCCGTTAATGACGCGCCTGTTGTTACCGGGAGCCTGACTGCGACCGCAACGGAAGACGGCGCAATCGTCACGATTGACGGTCTTGCCAATGCGACGGACGCCGATCTTGGCACCACGCTGTCGATCACCGCCGGGACTCTGCCGGCTGGCGTGTCGGTTGTTGGTGTTCTGCCATCAGCGTCTCAGGCCATCGATTTCCAGAGCTATTCGACCGGCTCTGTGATTGGCCAGAACGGTTGGGCCGATGCGTCCCCTGGTACGCCGGATCAGGAAATTGTCGATCTCAGCGGCAACAAGGTTCTGCGTGTCGCCAATGATCCAGCCAGCAGCGATTTCGGCGGACCGTATTCGCCGCAGCTCGCCGTGTCGGCGGGCGAACCCGGGTCCGGCGGCACCGCCGATCAGATTTTGCTGTCGTTCAGCTTCAAGCCTGTCCAGGGCTTGGCCGATGGCTCGCGCATGGAGATCGATCTTGCGACAGGCTCGGACCGCAACAACTTCATGATCCTGGAGTACACGGGCGAACCTGGAGTCGGACTCCGCCTTGCGCAGAATTCGCCTCAATCGGATGGCAATTGGAATGATAACTCATTCGACTACGCGACCGGCAACATCAACCTCGCCACCAACATCGACCCCACCAAATGGCACACGGTTCAGGTAGCCATCGACTTCAACGCGGGCAGCGACAACGACGTCGTCAAATACTACCTCGATGGCGTGTTTGTCGGCACCGGCGGCACATTCGAGAACTACCAAGAGTTCATTCTCGGTAAAGAGCATGCGACAGCGGTTGCCAATACAGCAGTTGACCGCATCCTGTTCCGTCCTGGCGGCGGTACGGGCAATCCGTTCCCTGCAGACGGCCCTGGCGGGGCACGTCAAGGCTTCTACATCGACGATATCGGCGTCAAGACTTACAACAGCGTCCAGTCAATCCAATTTGACCCGACAAACCCGGCCTACGATCACATAGCGCAAGGTGCGCAGCAAATCGTCACTGTCAACTACATAGTGACGGACGGCGTCACCTCGACACCAGCGACGGCGACGTTCACGGTCACCGGCGTGAATGATGGACCGGTTGCGCTCGCCGATACCAATAGCGGCAACGAAGACACGACAATTACAGGCACAGTTGCGGCCAACGACAGCGATATCGACGACGGTGCTGTGCTGACCTATGCACTCAACGCGACCGTTGCCGGCCTGACTCTCAACTCTAACGGCGGATACACATTTAACGCCGGAAATACTGCTTACCAGTACTTGGCCGCAGGTCAGACCTTACCTGTCGTCGCCAACTACACGGTCACGGATACGCATGGCGCCACCTCCACCGCCACTTTGACCATCACCGTCACCGGCACCAACGACGCGCCGCAGGTGACGGCGGTCAATGTTGCGGCAACACTCACCGAAGACGCTTCAACGGGCTCGGTAACTTTGGCGGCGACGTCTGGTTCATTCACCTATACCGATCTCGATACCACCGACACGCATATGTTGCTCGACAACGGCACGGCGGGCGTGAACGTCAATGGCTTCAGTTACAGCGTAACTGGCAGCACGAGCCCCGCGCAGTTAGCGGCGCTGAATGCCCTGCAATCGAAGTTCTCGGCCGCGATTGGCGCGGCCGGCACCGTCGGCTGGACGTTCGACCCCACCCAGGCTGAACTCGACTTCCTGCGCGTCGCGCAGACGGCGACGCTAAACTTCACCGTGACTGTCGATGACGGCCACGGCGGCACGGCTACGCAAATGTTGTGACACTGACCATCAACGGCGCCAACGACCAGATTGCCGATGTTGACGCGGGCACGGATCTTTCGGGCGGCGTCACAGAGCAGAGCGCCGCTGTTCCGCTTGCCACGACCATTACAGCGGGTGGCACGTTCGACATCCGCGACGCCGACCTGACGCAAAATAACGTTCTTGCCACCAGGACCGGTGGAACCGTGGCGGCGGGCCATGAAGGCGGGCTGGTTGCGTCGGTTTCGGCCGGACCAAACGGCACGGGTCTGCAAACCGTGACCTGGACGTACACCACCGACCACGGCAAATTGGATTACTTGGGCGCGGGTGATACAGCAACCGACGTGTTCCGCGTGCGCGTGCTCGATCAGGTGTCGGGCGGCTTCCGTGATCACACAGTCACGATCACGCTGACCGGCACCAACGACGCGCCGGTTCTCGGCGTTATTACGTCACCTGCCGCCGTGGCCGAAGTTACCGGCAATTCCGCGGCACAGGACATCGCCGCCATCACCGGCACGTTGACGGTCAGCGATGTCGATATTGGTGGCGCGGCGGCTGACGTGCTGACAGCCAGCACGACGGGCGTCGTGGCTGCCCTGAATGGCAACAGCACGACGTTCACACTGCCGTCAGGCGCTCAGAGCCTGATCACCAGTGCGCTGACCTTCGGCTCATCAGTGACAGCGACGGGCGCGGACCAGACGATTGGCTGGACGTACAACCCCGCCGCCGCCAACCTCGATTTCCTGAAGGCCGGCGATACGCTGACGCTTACCTATACGGTCAAGGTCACCGACAACAGTAGTGTCACCGAGACCCAGGATTCTAACACACGCGATATCGTCATCACCATCACCGGCACCAACGATGTGCCGGTCATCACGGGTGAGGCGTCGGGCGACCATGCTGTCACGGAAGAAACCGATGTCGCGGCCACCGGCACCGTGTCGATTGTCGACCTTGATCGCGGGGAAAGCACGTTCACGGCGGTCGCCGTCGCGGCAGCCAGCGCATCCGGCTACGGCACGTATACTCTGACCTCGGCTGGGGTATGGGCCTATTCGCTGAACAACGCCAATGCGACGGTGCAAGCGCTGTCGGCTGGCGAAACGCTTTCCGATAGCTTCACAGTCGTGTCGTCCGACGGCACGGCGTCGAAGACAGTCTCGATCACGATTACCGGCACGAACGATGTGCCGGTGATTACAGTCGAAGCGACGGGCGACCATGCTGTCACGGAAGAAACCGATCTTGCAGCGTCCGGCACCCTGTCGATCACTGACACGGATGATGGAGAAGCAACGTTCACGGCGGTTGCCGTCGCGGCAGCCAGCGCATCCGGCTACGGCACGTATACGCTGACGGCAGCGGGCGTGTGGGCTTATGAGTTGAACAACGCCAACGGCATGGTGCAGGCTTTGTCGGCTGGCGAAACGCTGGCTGATAGCTTCACAGTCGTGTCGTCCGATGGCACGGCGTCGAAGACAGTCTCGATCACGATCACCGGCACCAACGATGTGCCGGTGATTACAGGCGAAGCGACGGGCGACCATGCTGTCACGGAAGAAACCGATCTTGCAGCGTCCGGCACCGTGTCGATCACCGACACGGATGATGGAGAAGCAACGTTCACGGCGGTCGCCGTCGCGGCAGCCAGCGCATCCGGCTACGGCACGTATACGCTGACGGCAGCGGGCGAATGGGCTTAT
Source organism: Hyphomicrobium sp. (assembly GCA_013141015.1). Classification (GTDB taxonomy): domain Bacteria; phylum Pseudomonadota; class Alphaproteobacteria; order Rhizobiales; family Hyphomicrobiaceae; genus Hyphomicrobium_B. The sequence goes on along the minus strand of JABFRT010000044.1, from coordinate 260 downwards.
GCGCTCAACGCGGCGAATGCGCGCGGTGCAGGCGTCGGCTGGCGAAACGCTTTCCGATAGCTTCACAGTGGTGTCGTCCGATGGCACGGCGTCGAAGACGGTCTCGATCACGATCACCGGTACCAACGATGTGCCAACCATCACAGGTGAGGCCACGGGTGACCGGGCGGTTACGGAAGAATCCGACCTCGCTGCGTCCGGCACCGTGTCGATCACCGACACGGATGACGGAGAAGCAACGTTCACGGCGGTTGCCGTCG
>JABFRT010000029.1 GCA_013141015.1 Hyphomicrobium sp. | reverse complement strand
CACGGCGGCCGGTGCGTGGACCTATACGCTCAACAACACGGCGGCCCAGGCCTTGAAGGAAGGCCAGAGCCTGACTGAAACCTTCACGGCAACGGTCACCGACGACAAGGGCGCGATTGCGACCCAGGTCGTGACCGTGACAGTGACCGGCACCAACGACGCGCCGGTGGCGGTGGCCAATGTGGTTACACCACTTGCTGAGAATGTTGGCACAACGACGGTCAACGTGACCTTGAATGACACCGACGTCGATGCCGGCGCGGTCTTGTCGCTGACCGGCATCACAGCCCTTACGGCAGAGGATGTCACCGGTCTCAGCGGTCTCTCCGGGGCCGACTTGGCAACACTGACCAGCTACTTCACAGCGAACACCGCCACGGGCACAATCTCGTTCAACCCAGGCGCAGGACTTGGGGCGAGCGCTACAGCCTCCCTCTTCGACCGTCTCGACGTGGGCCAGACGGCAACCGTCACGCTGTCCTATACAATCCAGGACGAGTTCGGCGCGAACGCTACTTCGACCGTCACGTTCACGGTCAACGGCGCCAAGGAAGTGTTTGTTGGCACGCCGGCGAGCGACGCGGCGCTGAACGGCAGCGACTATGCCGACACCATTGACGGCCTGGGCGGTGACGACATCATCAACTCCGCTCAAGGCAATGACATCATCACCGGCGGCGACGGCGCCGACCAGATCAACTCCGGTTCGGAAGACGATACCATCACCGGCGGGGCCGGCGACGATGTCATCAATGGCGCGACCGGCACCGACACGGCCATCTATTCCGGCGCCTGGGCCGACTACACCATCTCGCAGGCCTCCCCAAGCACGTTCACGATTTCCCATACCCGTGGCGCAGCCAACGAAGGCACCGACAGCGTGCAAGGCGTCGAACTGTTCACATTCGCCAATGGCACGTTTACGGCGGCGCAGATCATCAACGATGCGCCGGTAACGCTGGGTGAAACCGGCGGGCCAATTTCGGAAGACGGCATCTTTACGATTTCTAAGGCGACTCTGCTCACCAACGACACCGACGCGGATTCGCCGCTTGGCGACATCCTGTCGATCAACGTGGTTGGTGGCCAATCGACGGGAACCGTTGCGATTGTTGGCAGTAACGTCGTGTTCACCCCGGGCGCTAACTTCAACGGCGCCGCATCGTTCACGTACACAGTGTCGGACATCAACGGTCTCACCTCGGTCGCGACCGTCAACGTGCAGGTCACGGCGGTGAACGATGCGCCGGTGCTGTCGATTGCAACCGTCAACCAGACGTTCTTCGAAGACACTGCGCTCACCTACACGCTGCCCGTTGGCACATTCACCGATGTCGATGGCGAGGCGTTGACTTTGACGGCATCAGGACTGCCGTCATGGCTGAGCTTCAATGCTGCGACGCGGACGTTCTCCGGCACGCCGCCGCTCAATTCGACGACAGGCGGTACGGTCATAGTCCGCGCAACCGACGCATCGGGTGCTTCCGCTGAAAGCTCGTTCGTCGTGACGGTCACGCCTGTCAATGACGCGCCGGTCGCGGCCGATGACAGCGGCACGATTGCCGAAGACGCCGCCAGCCCGCTTGTGGTCGCGGTCCTCACCAACGACAGCGATGTCGATAATGCGAATGCGCAGTTGAGCATTGCAGCAGTCGGCGTTGTGCCATCGTCGGCGGGCGTTGCAACGATTGTTGGACAAACAGTCTCGTTCGCCCCGGCTGCCAATTTCTCGGGCACAGTTGTCATCAACTATACGGTCTCGGACGGCGCATCGACGGACGCGGGTCAGATCTCGGTGACCGTGACGCCGGTGTCTGATGCGCCGTCCCTGACGGTTTCGCCAGCCACCGGCAACGAAGACACGGCAATCGCGCTGAACATCGCGTCGGCGTTGACGGACGTTTCGGAAGTCCTGTCGATCACGATCAGCGGCGTGCCAACGGGCGCGACGCTTTCGGCCGGCACGGACGCTGGTGGCGGCGTTTGGACGTTGACGCCCGCAAATCTCGCCGGTTTGAAGATCACGCCGCCAGCCAACGCCAACTCAGACTTCATGCTGACGGTCACGGCATCGTCGAAGGACGGCACCGCTGCCGCTGCAACCACCGTCGCCACCATCCTTGTGGATGTAACTCCGGTGAACGATGCGCCTGTTGCGGCTGACGGGACGGCGACGACCAACGAGGATACGGTTCTCAACGGAACGCTTCCTGTGGCGACGGATGTTGACACTGCGTCGCTGACGTATGCGGTTGGCACGACGGCTGTCCCCACAAAGGGCAGCGTCTTGGTCAACGGCGACGGCACATACAGCTATACGCCGGCGTTGAACACCAACGGCACCGACACGTTCAGCTACACGGTAACGGACGGCACCACGACGGTCGAAAAGACCATCACGGTGACGATCACGCCGGTGAACGATGCGCCTGTTGCGGCTGACGGGACGGCGACGACCAACGAGGATACGGTTCTCAACGGAACGCTTCCTGTGGCGACGGATGTTGACACTGCGTCGCTGACGTATGCGGTTGGCACGACGGCTGTCCCCACAAAGGGCAGCGTCTTGGTCAACGGCGACGGCACATACAGCTATACGCCGGCGTTGAACGCCAACGGCACCGACACGTTCAGCTACACGGTAACGGACGGCACCACGACGGTCGAAAAGACCATCACGGTGACGATCACGCCGGTGAACGATGCGCCTGTTGCGGCTGACGGACGGCGACGACCAACGAGGATACGGTTCTCAACGGAACGCTTCCTGTGGCGACGGATGTTGACACTGCGTCGCTGACGTATGCGGTTGGCACGACGGCTGTCCCCACAAAGGGCAGCGTCTTGGTCAACGGCGACGGCACATACAGCTATACGCCGGCGTTGAACGCCAACGGCACCGACACGTTCAGCTACACGGTAACGGACGGCACCACGACGGTCGAAAAGACCATCACGGTGACGATCACGCCGGTGAACGATGCGCCTGTTGCGGCTGACGGGACGGCGACGACCAACGAGGATACGGTTCTCAACGGAACGCTTCCTGTGGCGACGGATGTTGACACTGCGTCGCTGACGTATGCGGTTGGCACGACGGCTGTCCCCACAAAGGGCAGCGTCTTGGTCAACGGCGACGGCACATACAGCTATACGCCCGGCGTTGAACGCCAACGGCACCGACACGTTCAGCTACACGGTAACGGACGGCACCACGACGGTCGAAAAGACCATCACGGTGACGATCACGCCGGTGAACGATGCGCCTGTTGCGGCTGACGGGACGGCGACGACCAACGAGGATACGGTTCTCAACGGAACGCTTCCTGTGGCGACGGATGTTGACACTGCGTCGCTGACGTATGCGGTTGGCACGACGGCTGTCCCCACAAAGGGCAGCGTCTTGGTCAACGGCGACGGCACATACAGCTATACGCCGGCGTTGAACGCCAACGGCACCGACACGTTCAGCTACACGGTAACGGACGGCACCACGACGGTCGAAAAGACCATCACGGTGACGATCACGCCGGTGAACGATGCGCCTGTTGCGGCTGACGGGACGGCGACGACCAACGAGGATACGGTTCTCAACGGAACGCTTCCTGTGGCGACGGATGTTGACACTGCGTCGCTGACGTATGCGGTTGGCACGACGGCTGTCCCCCACAAAGGGCAGCGTCTTGGTCAACGGCGACGGCACATACAGCTATACGCCGGCGTTGAACGCCAACGGCACCGACACGTTCAGCTACACGGTAACGGACGGCACCACGACGGTCGAAAAGACCATCACGGTGACGATCACGCCGGTGAACGATGCGCCTGTTGCGGCTGACGGGACGGCGACGACCAACGAGGATACGGTTCTCAACGGAACGCTTCCCGTGGCGACGGATGTTGACACCGCGTCGCTGACGTATGCGGTTGGCACGACGGCTGTCCCCACAAAGGGCAGCGTCTTGGTCAACGGCGACGGCACATACAGCTATACGCTTGGCGTTGAACACCAACGGCACCGACACGTTCAGCTACACGGTAACGGACGGCACCACGACGGTCGAAAAGACCATCACGGTGACGATCACGCCGGTGAACGATGCGCCTGTTGCGGCTGACGGGACGGCGACGACCAACGAGGATACGGTTCTCAACGGAACGCTTCCTGTGGCGACGGATGTTGACACTGCGTCGCTGACGTATGCGGTTGGCACGACGGCTGTCCCCACAAAGGGCAGCGTCTTGGTCAACGGCGACGGCACATACAGCTATACGCCGGCGTTGAACGCCAACGGCACCGACACGTTCAGCTACACGGTAACGGACGGCACCACGACGGTCGAAAAGACCATCACGGTGACGATCACGCCGGTGAACGATGCGCCAACGGGGTCGCCGGCGGCCACACTTGCTAATGGTACAGAAGACGTTGCCTACACCATCTCTGCCGCAACCTTGCTGGCGGGCTTCACCGACGTCGATGTCGAAACGCTGAGCGTGACCGGCTTGACCGCTTCGACGGGCACGCTGGTCTACAATGGCAACGGCACCTATACGCTGACGGCACCGGCAAACTTCGCTGGCAACGTAACGCTGTCGTACAGCGTGACCGATGGCACTGCGACGATTTCCGGGCAAACGCGGAGTTTGACGATCACGCCGGTGTCTGACGCGCCGTCCCTGGCGGTTCTGGCGGCCTCCGGCAACGAAGACACGGCGATTGCGCTGAACATCACGTCGGCGCTTGTCGATACAGACGGTTCGGAAGCCCTGTCGATCACGATCAGCGGTGTGCCAACTGGCGCGACGCTTTCGGCCGGTACGGACGCTGGCGGTGGTGTTTGGACGTTGACGCCGGGGCAACTCACGGGCCTGACGATTACGCCGCCTTTGAATTCGGATGCAGACTTCACGCTGTCGGTCACGGCGACGTCGACGGACGGCACCGCTGCAGCTGCAACCACCGTCGCCACGATCCTTGTGGATGTAACTCCGGTCAACGATGCGCCGGTGTCGGGTGGCGTGGCGACGGCGTCGGGCTCGGAAGATGACGCGGCGATCACCGGCAACGTGCCGGCGGCAAGCGATGTCGATGTCGAAGCGCTGACCTATGCGCTGACGGCAGCGGCACCGGCCGGTCTGACGTTTAACAGCGACGGCACGTTCTCGTACACGCCGCAGGCAGCGGACAACGCGCTGGATGCGACGGAAAGCCGGACGGTGACGTTCCATTACTTCGCCAATGACGGCACGGTGAACTCGACACCGGCGACGGTCACGATCACCATCAACGGCGCCAACGATGCGCCGGTGTCGGGTGGCGTGGCGACGGCGTCGGGCTCGGAAGATGACGCGGCGATCACCGGCAACGTGCCGGCGGCAAGCGATGTCGATGTCGAAAACCTGACCTATGCGCTGACGGCAGCGGCACCGGCCGGTCTGACGTTTAACAGCGACGGCACGTTCTCGTACACGCCGCAGGCAGCGGACAACGCGCTGGATGCGACGGAAAGCCGGACGGTGACGTTCCAGTACGCGGCCAATGACGGCACGGTTAACTCGGCACCGGCGACGGTCACGATCACCATCAACGGCGCCAACGATGCGCCGGTGTCGGGTGGCGCGGCGACGGCGTCGGGCTCGGAAGATGACACGGCGATCACGGGCACCGTTCCGGCGGCAAGCGATGTCGATGGCGAAGCGCTGATGTATGCCGTGTCGGGTGCAACACCGGCCGGTCTGACGTTCAGCACTGACGGCTCGTTCTCGTATGTGCCGCAGGCAGCGGACAACGCGCTGGATACGGGCGAGACGCGCACGGTCACGTTCTCCTACGTCGCCAACGACGGCACGGTGAACTCGGCACCGGCGACGGTCACGATCACCATCAACGGCGCCAACGATGCGCCGGTGTCGGGTGGCGCGGCGACGGCGTCGGGCTCGGAAGATGACGCGGCGATCACCGGCAACGTTCCGGCGGCAAGCGATGTCGATGGCGAAAACCTGATGTATGCACTGTCGGGTGCAACACCGGCCGGTCTGACGTTCAACAGCGACGGTACGTTCTCGTACATGCCGCAGGCGGCGGACAACGCGCTGGATGCGGGCGAGACGCGCGAAGTGACGTTCCAGTACGTCGCCAATGACGGCACGGTGAACTCGGCACCGGCGACGGTCACGATCACCATCAACGGCGCCAACGATGCGCCAACGGGGTCGCCGGCGGCCACACTTGCTAATGGTACAGAAGACGTTACCTACACCATCTCTGCCGCAACCTTGCTGGCGGGCTTCACCGACGTCGATGTCGAAACGCTGAGCGTGACCGGCTTGACCGCTTCGACGGGCACGCTGGTCAACAATGGCAACGGCACCTATACGCTGACGGCACCGGCAAACTTCGCTGGCAACATAACGCTGTCGTACAGCGTGACCGATGGCACTGCGACGATTTCCGGGCAAACGCGGAGTGTGACGATCACGCCGGTGTCTGACGCGCCGTCCCTGGCGGTTCTGGCGGCCTCCGGCAACGAAGACACGGCAATCGCGCTGAACATCACGCCGGTTCTTGCAGATCTCGATGGATCAGAGACCTTGTCGATCAAGATCGCCGGACTGCCTAGTGGCGCGACGCTGAATCACGGAACTCACAACACCGATGGCAGCTACACGCTGACACCTGCTCAGTTGTCCGGTTTGACGATGATGCCCGCGCCGAACTTTAACGGACCGTTCTCGCTGACGGTCACGGCCACGGCGAAAGACGGAACGGCCACAGCAGCGAGCGTCACCCGCACGCTTTCGGGCACGGTTGTTGCGGTCAACGATGCGCCGGTGGGCAGCGTTTCCATCACTGGCGCTTTGTTCGAAGATCAGGTTCTGACGGCGGTCTCTGGTCTGACCGATGCCGATGGTGTTGGCGCCATCAGTTATCAGTGGCTGCGCAATGGTGCTGCTATTTCCGGCGCGACGGCTGCGACCTACGTGCCCGGTGATGCAGACGTCGGTAAGTCGATTTCGGTCAGGGTAAGCTACACCGACGGCGGCGGCAAAGTGGAAAGCGTCACGAGCCCCGCGTCCTCTGCCATCGTCAACGTCAACGATGCGCCGGTACTGGTTTCGATTTCTGCAAGTTCCATCGCCGAATACGCCGGAACAAGCAGCAACGGTGGCATCGTCGGCACGTTCAATTCCACCGACGCGGATCCTTCAGCGGCCCTCTCTTATCAAATCTTGTCGCAGAGTGTTTCTGGCGCATTCGCGATCTCCGGGAACAAGCTGGTGGTTGCGGACTACACCAAGCTCGACTTTGAACAGAACGCCCTCAAGAGCCATACCGTCACCGTGCAAGTATCGGACGGCGTAGGCGGCACCCACACCCGGGCGTTTACGATTGATGTTACTGACGTGTCGCCGGAATCCTTCATCGGAACATCGGCTGCTGACACCGTCTATGGCGGAAGCGGCGATGATACGCTCAATGGTGGTGCAGGCATCGATAGGTTGCATGGCGGTGGCGGCAACGACCGGTACGTCGTCGATAACGCGCTTGACCTCGTCTTTGAGACTGCAGGGCAAGGTGTCAACGACGTCGTGTACGCGACTGCCAGCTACACGCTGGCGGCCGGACTGGAAGTCGAGGGCTTGTACGCGAATCCTCTAGCGGGAACCAATGTGATCGACTTTACGGGTAACGAGTTCAAGCAAATCATTCGCGGCAACAATGGCGTCAATTCAATCCTTGCTGGCGGCGGCAATGACGTTCTTTATGGCCTTGGCGGAAATGACACTCTTGAAAGCCAACACGGCAACGATCATCTGTACGGCGGCACGGGCATCGACAACTTCGTCTATCGGGAATCGCTGATCGGGTCGTCCGGCCACGACCGTATCTACGACTTCACGGCGGCCGATTTTATCAAGATCGATGCTACCGCCGTGACAACACAACGTACCTTGTTCTCGACTGAGTTTGTGCTCGGCACGGCAGCGCTCGATGCGTCAGACCGCGTCATCTATGACCAAACGAGCGGCGCGATGTGGTTCGATGCCGACGGCAACGGGGCTGGGGCCAAGGTCTTGTTTGTTGTCTTGGATACCAAACCGGCCGTCACGGCAGCCGACATTCTGTTGTTCTAAATTCGTGACCACCGACAGCCGGGGCAGAGCATCTGCTGCCCCGGCTTTTCTTTGCATCTCGCTTTTCGTTGTGCCTCAATGCGCCGGCATATCCAGTGTGATGCCGCCCGTCAGTTTCGGCCGTTCCGAGCCGGCGATCCGGCCATCGTCGATTTTGATGATGCGGTCGGCGTATTTCAGCGTGCGGTGATCATGGGTCACGGCCAGCACCGCGCGCTTGGTGTCTTGGGCAACCTCAGCCAGCAGTTCCATGACCGCCATGCCATTGGTGCCGTCGAGCGCGGCGGTTGGTTCGTCCGCCAGGATGACCGATGGCGAACCGGCAAGCGCCCGGGCTATCGCCACGCGCTGCTTTTCGCCGCCCGACATTTTCGACGGCGAGGCGTTAATACGGTGGCCGAGACCAACCGCTTCGAGCGCGTCGGCGGCTTGATCGTAAGCGTCCGGTCCGCTCTGGCCGCGCAGGTCGAGTGCCAGCATGATGTTCTCAACCGCCGTCAGCGTCGGCACCAGATTGTAGCCCTGGAAGATGAAACCGACGTGGCGGCGGCGGAGATTGGCGAGACCTTCCGCCGACATTCCTTCGGTTGCCTGACCGGCAACTGTGAGACGGCCCTCGGTTGGCGAGAGAATGCAGCCGAGGATGGAGAGAAGCGTGGTCTTGCCGGAGCCGGACGGGCCCATCATCAAAGTCAATTCGCCGGTCTGCAATTGCAGGTCGATGCCTTTGAGAACTTTGACTTGGTTCGGCGCTTCACCGAGAACTTTGACGATACCCTGGGCTTCCAGGATCACTTTGCTATTGGGATTGAGTGACATGATTTGCTCCTGGGGTCTTAGCGGCTGAAGACGACGGCTGGGTCGATGCGGACCACTTTGACGATCGCGCTGATCGCCGCGAAGATGCACATGCCGATGGTGACAGCGAAGAGAGAGGCTGCTAGTTCCGGTGTCATCATGACGGTCAACTTGGTGTCCTTGGCCGCCTCAATCACGCCGAGCGCCAGAAGCAGGCCAAGCGCAAAGCCGATCAGACCCGATAACACTGCCTGCATGAGAATGACTTTGACGATGTAGCCGGCACCGGCACCAAGTGCCCGCAGAGTTGCGAATTCATTAATGTGGTCTTTGGTGCTTGAGTAGAGCGTCTGCGCCACGATGACGATGCCAACGATGAGGCCGAGCACGGCGCCGGCAATCAAGGCCGCACCGGCTCCCGTCTGGAACAGCCAGTACGATTGGCTGCGTTTGCGGAATTCGTCTTGCGTCAGAACTTCGACGTCCGGCAGGCGGGTCAGGATTTCCGTTTTGACCGCGTTGCTGTCCGCGCCGGGCGACAGCAACACGCGTTCATACGTCGCCTGGTTCTGTTCAGCGCCGCTCAGACGGCGGGCGTTTTCAATTGAGGTGAATACGAACGGCAGGGTCGTGAACGAGCGAATCCGCTTGGTGGTCGCGGCAACCTCGACGTTGACGCCGTTAATCTCTGCATGGGTGTTAACGGCCTTGATACCGAGATCTGGGAAATAGCTCTGGTCGATGGCAACCGTGTTTGGCGCGTCGAGCGCTTCCCGGCTGCCCTCTTCGATGTTCCACGGCAGCGGCGCATCGCTGATCTGTTCAGAGCCAACCAGCAGGATGGTGGTCTGGCCGCCTTCGGGCTTGCGCCACTTGGCGAACGACACAACCATATCCTCGGCATTGGCAACGCCCGGCGTCGACAGCGCCATGTGGCGTTCGCGCCCCGACAGCAGCGACGGGTCATCATAGCTCTTAGTGCCGAGCGGCACAATCCAAAGGTCAGCGGGCGCGGCGTCAATGATCGAAGCGATCTTCTTTTCGGAGCCGAGATAGATGCCGGTCTGGACCGCAACGAGGACAACGGAGAATACGATGCCGACGATGGTGACGGCGAAGCTCAAACGGTCATGAAACAGATTGCGGTAAGCGAGTTTCACGACCATCGGCACCGAGCGCTTGTTGGCGCGCGGGCGCGGGCGTTTTGTGGTGGCAGCGGGTGCCAGTCCTGCGGTGTCGAGTGCGATGTCCATGACCTGTGCTCCTCCTAAAAGCGTTGGTCGTAGTATCGTCGGGTCTGGTTCAAGGCGCTGTTCCCCGGGGCACATTCACCCCGGGGAACAGCGGTTTCTTCGATTATTCCTTATTCGCAAGGAACATCGATCAATCCGGCGATTGCCGCTGAGAACCGGCGGCACAGGCGCTTGACGTCAGTTGGAAGTTTGATCTTAGCTTCAGCCTTCTCGGTCTTCTCAACCTTTTCAGCCTTCGGCGCTTCAACCTTGACTTCTTCCTTAATGGCCGTTGCGGCGGGCGCAGCGGGAGCCGTCGTTGTGGACACGTCTGTCGAGGTAGCAGGGGCAACGGCGGCTGTCGTGACGGTGGCTGGTGCCGTGGTCTTTACGTCTGCCGGCGGTGTAGCGGCGGCAGTTGCTTCCGGAACATAAACGCTCGGAGCGGCGTCGCTGGCAACCGACTTGTCTTCAAGCTTGGCTGTTTTGATGACCGGCTTTTCTGCAACCTCGATCTTTGGCGTGCGCTTTATCTTGCGGGGGGCCGGGGCTGCTTCTGCCACTTCAACCTTCGGCGCGCGTTTGATCTTGCGGGGGGCGGGGGCCTCTGCCACTTCGACCTTCTTGGCGCGGCGCACCTTGTGGACCAGGGCTTCGTTGCGTTCTGTGTGGCGGGCAACGCGCTGAGTCTTAGCGCAATGGCGTTCATAGCTCGGTGCTGCGCTGTAGCTCTGATGCGGGCGGGCGACGAACGAGCCGAGCGGGAAACCAAAGCCGACGCGGACCCCACCAGCTTCGGCGGCGGACGAGAGCGTTGTGCAGGCGAGAAGGGCGGCAGCGAGGGCGACGGTTGCTTTGGTCATGACAGCCTCCTTAGGGGCTTTGGTTGATTGTTGGGCCGGTCTCTCCGGCGGCGTGATCAGAATGCCTGTGTTGACCGTTCGTCGCTGTTCCAGACGGAACAGGCTCAAAGAAATGATGAAAAATTTTTTATACATATATTTCAGTATGTTATGCGACGGCCGAGGCGCGGACAGGCAGCGCAGTGACCAGATTGGGTTTGGCCGTCTGGGTTAACGCCGCCGCGAAACGGCCGATCGCCTCGACAACGAGGTGGCGCTGCCGGTCGACCGTGACGATGTGATAGCAGTCGTCCAGCACGACCAGTTCGACACTGCCTTGAAGCTTGCGGCTGATGTAAGTGGCGTTGCTAAGCGCGGCATAGTCGTCCTCTAGCGGGTGGACGATCAGCGACGGCTGGCGGATGTAGGGAACCAGCTTGCAAACAGCATTCACCAGTTGGCGGTGCTCGAACACGGCGGCGCCGGGCGTTACCGGGTGGCCGGCCTCCGCCGCGCCGCGTGAGGCCCGTGCCCGCTGAATGAAGTCTCGGATCCGGCTGTCCTTAATGCCATGCGGGTTATGGTGTGGGAACGAAAACAGGTTGGCGAGCCGCTTATGTGTGACGAGCGGAAACAACCGGGCGTACCAGGGGATCATCCAGCCGTTCAGCCACAGCGTCGGCGCCATCAACGCGGTCGCGTCAATTTTGGTTGGATGTTTGGCGGCCAGCATCAGCGCCAGAACGGCACCTGTCGAAAGCCCGCCGGCGATCACATAGTCGCACTCTTTGCGCAGTTCAATGAGCGCGTCCTCGGCGCTGCGATACCAATCAAACCACGTCGATTTGCTGATGTCGGCTGGCGTTCCGCAATGGCCGGCAAGTTGCGGGCAGTGGACGGTGTAGCCGAGTTTGGCCAGGCCGTTCGCGACGAAGCGCATCTCAACCGGCGTGCCACACAAGCGATGCAACAGAAGAATGCCGGTCTTTCCGCCCTTGATCTTGAAGCTTGCATCGCACGTCATCGGGGACCTCTGATTGTTTTGAATGTTGCGGGAAAGCAGGCGTGCGATCTCACTAGGCGTTTGCAGCCTCTGTCGCAGTCACCCGCGGAACAGGTTCAGGCGGCGATTTGCATGGTTTCGAAAACGGCAGCGCTTTGGGCGACAGGCCGGCTGACAGGCGCCAGCGCGGATATGAATTTCTGGACGTTGAAACCAAAGCGCGTGTTGAGACGCTGGGTTGAGGCTTCGGCAACGGCGCGGGCAATGACTTTGAAACCTTGGTTGAGGAATTCAGCCCGCAACCGGCGCGCGGCGAACACGTCGAGCAGGGCGCGGAACCTCAGCGCAATTGCAACGCGCAGCTCCGGTTGATCAGAAAAATCAGCCCATATCTGGCACTCAAGCGTGCGGATATCGGCTTCGCTCAAGCCATTGAGCAGTGCCAGTCCGCGGCCTTCGCTAATCAGGTGGCGCATCGGCATGTAGAGATCATGCATGCCGACGCCCGGCACATCGTTGCAATCAATTGACATCGTCATTGGCCGGCCCCCGGTTATGGTTCACAGGATATTGCGTCAAAGGCCAATGCCGCCGAACGCCGTCCACGGCGATCCGGCCAGCACGATGATGTCTTGGGGTTTGAGGCTTGCGAGTGCGAAATGCACTTCCTGGCCTTCGAGGTCGTCGCGGCGATTGAGGATCGCGGACCGTTCAAAGCGGTACTTGTGTCCATCTTCGGCAGCAATAATGCCGACGCCGATATCGCGGCGGTACTTGGTGATTTCTCCGTACATGGAATACTCCTGATGCAAAATGGCTTCGGACCACATCATGTCCGTCGCAGCATCATGGAGAGAGGTTCACGGGCTCGCTGTTCCACGCGGCACAACGGCTGGAAAATCAGCGTTAACGTGCATTATTATTTTTGTGGAACGGTCAGAAGTCGAGCGGCATGACGCTGACGCGCTGGCCAGCGCTCATCGCCGGCGCATCGGCCGGCACGACGATCAGGCAATTGGCGGCGGCAAATGCCGAGACGAGCGAACTGTCTTGATTGGCAAGCGGCGTGACGCGCGAGCGTGCATGACCGGTGAATAGGGTTGCGCGCATAAAATGTTCGCGTGCCCCATTGGCCGCAAGAGGCACGGTCAGTTCGGCTGACACAAGCGGCGTTGCGGCGGTGCGTCCGAGCAGCGCTGCGATTAACGGCACAAGAAACACCCGCGCGCCGATCATCGCCGCCACCGGATTGCCAGGCAGGCCGACAATGCGTTGCGTGCCAGCGCAGCCGGGCCGCGTGCCAAAGAACACAGGCTTTCCCGGACGCATGGCGATTTTATAGAAGTGTAACGTCGCGCCGGCAGCTTCAAGTGCAGGGCGGACAAGGTCATGATCGCCAACGGATGCGCCGCCGGTGGTGACAAGAATATCGGCGCATGATGCGTCTTTGATTTTCGCAGCCAGATCGACTTCATCGTCGTTGGCGATGCCGAGCAATTTTGCGGTGCCACCTGCAGCTTCAACAAGAGCGGCGATGCCGTAGGAATTCGACGCTACGATTTCCCCAGCCGCCGGGCGGTCGCTTGGTTCAACCAGTTCATCGCCGGTTGCAAGAATGGCCACGACCGGGCGTTTGACGAGGGCCAGCATGGCGTGGCCGGCTGCTGCTGCGAGCAGAAGATCGCGGGCGTTTAATAGGCATCCGCGGGTAAGTATCGCGTCGCCTTCATGGAAGTCCTGGCCGCGCGGGCGGATGTGATCGCCTTTCGCGGCCGCCTCTGAAATCGTCACGTGGCCGTGCGCGGCCGTTGTATTTTCTTGAATGACGATTGCATCGGCGCCATCGGGCACAGGCGCGCCGGTGAATATGCGGACCGCCTCGCCGTGTCCAACCGTGCCGCCAAACGGCCAACCGGCGGCCGCTTCGCCGATCACGCGCAAGGTCGAGGGCAGGACTTGGATATCGCTGGCGCGCACCGCATAGCCGTCCATCGCCGAGCCATCAAATGGCGGATGGGTGAGGGCCGCTGTCAGTGCGTGGCTTAACGTGCGGCCTTGCGCAAACCGCAATCCGGTTTGTTCCGGTCCCAACGGCATGACGCCTGCCAGCACATTTGCCAGAGCATCTGCTACCGGCATCAATGCCATCGTATCAGCTCCGCATTTTGGTACATGTCGTGCCACATGTTTAAGAGCTGGTTCAGGTCCAGCGACAGGAGTTGAGTATCGAAAGGAAACGTGACGTTCAGTCTTCCTTGCGGTTACGTCGCGAAGGCGGTCAGGTGCCAGACTTGAGTGTACCAACCTTAAACGGACCTGAACGGCCACCGGTCTTCTCAACCAATCGAACGCCTTCAATGGTCATGCCCTTGTCGGCCGCTTTCAGCATATCGTAAATTGTCAGGCATGCCACTGAGACAGCTGTCAGCGCTTCCATTTCAACGCCGGTTTGACCGGAAACCTTGACAGTTGCCGCCACGTGAATGCCTGCAGGGTTATTGGACGGTGTAAAGTTCACGGTCGCTTGTGTAATGGCGAGCGGGTGGCAGAGCGGAATCAACTCATGGGTTTTCTTGGCGGCCATGATGCCGGCGATGCGCGCCGTAGCCAGCACGTCGCCCTTCTTGGCGGAGCCGGATTCGATCAACGCCAGAGTTTCCGGATGCATCGCCACAAAGCCTTCGGCAATCGCGGTGCGCGCTGTGACGGCCTTGTCCGACACATCGACCATCACGGCCCGGCCCTGGTCGTCGAGGTGAGAGAGTTTGCTCACGCTTTGGCCTCCTTGGCGAGCAGCGCCTTCGTCGCTGCCGTCACGTCGTCCTGGCGCATCAGGCTTTCGCCGACAAGGAAGGTTGCGACGCCGGCTTTCGACAAGCGCGCGATATCGGCAGCAGTGAAGATGCCGCTTTCGCCAACGACAATGCGGTCTTTTGGAATCAGAGGCGCCAAGTCTTCGGTTGTCTTCAAGGTCACGTCGAAGGTTTTCAAATTGCGGTTGTTGATGCCGATGAGCTTGCAATCGAGTTTCAATGCGCGGTCGAGTTCTTGTCCGTCATGCACTTCCGCAATCGCGTCCATGCCCCAGTCGCGGGCCGCACTCGCCAGATCGTGGGCAGTCGTGTCATCGACTTCAGCGAGAATGATCAAAATGCAATCGGCGCCCCAGGCGCGGGCTTCAGCCACCTGATAGGTGTCGATCATGAAGTCCTTGCGCAGCACCGGCAATTTGCAGGCGGCGCGGGCGGCGACCAGATAGTGCGGCGCGCCCTGGAACGATGGGGTATCTGTCAGGATCGAAAGACAAGCCGCGCCACCGGCTTCATAGGCGCGCGCCAACGCGGGCGGATCAAAATCCGCGCGGATCAAACCTTTCGACGGCGAAGCCTTTTTGATCTCGGCAATCAGTGCCGGCTTTTTCTTGGCAAGTTTGGCTTCGATCGCACCAGCGAAGGGCCGCACGCGCGGCGCTGACCGCGCATATTCGGCAATCACGCGCAGCGGTTTCAGTTCCTTGGCGCGGGCCACTTCCTCGCGCTTATACGCCGTGATTTTTTCGAGAATATCGGACATGCCTCAAGCAACCTCATTGGTAACGGCGACAAGACGGTCAAGAGCAAGGGCCGCGCGTCCGCTGTCGATTGACGACTGCGCATTGGCTACTCCGTCTTCAAGGCTTTTCGCTTTGCCCGCAACAATCAGTGCCGCAGCCGTATTCAGCACCACGATATCGCGATAGGCGCCCGGCTCGCCGTGCAGCAAATCGCGCAGCGCGCGGGCGTTGGTGGCGGCATCTCCGCCTTTCAATGCTGCGATATCCGAGCGCGGCAGACCTGCGCCTTCTGGCGTCACGTCGAACACGCTGATGCTTCCGCCGTGCAGTTCGGCAACGGTGGTGACGCCGGTCGTCGTCAACTCGTCCATGCCGTCGGACCCATGCACCACCCAGGCATGAACCGAACCGAGATTTTTCAATACCTCAGCGATGGGTTCGACCAGACGGCGGTCATAGACGCCGAGCACTTGACGCGTCACGCCAGCTGGATTGCAAAGCGGGCCCAGCAGATTAAACAGCGTGCGCACGCCCAGATCAGCACGTATCGGCGCCCAGGTTTTCATCGCCGGATGATAGAGCGGGGCCCACAAGAAGCCGACACCAGCCTCAGAAATCGCGCGTGTAACCGCGACGGGCGGCACGTCGAGTTTGACACCAAGCGCCGCCAAAACGTCAGACGCGCCAGACAACGACGTGACCGCGCGATTGCCGTGCTTGGCGATTGTCACACCAGCGCCGGCGGCCACGAACGTCGCGGCGGTCGAGACATTGTAGGTGCCGTGGCTGTCACCGCCGGTGCCGACGATATCGACGGCGTTTGGCGGCGCATCGACCGACGTCATGCGGGCGCGCAGGAATTTTGCAGCACCCGTGATCTCGTCAATCGATTCGCCGCGCACGCGCAAAGCCATAAGGAAGGCGCCCATCGCAACCGGCGGCGCAACGCCTGACATCAGCAGGTCGAGCGCGGCCTGCATTCCGGTTTCCGATAAGCGCTCGCCATCGGCAACGCGGGCGAGAAGGCGCTTCAATTCTTTGGCGGGCATGTTGGAGATCTCACGCCGCTTTGAGTTTCTTCGGCTTGAAGCCGGCGAGGGCCAAGAAGTTGGCAAGCAGCGCGTGGCCCTGTTCGGATGCGATGCTTTCAGGGTGGAATTGCACGCCGTGGACGGGATGCGTCTTGTGCTGCAGGCCCATGATGATGCCGTCCGCCGTCTCGGCTGTGATCTCAAGGCAATCGGGCAACGTCGCACGTTCGACGATCAGCGAATGATAGCGGGTGATTTCGAACGACTTCGGCAGCCCTTTAAAGATGCCCTTGTTGGTGTGGGTGATGGTCGAGAGCTTGCCGTGCATCGGTTGCGGTGCGCGGATGACTTTTCCGCCGTACGATTGGCCGATTGATTGATGGCCAAGGCAGACGCCGAGCAGCGGAATTTTGGCGCCGGCTTTTTTGATTAGATCGAGACAGACGCCAGCCTCGTTCGGCGTGCATGGGCCGGGCGAGAGCACGATGGCCTTCGGCTTTTGCGCGATCACCTCTTCAGCTGTTACCTTATCGTTGCGGATGACCACGCTTTCCGCGCCGAGCTCACCCAGATAGTGGACGAGATTGTAGGTAAAGCTGTCGTAGTTATCGATCAGGATCAGCATGGGTCGCTCTTGGGATCTTGGGCGGCCTGGAAAGCCGCCGGTGCGATACCCTAGTGCCGACTTAGACTTGAGGCGTCAACCCGCAACGGGGTCAGGCCCGGTCCTTCGGCGTGATAAAGGTCTCGAGGTGCCCGGATTTTGGGTCCAGGGCCTCGAACGTCTGGTCCGGAAAGCTGAACAGGGCAACGGCGGCGGTTGGGAAGGCGCCATGCAGCCGGGTGATCTCGGCCACGTCGCCGGATTTGGCGAGCCGGGCTGCCAGTTCGTGCAGACCCGGGTTATGGCCGACGACGAGCGCGCATTTGACCTTGTCCGGCAGGGCACGCAGATGCTGCAGCAACTCTTCGGCTTCGGCCAGATAGAGATTTTCGTCATAGGTGACGGCCGCGGCGCTGGCGTTTACATCGGCGGCAATAAGCTCAAGCGTTTCGCGCGTGCGTTTGGCCGGCGAACAGAGAATGGCGCCGGGGGTGAATTTCAGCGACGCGAGCACGTGGCCCATGACGGGTGCAGCCGCCCGCCCGCGCGCGTTGAGCGGCCGGTTGATATCGAGCAGGCCGGGTTCGGCCCAGCTGGATTTGGCATGGCGGAGGAGGGCTAAGCGCAGCATTGCCCGACAATGCATGGCGCAAGCGGTTTGGGCAAGTGTGCAGCGCGGTCATGTTTGCGCTAGAAGGCTGTGGCACTGTTGCGATTAAAGTCTGCGGCGACGAGGAAGCACCACCTGGAATGGAAACGCTGGCGACCATATTTGCGCCGTTGATCTGGCTCGTCAGTTGGGTGCTGTCGATCCTGTGGTGGATCATCAGCACCCTGCTGTGGACGCTGCTGTGGCTGCTGCTGCCGGTTGCGATTGTCGCCTTCATCGCGCTTCGCGTTGCCGAGAAAGCGCTGGGGCCAGATCTCGTCCGCGGCTGGATCAAAAAGCAATCGCTCAAATTCGGCACGGGCGCTTGGGTGAAAGCGCGCCGCTTGACGTTCGCGCTGGGTGCGCTGCCATTGCGCGTTGTCGGCTGGCTGATCATCTACACCATCTGGCACAGCCTCATCAGCCTGTTCTGGAAACCGCGCTGGCATCCCTGGACGCGCGCCTGGGACAAACGCTGGAAGCCGCCCGCATCTGCCGGCCGCGCGAAAGCTGCGAAGGCCGTGAAGGCGCGATAGCCTCATCGGCACTGTCATCACGGCATTTTTTGCCGGGACCCATCGCTCAGCCGTCCCTGATCATCTGCAAATACCATCACCCGCGGTCCCGGACGGAGTGATGCGCGAAGCGCTGGTGGCCGGCTCGACGAAGGAGAGTGGCCAGCGCGATCCATGAGCGTCACGCAGATCCGGGATCTTTCGCGGTTGCATTCGGAACAAACTGCAAAGGGCAAAGGTCCCGTGTCTGCGACGCCGCATAAGGATGCCGCATCGCGCACGGGAATGCGGGTGGGGAGGGTGTACGCGGCGAAGACCGCGAAGGCGCGTTACCCAAACACGCCGCCGTTGCCGCCAGAACTTCCAGAGCCGCCGCGCGGGGCTTTGGCGGCAAAGCGCACGGCTTCTTCAGCGGCGCGCACGATGGCTTTGGCTTTGTTGATGCATTCCTGCTGTTCGTTTTCAGCAATGGAGTCGTTGGTGATGCCAGCGCCCGCTTGCACGTGCAGCATGCCGTCTTTGACAACGGCCGTGCGCAGTACGATGCAGGTATCGAGTTCGCCGCCGGCTGAAAAATATCCAACGCAACCCGCATAGGGCCCGCGCTTGGCTTTTTCCAGCTCGGCAATGATCTCCATCGAGCGGACCTTCGGCGCGCCCGATACGGTGCCGGCCGGAAATCCTGCCATCAAAGCGTCAATCGCGTCGTGGTTTTTTTCGTCCAAGCGGCCAACCACATTCGAGACGATGTGCATGACGTGGCTATAGCGCTCGATCACGAACTGATCGGTGACGCTGACCGAGCCGACACTTGCGACGCGGCCAACGTCGTTGCGGCCGAGATCGAGCAGCATCAAATGCTCAGAGCGTTCTTTCGGATCGGCGAGCAGGGCGGACGCCAACGCTTTGTCTTCAGCTTCCGTCTGGCCGCGATGCGTGGTGCCGGCAATCGGCCGGATGGTGACCACGTTGTCGCGCACGCGGACCAGAATTTCAGGCGACGAGCCGACGAGCGAAAAATTTCCGAAATCGAGATGAAACAAAAACGGTGAGGGGTTCAAGCGGCGCAGCGAGCGATAGAGCGCAAACGACGGCAGGGCGAACGGCGCCGAGAAACGTTGCGACAGCACAACCTGGAAAATATCGCCGGCCTTGATGTACTCTTTGGCCTTGGCAACCATGTCCAGATATTCGGTGGCCGTTGTGTTGGAGACCGGTTCTGGCAGGTGATCGGCAAGTGTAGCAGACGACGTCGCATGCGGCAGCGGCGCATCGAGCAGGCGCACGGCGGCCGCCAGCCGGTCCTTGGCCGCCTCATAGGCGGTATCAGCGAAGACACCATCGACGGGCCGGACCGGTGTCACCACAGTCATCTCGTCTTTGACACTATCGAAAATCAAAATGACGGTTGGGCGGATCAAAATCGCGTCGGGTACGCCAAGCGCATCGGGTGTCATCCCGGGCAGTTTTTCGATCAAGCGGACCGTGTCGTAGCCCATGTAGCCGAAAATGCCAGCCGACATCGGCGGCAATCCTTCAGGCAGTACAACTGCGCTTTCGGCGAGCAGCGCGCGTAACGATTGAAGCGTTGGCTTTTCATCCGCCACGAATGCGTTGGCGTCACGCAGCGGTGTGCGGTTGATTTCCGCCGTCTCGCCCTTGGCGCGCCAGATCAGATCGGGCGCAAACCCGATCACCGAATAGCGCCCGCGTGCAGCGCCACCCTCGACCGATTCCAGCAGAAAGCTCATCGGCCGCTTATCAGCGACTTTCAGATACGCCGAAACCGGCGTTTCGAGATCAGCAACGAGCCGCGTCCACACGACTTGCGCGCGTCCGTCGCCGTAGGTCTGCGAGAACGGCTTGAAGGCCGGCCACAGATTGCCGCCGGACGCGTGCGCCGGGCTTGTCGCTGATGTCATTTTATCGTGCCCGGCCCACAGACGTGCCGCGCTCCCTTATTGTTCCGACGTTCCAAGCGCGCGGCGCAGTTCGACTTCGTTGACGCTGGCTTTCATCCGCGACTTCAAAGTTTCGGCGTACTCGTTGAGCACCTGATTGGTTAAATCAGCTTCGAGTTCCTTGGAAATCTTGTCGAGTTGCTCTTTGGCCGGTGTCGGCGCAGGCGTGACGCCTGCCACCTTGAACACGATGCGCGACGTGTGGTCAGCGGATTCAGCAGTGCCCGCGCGGCCGTCAGCTAACACGAACGCTTGAGCGACCGCCTCCTCCGACAAACCTTGCGGCAATGTGGTGCGCGTGAAGGCTTCAGACTTTTCAACCTTGCCGCCCGCCGCCGCTTCGATCGCGCTCATTGCTTCGCCGCCATTGACGCGGTCGACCAGCTTGTTGGCGAGTTCAGTGACAAGGCGCATGCGTTCGGAGCCCATATAGTCGTCTTTGACATCGGCCTTCACTTCGTCGAACGGCTTTTGCTTGGGGGCATCGGTGCCAAGCAGGCCGAGCCAGGCGAATGCACCGCTTGGCAACTCCACGCTCTGGTCGAGCGTGCTCGCGTCCGGCGCGAACACGTCAGCGATAATTTTGACGTAGTCGGTAGTCGTCAGAACGGGCTTGCCGTCCGGGCCGTTGCCCTTGCGGTCAGCAGCGGCGACTTCCTGGAACGGAAGCTTCAGGGTGTCGGCAATTTCTTTCAGTGTCTTGCCGCCAGACCTCAGATCATCGACCTCGTCGTGCTTTTTCTGCAGCTCGTCCTTGGCCTTTTTCAGGGCCAGTTTGTCGCGCACTTCATCTTTTACCTTTTCGAGCGTGCGCTTAACGCCCGCTTCGATTTGCGTGACGCGCAGAACGACGGTTGCGAACCGGCCTTCAACGACGTCGGAAAATTTGTCTTTTTCCAGAGCAAATGCAGCGTCGGCGATCTTCGGATCGATCAAGCCTTTCTTAGTGATCAAGCCAAGGTCGGCGTCGGTATCCTTGGCGCCGGTTTCCTTGGCCACATCGCCGAATGACTTAGAACCGTCGCGCAGGGCTTTGAGGGCTGCCTCAGCGGCGGCTTTGTCCTTGAATGCGATCTGCTGGACGCGGCGCTGCTCTGCCGTGTCATAGCTGTCCTTGGTTTCCTCATACGACTTGGCGACTTCGGCGTCCGTCACCGTCATCTGTTTTTTGAGATCATCGGCCGACAGCGTAAGCACTTGGAACTTGCGGTATTCCGGCGTCATGTACCGCGATTTGTTGGCTTCATAACGTTCCTTGAGTTTGGCCTCATCGGGCTCGGCAACCGTGACGGCCTTGGCGGCATCAATCGCCACCCATTCAACGGCGCGCTTTTCTTCCGCATAGGCGTGGGTCAGTTCCAACATCGCCTTTGGAACGCTCAAGCCCTTGACGAGAGCGCCGAGAACCTGAGTGCGCAACTCGTCCTTGCGGAACAGATGCAGGAAGCCGCGTTCGGTCAAGCCGAGCTGGCGCACGCGGGCGAAGAAAGCGTCCTTCGAGAACTTGCCATCGGCGCCCTTGAGGTTGGGATCGTTCTGCAAGGCGTCGATCAGCGTTGCGTCGGACAGGCCAAGACCAAGCTCCTGGGCGTGCTTTTCAACGGCCGCTCCGCCAAGCAGCTGCGATAGCACGCGCCGGTCAAGGCCTATCGCCTTGCCTTGTTCCGCGGTCAGCTTCTGTTTGGCGTCGCGCGAGACGGCTTCCAGCTCTTTGTTGAACTCGCGCTGGAATTCGTCGGCCGAGATGTCGGTGCCGCCAATCGATGCGACCGAGCCACGGCCCCAGCCGGTGAACACATCGGCCACGCCCCAGATGGCGAAGCTCGCGACCAGCAATCCGAAGAGTATCTTGGCGACCCACGTTTGGGCGCCGCGTCTCATAGCTTCGAGCATGAAGGTGAAGTATCCCTTGGGTTGTCGGCGCGGGCCGGGCTCGGAAACGGGCGAGCGGCCGTCAGCGCATTCGAAAAACTGTTGCAAGTCTGAGGCCCGTGGGTGACGGGCCGGTTCGGCGTGATATGAAGCGCAGGCCCGCGCCGATTGCAAGGGTGTGCGCCAAGTTCTGCTTGCGCGTATCAGGGCCAAGGCCCTCAGATCGGGAATTCGGCTAAGACTGACGCCTCTCTCAAGGATTTAACATGACCTCACTTCGTCCCCTCGTTGCTGGAAACTGGAAGATGAACGGCCTGAAAAGCGGGCTCAGCGAGGCGCAGGCCGTGCGCGAGGCGGTGTCTGCCGCCCAATCGACCTGTGCCGCCGACGTGATGATTGCGCCGCCCGCGACCCTTCTAATGGTTATGGCGGAGGCCTGCCGGGGCGGGAAACTCAGCTTTGCTGGCCAGGATTGCCACTCCAAGGCCAGCGGCGCCCACACCGGCGATGTTTCAGCTGAGATGCTCAAAGAGGCGGGCGCCAGCGCCGTCATTGCCGGCCATTCCGAGCGCCGCGCCGACCACGCCGAGACCGACGCCGTGATCCGCGCCAAGGCTGAAGCCGCGCACCGGGCTGGTCTTGCCGCCATTGTCTGTATTGGTGAAACGCTGGGGGAACGCCATGCTGGTCTGACACTCACCGTGGTGTCGAGACAACTCAAGGGCGCGCTGCCGGACGGGGCGACGGCTCAAAACACGGTTGTTGCCTATGAACCGGTTTGGGCCATCGGCACAGGCCTTACGCCATCGATTGCCGACGTCGCCGAAGTTCACGCCCGCATCCGCGCTGATCTTACCGCCCGCTTCGGCGCTAACGGTACTGCAATGCGCATCCTTTACGGGGGCTCGGTAAAGCCCGATAACGCCAAGGCGCTGTTGTCGGTTGCCAACGTCAACGGCGCGCTTGTTGGCGGCGCAAGCCTCAAAGCCAGCGATTTTCTTGCCATACTTCGCGCCTATGAGAGCTGAATGATTGTGCGGTTTGCGTTGATTGCCGGTTTTTCAGCTGTTTCGCAGTTTCGATTGCGCCGGCTTCCGCCGGGCAGCCGAAGCTGGACAAGGATACCTGCGTCCAGCTGCACACGGAGCAGGCGACCTTCATTCAGTCCGGCATTCTGGCTGATCTGCAACGCGGCCCGGCGTGGGGCAAAGCCAATTTGTCCGCCGACCGATTGCGCGAAATCGAGCACTACATCATGCTTGATGAGCAGATCAAATTCGCCTGCCGCGAGGCAACGTTGACGCCGGAAATGGTGCGCGTCGAAGAAATCGCCAAAAGGCTGGAACTCAACCCGAACGCTGATCCGTTTGCGCCGCTGCCGGATCCCAATGCGAAGCCGGATGCGGCGGCGCCACTCCGCGGATGAGCCGGTTGCCGCAGCTCCCGCACCTGAGGCCATACCAAAGCCACCCAAACTGAAACCCGCCAGCGCCAAGCCTGCGGACAAACCGTTGTCCGGTGCCAACGACGCCCTCAAAGTCGCGCCGAAATACGTCGCGCCGCTGCCTGCTGATAAGCCGGCTGCAACCGCGGTGCCTTAGGATTGCGCGCCGCTATCATCGCGCGGGTATGCGCCGTTCGACGGACTGGCGTTTTTGTGGTATGATGCTTTTGCATTCGAACCTCATTTTGTTGGAAGGATCGAAACCATGCATCGCCTCACATACACAACAGTTTGGACCGTCGGCATTGGCTTGCTTGCACTCGCGGTTGCTTACGTGCTGATGATGTAGTGCCGCGTGGGTTGAAGCCCACCGTGCCTAAGTGCATCGCCTAAACGCACCACGATCAAAGTGGAAATGGTTATGGTGCGCGGCGTTGTATTCGGGCCCGAGGGCGACGCGGAAATAGCGGCATGATCGCTGATGTATGGCGTGGAGAAACTTGGCCTCCGCGCTATCGCCGTGCCAATGTTTGACAACGCTGACCGTGCGCCCGTCGCCGAGTACGAACGCCGCGACGTCAATGGCGTTGGCGCGGGCGTGTTGGCTGCGAAAGGCGGTGAAGGCCTTGCTGCCTTGAATATTGCGGCAGGCATAAACGCCCATGTGCTGAATGCTTTTGACGCTTGAGCCGAGGTGCTCCTTGGCGAGCGGCTGCACCTCGTGCTCCATCCACATCGCGAACGCGGCGGCGGTATCGCAGGTCATCTTGTCAACGCTGACGCGCGCCCCGCCCGCATTTGTCATCTGAACCGCATTGGTCCACCCGCAGCCATTATCGACCGGCATGTCGGCAACCGCGCTGGCGTCGATTACAGGCGATTGTACGGCGGTGGCGCAGAGCGTGCGGTCGCGCTTGAGCGCCGCGAGGCGCAGGTCGAGGAACCAGCTGTCCGCTGCGTTCAGATCGAGCGCTGGGATAGGCAGATATCTGAGCGGCACATAGCCCTGGCGGAAGCCATAGAGGACCGCGATTGTCAGCATCACCAACACGAACAGCGGATGCAGGCGTCGTCTCGAGCGCGGCTCGTACATGCGTCAGCTGGTCTCCGTGTTTCCGCCGGCTGCGTTATCCAGCAAGCGGAACCCCGACACGCGAAATGATTGCGGCCCGGGTGAGGCGGTAATTCCAGGCTTTCCAAGTGCGGGGAGCTCGTCCCACTCCCCGGGGCACTAGCTTCAACGCGGCGGGTGGTGTAGAAGGCCGCTCAACCTTGCGTGCTCCGGCGCGCTGAGAAGCGCTGGGCTTCGCCCGCTTTATTGTGGATATTCAAGACGATGGCCACCGTTCTCCTTGTCGTACACCTGATGATTGCAGCTGCCCTTGTCGGCGTTGTGCTGCTGCAGAAGTCCGAAGGCGGCGCGCTCGGCATGGGCGGCGGCGGTTCGGGTGGGTTCCTGACCGGGCGCGGCACGGCCAACCTTTTGACACGCGCCACCGCAGGCTTGGCGGCGGCGTTTTTCACCACCTCGATTTTGCTGACCATTCTCGCCAAGCAGTCGGTTCCCGTGGGTTCGGTGTTTGATGCGAGCGCTCCCGGTTCAGCTCCGGCTGCGACCGCGCCAGCAACGCCGGGCGTCCCAGCCGCACCCAGCGATGCGCCGGCAGCTCCTGCTGGCCGCGGCGGTATTCTCGACAAGTTGCAGAGTGGCGGCCCGGCGGTTCCGGGCGGCCAGTAAACGTCTTCAAAAGTGATTGTGCCAAACGGCCGGAGCGTGCTCCGGCCGTTTTTCGTTGGGTCGCGACCTATGGCCCAGAAGCGCTTGGATCGCGCGCACTTCTCGTGCCACACTGGCGGATCAGACCGGTCTAAGGCTTTCACTCAAAGACAGCAGGCACACCCGCATCATGATGTCCCGTCGCCTGCCTTTTGTGATCCGAGCAAGTGCTGCTGCTGGCGCGATCCTGCTTGCGGCCGGGTGCGGCACAGATCTTGGCGGTGCCATCGGTGGCAACAGCATCACGGCCTATCAGGCAGCGAGTGCGTTTTCGCCAACCGGCCATCATGTGGCAGCCCTGGGCGATGGCCGCATCCGGGTCACGGCGACCGGGAGTCCATCGACGCCCAAGGCCCGGGTCGAGAAAATTGCGCTGGCGCGGGCCGCTGAATACGGCGCCGAGCAGGGCCACAAGTTTTTCCAGGCCACGGCCCCGCAGGTTGCGATCCGGTGCGCTAAGCGCGACTACCTGGAAAAGGGCGAGAAGAAGCAGTTGCCGGTGCGCGGCCATCCGGTCGCCGAGATCGACGTGGTTTACGCGAGCGCTGCCACCGGACCGGACTTTCGTCCGTCCAAGGGCACTGCAGATGCGCTGAAAGCCGAGCTTGCTGCTGAAAACGCCGATGACTCTGCCCGCGCCGCCGCCGCTGCCGAAGTCGCGGCCCAATGCGGCAGCTGACGCGGAGGTTGCAGGCATGCCGGAAACCCGCGTCCGCGAGGTCTGAACCGCCCCGCCGCCAGCGGACCACTCACTAGACCCACGCCCGCCGCTTAAACCTCTGTGGATGTGGCGATATTGCCGCTTGGTGATTCCGGCTCCCGTATGCGAGACCCAAATCCCATGCAACGCTATATCTTCATCACTGGCGGCGTGGTCTCCTCCCTTGGAAAAGGCCTCGCGTCCGCCGCACTCGGCGCGCTTCTGCAAGCGCGCGGGTATTCCGTCCGCTTGAAAAAGCTTGACCCCTATTTGAACGTCGATCCGGGCACCATGAGCCCGTATCAGCACGGCGAGGTGTTCGTCACCGACGACGGGGCGGAAACCGACCTCGACCTGGGCCACTATGAGCGCTTCACCGGCGTTCCGGCCAAGAAGTCGGACAACATCACCACGGGCCGCATTTACCAGGACATCCTGGCCAAGGAGCGGCGCGGTGATTATCTCGGCGGCACGGTGCAGGTCATTCCGCACGTCACCGACGCGATCAAGAATTTTGTCACCACCGGCAACGAGGACGTCGACTTTGTGCTGACCGAAATCGGCGGCACGGTTGGCGACATCGAAGGCCTGCCGTTTTTCGAAGCCATCCGTCAGCTCGGCAATGACCTGCCGCGCGGCAACGCGATCTATGTGCATCTGACGCTGATGCCGTACATCCCGTCAGCGGGCGAACTCAAAACCAAGCCGACGCAGCACTCGGTCAAAGAGCTGCGCTCAATCGGTATTCAGCCAGACATTCTGTTGTGCCGGTCGGACCGCGATATTCCGGTCAGCGAGCGCAAGAAAATCGCGTTGTTCTGCAACGTCCGGCCTGAAGCGGTAATCCAAGCGCTCGACGTGGCGTCGATCTATGATGTGCCGCTCGCCTATCACCGCGAAGGGCTCGACCGCGAAGTGCTGCACGCGTTCGGCGTGACGGGTGCGCCAAGCCCGAACCTGTCGCGCTGGGAAAACATTTCGCGCACCATCTCGGCGCCCGAAGGCGAAGTGACGATTGCGATTGTCGGCAAATACACGGGCCTCAAGGACGCCTACAAATCGCTGACCGAAGCGCTGGTGCATGGCGGTATCGCCAACCGGGTCCGGGTCAAGCTGGACTGGATCGAGTCGGAAGTGTTCGAACACGAAGACCCGGCGCCGCACTTGGAAGGCGTCGATGGCATTCTGGTGCCGGGCGGATTCGGCGAGCGCGGCTCTGAAGGAAAGATCTTGGCCGCGAAATTTGCACGCGAACGCGGCGTGCCGTACTTCGGCATTTGCTTTGGCATGCAGATGGCGTGCCTGGAGGCGGCGCGCAATCTGGCGGGCATCAGCGGCGCAGGCTCAACCGAATTTGGCGAAACGTCCGAGCCGGTTGTCGGCATGATGACCGAATGGATGCGCGGCAACGAATTGGAACAGCGCCGGCAAGGCGGCGATCTCGGCGGCACCATGCGGCTCGGCGCGTTCGATGCGGCGCTTGCTGAGGGCAGCCGGATTGCCCAGGTCTACGGGGCAACTGAGATATCAGAGCGCCACCGGCATCGCTATGAAGTCAACACGCGCTATCGCGAACGGTTAGAACGCGCCGGGTTGCGCTTTGCTGGATTGTCGCCGGATGGCTTGTTGCCCGAGACAGTCGAATACCCAAACCACCCGTGGTTCATCGGCGTGCAGTATCACCCCGAGTTGAAATCGCGGCCCTTTGAACCACACCCGCTGTTCGCGAGCTTCATCGCCGCCGCGGTCGAGAAGAGCCGGTTGGTTTAAGTCGAACACTCCAAAATCACCCGCATTCCCGTGCGCAATGCAGCGCCCCCCTCGGCGGTGCATTGCAGACACGGGATCTTTATCCACTGCAAAATGTTTGCCGATCTCAACCGCAAAAGATCCCGGCCGGAAAAATTGCGGGCGCGCAATTTTGGAGAGCCGGGATCACATTGGAAGAGCATCACGCAAATTTACGTGGGACGTGATCCCGGGTCTTCGCAACGGCGCTTGCGCTTGGTTGCTCGCCCGGGACCGCAAGCGGAGGGG
This sequence comes from Hyphomicrobium sp., assembly GCA_013141015.1. GTDB lineage: Bacteria > Pseudomonadota > Alphaproteobacteria > Rhizobiales > Hyphomicrobiaceae > Hyphomicrobium_B. The sequence goes on along the minus strand of JABFRT010000029.1, from coordinate 50,055 downwards.
GAGGCGCTAAAACGCCCTCCCTTATTTGATCTTCTGCGTCACGGAAAACGCGCCGCGCAGGTCGCCGGCTTTGAAGCCTGTGGCTTTGTCGTCGGGATAGAGCTTTGAAATCCCGGCTTTGACCTCGGGCTTCAGATCAGAGCCGTGGCACGCCAAGCATGGCTCGGCAGCGGTCGGAATGGCTTTCATGTAGCGGAATTCCGAAACACCATTGGTGCTGACGACTTCGCTGTGTTCCAGCGTCATGGGATCAGCGCCGGCTTCAAGTTTTTTGACGAAGTCTTCAAGTACGCGCAGCTCGAACGCGTCGGGCGCGTTGGCCGGGTTGCGCACCTTCAAGCTTGTGCGGCGGATGCTGAGGTTGTGTTTGGTGGAGGTCTCATTGCCGATTGCCGGCGCAATGGTTTTGCAGACCGGAATTGCCGAAGCTGGACCGCCGGATTTGATGGCGGCGACCAACTGGCCCTTGAGCGTCTCGCCCAGATCTTTGCTGGCCGCCCGCGCCGCCGCGATGCGCGCGCTGGTGTCTGGAGCTGGTGTTTCAGAAAAGCCCGGCTGAATACCTGCCACGAGGGCTGCAAGGACCGAACCTGCAACGGCAAGGCGTTGCGCGCGCTTGGAAGGCTGATTGCGTACGAGCATGGGCATTCTCCTGGCTTTGAATATTAGGATAATCTAATACACAAAATGCCACCCAGCAAGCGTTTGCTTGCGCTGTCGCTGGCGCAGATCACGCCGCTGACAAAATAAAGCGGCGCAGAACATCCGCGCCGCCCTCAATTCGAAAACGTGCAGTCAGCGCTTAGGGCGCTGTTGCCGCTGGTGCTGCAACCGGCGCCGGAATGGTCTTCACGTCCATTTTGACGAGGCCGAGATGGATCAGCGTGCCAAACAGAACGGCAAACACCAGTGCGGTGGTCAGCGCGTTCATGATGCGGTTCGAAAACGAAATCATATTGCCGATCAGATCGAGTACGAACACGACCGCGGCGGCAATAAGCACTGGCTGCAGCCAGCCGAGATTTTCCAGCATTGTCTTCCCCTTGCATGTGTTGTGTCGTCTTGCGCTCAGGCTGAGCGCCGCGACGTATGCGAGTCGCAGTATAGCGCGCTCGTGCGGCGGCGTAACGCTGGAAACGTGCGTGCCGCGTCCCGTGCACCCCAGAGAGTTGTACCGGTTTCATGACAAAGCTGTCGCGCGGAGCTTCGCTTACTGGAAAATCGCCGATGTCTGATCGGGCGAGAGACTGCAAAAGGTTCCGGCGTCAAGATCATCGGGCAAAGTCAGCGCGCCGATTGAAATGCGATGCAGCGCGGTGACGTGATTGCCGAGCGCCGCAAACATCCGCCGCACCTGATGATAGCGGCCTTCCGACAAGGTGACTTCGACAACAGGTTCGCTCGCCGCCGGGTCAGCTACGATTTGCATTTCGGCCGGCAGCAGCGGTTTGCTCTCGCCGTCGAGCATCAATGTGCCGGCAGCAAGTGTATGCGCTTCATCGCCGCGCAACGGCCGGGCCAGTGTCGCGCGGTAGCGTTTGGTGACATTGCTTTTGGGCGCGATGATCCGGTGCAGCAGCGCGCCGTCGTCGGTCATCAGCAGCAGCCCCGACGTTTCCTTATCGAGACGGCCAACAGTTGAGATCGCCGGCTTGCGCGCACGCCAGCGGTTCGGCAACAAATCGTAGACGAGGGGGCCTGCCTCCTTGTGGCTGCAGGTTACGCCGAGCGGCTTGTGCAGCATCACGATAAAGCCAGGCGGCGGATCGAGTGCGGCGCCTGCAACGCGCAAGCGTGCGCTCAAGTCAGCGGACACTGCCACATGCATGTCGGCATCGCTGACCGCCACACCATCAAGCGTGATGCGGCTATGCTTGACGAGCGCTTGGATATCCTTGCGCGAGCCGTAGCCCATGTTGGCGAGCAACCTGTCGAGCCGCATTTTTTGAACGGCGTCGCTCATTTGCGCGGCTTTGAATGTTTGGTACGCGCCGGCATGGCAGCTTTGTGCGCCGCATAAATTTTGAAGCCGTTTTTTTGCGCGATCAGAGCAACGGTTTCGAACAGCGGCTTCAATGTTGCTTCATACGGCAGGTGGCGGTTGGCGGTCAGCCACAACACACCGCCGGGTTTGAGCATCAACGCGGCCTTGGTGATGAAGGCTTGGCCGAGCGCCTTGTCTTCGTCTCCGCCATCATGGAACGGCGGATTGGTGACGATGAAATCGAGGCCGGTTGGCAGATCACGGCTGCTACGGACATCGGCCCACAAGGTTGTGACGCCGTCACCCGGCACATTGCGGCGCGCCATGTCGAGGGCGCGCTGATCGATGTCGATCAAGGTGATGTGCGTCGCGTGCGATGTGGCGCGCACGGCGCGTGCCAGCACGCCGATGCCGCAACCGAGATCTGCGCCGTGGCCGCTGAGCGGGGGCAAATGATCGAGCAGCAGTTGGCTGCCGGGATCGATACGGTCCCAGTTGAACAAGCCCGGCTGCGACCAGAGTTGCAACTCCGGCAGAAGGCGCGGCGCACCGGCATTGATCGCGTCATCGACGGCGGGTAATAGTTTTTCAGGGCGCGCGGTTCGCACGATCTGGTGGCGGCGTCTGTGATCCGTGGCAACGGCGCAACCGAACGCTTCGAGTTCAGCCGCGATGCGCGTGCCGCCTTTGGTGTTTGCGGCGAAGGCGGTCAGTGTTGCGCCAGATTTGAGCGCGCGCAGGGCCAACGCCAAAACGCAGCGGCGTTCGATTGTGCCCGGCGGCGCATGCACGATGAAATCTGCGAGCGACTGGACAGCGATGTTCGCGAGCGCGGTTGCACCCGGCACCTGCGGCGAGCATTGCAAACGTGTGCCGCGATCCTCGATGAGATCGAGCGGCAGGCTGCCATAAAGAGCGTGGGTGTCAGCGGTCATGGGCCCGATGTGCCAGTTTTTGTGTCCGGTTTCAAACGGGCGTTATGGCAAGCCGCTTCGTCAAAGCGCCCGCGCAAACCGAATGAGCGTTCGCGGACAAAGTTGCGTGCTAACCATACAAATTTCTGGCCAGCGCAACGCTGCTGTGATAGGATTTTTGTATGGTCGGAAATCTAGGCGGTTGGTGGTGAATAACCCCAGCGGCCTTTTTTGTTGTTTGGTTGCGATGGCTGGCGAGCAGGCCGGGCTTAGGAGCAAAGCACTTGTAGGTTGGCGTCAAGCGGAGCGCAGACCCAACACAATGCTACCAGCTCATCCCGGAACAAGGACGGGAAGAATGTGAGGGTGTTGTGAGCAATTGGAAGTTGGAAATCCGGGGAAACGGACTGATAGCAAATACGCAGATCCCCCACATACTCACGGTTTTTATTAATTGTGCGGGCGTGGAAGTTGGTGTGCATCAATCCAGAGATTCTTGGCAATTCAAGTATCGTTCTCACGATCTCCTATTTTCGTTTTCTGCAAGTCAGCGGCCACCTGCAGCACATTCGGATCTGACCAATTGGAATCCATTGGCGCTAGGGCCAGATTGCACCGTTCGTGTGGGTCCGCGGTCGTTTTCGCGGGAAATTCAACAAGGCGAGAAACTTCGACTATGGAATGACATAGTCAGTCTACTCGGCAATATCGTTCAAGTGGCAATGGCGGTCGAGCCTTTGCCTGATGTGCCCGAAGTATTAAAACCCATTTTGGGGGGCAAGGTTACGCTATTTCTTTCGGGAACTTTTGGAAAGTTGAAGCGCGTCGAGACCGTGCAGCTAATAGCTGGTTCCCTCGGTTTCTATGAACGTTGGGTCATTAAGCCCGCATAGCGCGGAACCATGAAAGCGAAGAAGCCCGGCTCGTATTTTTATGTAACCCCGCCGTACCGTCATCCCCGCGTCGCGATAGCGACCTTGCCGAACGCACGGCAGGCGGGGATCCAAACAGGCATCAGTTGGCGAAGAAGCGTTTGATCATCGCAGGCCGGTGGTTTTGTGCCCCACAGACGCTTGTCTGGATCCCGTTCGTGACACCGCGCATGCGATGCGCGGCAACGGGATGACGGAGGTGGCAGGTGCACATTTTTCACATCTGACACCGCTTCGTCATCCCCGCGTCGCGATAGCGACCTTGCCGAACGCACGGCAGGCGGGGATCCATCCAGGCATCAGTTGGCAAGGGAGCGTTTGATTATCGCAGGCCGGTGGTTTCATGCCCCACAGACACTTGTCTGGATCCCGTTCGTGACACCGCGCATGCGATGCGCGGCAACGGGATGACGAAGTCGAAAGAGATCGCATCATCCGGCGCTACTGCACTTGCCGGTCAGCATGCTCCGCCTCATCCGGCATGGCACGCGTGCGGCTTGCTCCGCGTTATTCGGGATGCTCCGCGCGCGGCGGCACTGGCGTTCCGCGGAGTCCGGCATGCTCCTCGCTCGGCGGCTGGCTCTCTGGACACGAGAGCCGCCGAGCGCCACGCGAAGTGTAACGATATAACAAGTCATTGATATCGATCACGAAAAGTTTGGGCGGCGTTAGCAAAATGCGATTGGCATTATCAGCCGCACCCCGCTATGTACCTCTCAACAGGAAATGCCTGTCAGTTTTTTCGAGGAGGACACCCTATGAAAGTCTGGACAAAGCCGGCCGTTCGCGAGCAGGAAGTTGGTCTTGAAGTGACGAGCTACCTCCCGGCCGAAATCGACGTTATCTAACGATTTCGAACCGCAAGGTTCTTGAAACGGCGGCTCTCACGAGCCGCCGTTTTTGTTTGTGGGGCGGCCAGGTGGTGCAGCCAGGTCTGATTGTTTTGGAGCGGGTGGACTGCTTTTTCAGACCAACCGCGGCTTATTGCGGAAAACCACCATTCATTGTGGGAAGCCGCCGCGGCGCGCCGTCAGGGGCTCGCGGTGCTGGGCAGAGGCGGCTATAAAGCGGCATGACACAGCACACACCCATAAAGCCCGCCCCCTTGAAACCATTAGCCCGCGTGACCGTCGGCGGCGTGACGTTTGCCAACGATGCGCCGATTGCCGTGCTGGCTGGCCCCTGCCAGATGGAAAGCCGGGCGCACGCGCTCGAAATGGCGTCGGCCCTGAAGGAGGCGGCGGCCAAGCTCGGCATAGGCCTCGTCTACAAGTCGTCGTTCGATAAGGCCAACCGCACCTCGCTCAGCGGCAAGCGCGGCATCGGATTGAGCGCGGCGCTCGACGTGTTCGCTGAAATCCGCGAGACGCTGGGTCTGCCGATTGTCACCGACATTCACGAAATCAGCCAGTGCGCGCCGGTGGCCGAGGTCGCCGATATTCTGCAGATCCCGGCGTTCCTGTGCCGTCAGACCGATTTGCTGGTGGCGGCCGCTCAAACCGGCCGGGTCATCAAAATCAAGAAGGGCCAGTTCCTGGCGCCGTGGGACATGAAGAATGTGGTTGCCAAGGTGACCGAAAGCGGCAACGCGCAAGTGCTGGTGACGGAGCGCGGCTCAAGCTTTGGATACAACACGCTGGTTGTCGATATGCGGGCGTTGCCGCAGATGGCTGAGACCGGCGCGCCGGTGATCTTCGACGCGACCCATGCCGTGCAGCAGCCGGGCGGGCAGGGTACGTCTTCGGGTGGTGACCGCCGGTTCGTGCCGGTGCTGGCGCGGGCGGCGGTGGCAGCGGGCGTTGCGGGGTTGTTTATCGAGACCCATCAAGACCCGGATCGCGCGCCGTCAGACGGGCCGAATATGGTGCCGCTCAAAGACTTCGCGAACCTGATTGCCGGTCTGCAAGAGATCGATGCGGTCGTCAAACGCCAAGCGCTCGAAAAGCAGAAGAGCGCACGCCGGGACTGAGGCGTACGCTCTTTTGAGAGCTGGCAGTGGAGCGGCGTGATCGCGTTGCCGGGTGACAAAATCCGGCGCGGCGGTCCCGGCTTGCTGATCAATTCAAGCCGGTTACCGGAAGCTTCAGTGCAATTGGACCGGTATCAATTTTCCGGCCAGGAAGCGGTCTGGAAACGAGGCGGGTGCTACGCCACGCCAGACTTTATGGACACCCGGCCGGGCATCGCTTTGCTTAGATTTTGCGCGACCACAGGACTTGGGCAACAGCCTCGACATGGGTACGGCTGACCAGTCCGCCGAATTGCGCGGCGGCGGGATGGACCTGCGCCGCAGCGCAAGCCGGGCTGGAGCAGGCGTGTGATGGCGCGCGTCCGACGTTGATGGCGGCAATGGCCATCGAGGTCGCAAACAGGCTCATCGATGTCAGGCAGGAGACGTAGGCAAGCGCACGCGAGACGAGATCATAGTGCATCGGTCAACCTCACAACTGAGTACAAATAGGTGACGACACTTCACTTGCAGTGACTTTGCGTTTCCGGCGTGAGGGGAGGGGAGAGACTTCCCGGCGCCGATAGGTTGAGAATGCGGTCATCTTGGTTAAGGACGCGTTAAAGGTAACCGGGGGGTAAAGAAAAAGACTTCAATTGTCTTGGTCCGGGCGCAGATCCACAGAGCGTTAACCGCCGTAGACAGCCGGTGGGGTTAACAATGGGCAATGCGTTGAGAGTGGCGGTTATCGGTGCCGGCATTACCGGGCTTAGCGCCGCTTGGCTGCTCGGCAAGACGTTCGATGTCACGCTTTTCGAAGCGGATGACCGGCTGGGTGGCCATGCCAACACGGTCGATGTGCACGGGCCGGATGGCCGCTGCCCGATCGATACCGGGTTCATCGTCTACAACACCGCCAGCTATCCCAATCTGATGGCGTTGTTTGAACATTTGGACGTGCCGGTGGCGCCGACTGACATGGGCTTCGCCGTCTCGCTGGGCGATGGCCAGTATGAATATGCAGGCACCGGCATCAGTGGTCTGATCGGCCAGGGGCGCAACCTGATCAGCCTCGCGCATTGGCGGTTGATGGCTGAGATTTTCCGCTTCTTTCGCGAGGCGAGTGCGGCGGCTGCCGCCAATACAGATCGGCACGTGACGCTGGGGCAGTGGTTGCAGGCCAACGGATATTCAAAGCCGTTCGTCCACGCGCACATCGTGCCGATGGGGGCTGCAATCTGGTCGACGCCCGCCAGCGACATGCTGGACTTTCCGTTCGCCGCGTTCGCCCGCTTTTTTGCCAATCACGGCTTGCTGCAGACGTTCAAGCGCCCGCCTTGGCGGACGGTCAATGGCGGCAGCCGGGAATATGTGCTGCGGCTGGCAGCTGGCTATCAAGGGCGGATCGTCACCAATGATCCTGTGGTGTCGGTCAATGGCGCGCCGGGCCGCGTGGCGGTTGCAACCAAACGCGGACTGACCGCAACCTTTGACGCTGCAATTCTTGCCTGTCACGCAGACGAGGCATTGCGCCTTGCGTCGCCGCTTGGCGGAGAAGCGGCGAAACTGCTGTCGAAATTCCGGTACGCTGCCAATCAAGCGGTGCTGCACACGGACGCACAGCACATGCCGCGCCGCCGTGCGTTGTGGTCTGCCTGGAACTACATGGGTTCAGCGGATGAGCGCGCAGGCGATGGCACGCAGACGCTCTCCGTCACCTATTGGATGAATAAGCTGCAGCCGTTGGCGGCCAAGACCGACTATTTTGTAACGCTCAATCCGCAAAAGCCGGTCGATCCGCGCAGAATCGTGCAGAGTTTCGATTATCGCCATCCGATGTTCGATGCCGCGGCCCTTGGCGCGCAAGCGCAATTGCCGGCGCTGCAAGGGCGCAATTCGCTGTGGTTTGCCGGCAGCTATGCGGGCTATGGGTTCCACGAGGACGGCCTGCAATCTGGATTGGCGGCGGCCGAACATTTAAGCGCGCGGCTGGGGCATCCGGTTGTCCGGCCGTGGCAGTGGGACGAGAGCAAGAGCCGGGTTGCGCGGGCCGGAACGGTGGTGGCTGGAGGTGTCGTATGATGCTCGGCGATGCCGCGATCTATGCCGGCAGTGTGGTCCATAAGCGCTTGAGGCCGAAGCCGCACGCCATGAAGTACGCCGTGTTCACGCTGCTGCTCGATGTTGAAAAAATCGACGCGTTGAGCGGGCGTCTGCGGCTGTTCTCGCGCAACCGGTTCAATGTGTTTTCGTTCTACGATTCCGATCACGGCGCGGGCGATGGCACGCCGGCTCTAGAGGTTGCGCGGGCCTGCCTGAAAGGCGCTGGGCGTGAATGCGACGGCCGGCAGATTCTGCTGCTCTCGTATCCGCGCATCTTTGGCTACGTGTTTAATCCGCTGAGCGTGTTTTACGTTTACGCACCCGGCGGCCGCTTGGAAACGCTGATCTATGAGGTCAACAACACCTTTGGCGAGCGGACAAGTTATGTGGTTGCGGCGGGCGTGGAGCAGCTGGGACATGTGTTCGCACAGGCCTGCCGGAAGACGATGTACGTGTCGCCGTTTGCCAGCGGCAAAGGCGGATATAGCTTCCGCATCACCGATCCGCTCGGCGAAGCGCTGGTTGCCGTGTTGCTCAGCGATGGTGATGGCGCGTTGATCAAAACGCATTTCCGGGGAACGCGCCAAGCAGTGACGGACGCCCGCCTTGCCCTGCTGTTGCTGCGCTATCCACTCCTGACCCTGAAAGTTGTCGCCGCGATTCACTGGGAAGCCTTGAAGCTATGGCTGAAAGGAATTCCGCTGACCACCCGCCACGTTTCGCCGCGCTACACAACAATTTCCGCCAAAACACCAAAGCAAGGATAGCGGCTGATGACCGATTGGAACGCTGACGTTCAAGACCAGCGCCGCACCGCACCGTCCGCCGCGTCTTGGCGGGACCGGGTGCTGGCGCGCGGCTTGGAAGCGACGTTTGGCGAGACAACGCGCGGGCGTCTTGATGTTATTCTGCCGTCTGGGCTGCACGTCATGCTTGGCCGCGATGCCACGCCACCGGCGCGCGTTACGCTGCACACCTACCGGGCGATCTGGCGCCTGGCGACGCGCGGTAGCATCGGCTTGGCCGAGAGCTATATGCGATCTGAAATCGACACGCCGGACCTTGCCTGTGTGCTGCGCTTCTGCATCAAGAACTACAATTCCCTGGAGCAAGCGGGCGGCGGCGTTTTCAAGCCGCGCTTCAGCGATATTTTGTGGCACCGGCGGCGCAACAATACGCGCCAAGGCAGCCGCCGCAATATCGCCGCCCACTATGATCTCGGCAACGCGTTCTATGCGTTATGGCTCGACCCCGGCATGACCTATTCGAGTGCGATCTTCCGGTCGCGCGAACAGACGTTGAGCGCGGCGCAGGATGAAAAATACCGCGTCGTGCTTGATCAACTTGATCTGAAGCGCGGCGATACGCTTTTGGAAATCGGTTGCGGCTGGGGCGGGTTGGCCGAGCGCGCAATCGGCCGTGGCGCACACGTGACAGGCCTGACGCTGTCGGCTGAGCAATTGTCATTCGCGCGTCAGCGGTTGGCGGCAAAAGGTTGCGCCGCAAACGCAGATTTGCGCTTCCAGGATTACCGCGATACGGACGGCACATTCGATGCGATTGCATCCGTTGAGATGATCGAGGCGGTTGGCGAAGCCCATTGGCCGGATTATTTCGCGGCGCTTGCCAAGTGCTTGAAGCCGGGCGGCAGCGCGGCGGTGCAGGCGATCACCATTGATGAGCGGTTTTTTGAAGCGTATCGCCGCCACACGGATTTCATTCAGCGCTACATTTTCCCAGGCGGCATGCTGCCGACCGTGACGCGGATGCGCGAGGAAGCCGTCCGTGCCGGATTAACGTTCGAGACCGTCGAACAGTTCGGCCAAAGCTACGCTCATACGCTGGACGCATGGCGCGAACGGTTCCGTGCCCGCTGGCCAGAAATCCAAGCGCTCGGGTTTGACGAACGGTTCCGGCGGATGTGGGAATATTACTTAAGCTATTGCGAAGTGGGTTTTGAGTCGGGCGACGTCAATGTCGGGATTTACCGGATGACGAAACCGCTCAAAGGTTGAGGCGCAAACGAAGCGCTCAGTTTTGGCTTGCTGACGGCGGCTCGCGTTTTGAGATCTTGCCGGTTGCCAAGAAAAACAGCCGGTAAGGCAGCAGCCGCAGCGTTTTCATGAGCAGCGCCATGCGTCCAGGAAATATGATTTCAAACGTGTCGCGTTGCAGCCCGCGGCGGATTGTTTTGACAGCTTCATCCGCGGAAATCAGAAACGGCATGGGGAAGGTATTGACGTCCGTCATCGGCGTTGCGACGAAACCCGGGTTGATGACCGTTATGCGCACGCCCTTGAGTTTCAAGTCGGCGTAAAGGCTTTCCGCGAGTGAGATGAGTGCGGCTTTGGTTGGCGCATAGGCAGCCCCCTTAGGCAGCCCGCGCAATCCGGCGACGGAGGCAACAATTGCGATATGCCCGCGAGCGCGGCCGATCATGGTTTTCATGACCGGCGCAAGCGCATTGGTGACGCCGGAGTAGTTGACGTCCATTGAGGCTTTGACTTTGGCGAGATCGTAGTTCGAAGCGGTCATTGGATGCCAGACGCCGGCGTTGAGTATCGCCAGATCAATCGGGCCAACGCTTTGCTCGATGGATGACACGGTTGCCGCGACGGCAGCCGCATCGGTCACGTCGCACGGAAACGATTTGATGTTGGGCGAAAGCCTTTCGAGTTCGCCAAGTTTGTCAGCGCCGCGCGCGGAGACGGCAACGGTTGCGCCATCGCGCGCAAACGATAACGCCAGTTCGCGGCCAATGCCGGTGCTGGCACCTGTGATCCACACAAGGCGCGGCGAGTTAGAGGCGCTCATAGCGCGAAGCCTAACCTATATTCCAGCAAATGGCTGAAAAATCCGGGCAGCCAGGCTTTTGAATTGCAGTTTGCCGTCTGTCGCAATCAGGCAAATGCAGCCTTCCTGCGGGTCGGCCGACGGGCTATGCGTGACATCGCCCGCCAGATCGGCAACGTCACCGGCGCGATAGTGGCCGGTTGAATCGCGATAGGCGCCTTGCAGCACGAGCGTCAGTTCCGAGCCGCTGTGGCCATGTTCGGGAAGTGATTTGCCCGGTGCGACCTTGATCAGCCTGAGATCGCCACGCGCGGTTTTTGAGAGCGGGATCACGTGTTGCCACACACCCGGGCTGACGCGCTTCCATTTAATCGCGTTCAGATCGGTGCCAATGACTCGCTGCAGTGGTTCTGGAATGGCGCTCGCATTGAGGGCAGCAACCGGCGCATCGTCACCGGCTTCACTGGCGCGCAAGGCCATCACGGGCGCGTCGCCGCTCACGGGCGTCGCGGCAATACCGTCGAACATAGCGACGCCGATCGCCTCCATGAATGCCAATTCCTTCTGGCACTCCGGGCACAGCGTCATGTGTGAAGACATGACGGCGGCAAACGCCTCCGGCATGCTTCCAGCGGAGCAGCTCATCAAGCTCTCGGCCTGCGGATGGTGATTGATTTTCATCTACTTCAAGTCCTCGACAAGCTCGCGGATTTTTTGATACGCAAGCCGCATACGTGATTTAACGGTGCCAAGCGGCAGGCCCAGACGCTCGGCAATTTCACTGTGTGACAAGCCCTCGATATAGGAGAGGGATACAACTTCAAACTGATCCGGCGGCAAACCTGCGAGCGCCGCCTGAACGCGCTTTTTGCGCTCTTGTTCCGATAAGATTTCATCTGGCAAGGCATCGGTGGAAGCCTCTTCGTTATGACCCTCGGGCAAAGCAACCCAGGTCATTTCCTTACGCAGCCGGTCGATCCGCAGATTGCGGGCAATCGTGAAAATCCAAGTTGTCGCACTGCCTTTTTCGCCGGAGTACAAACTGGCCTTGCGCCAAACCGTCAGCATGGTCTCTTGCGCCAGCTCTTCAGCGGTGTTGGCATCGGCGCCCTGGCGCATCATGTACGATTTGACGCGCGGCCCGTAGGCTTGGAACAGCTTACGAAAAGCCTCCACGTCGCCGCGCTCAGCGATACGTTGTAGAAAATCGGCCATTGATATTGAACCAGGCGTGATCCGTGCGCGGCCGATTGGCCGCGCGATTTCGATTTGGGGAATCATAGCCGATCCTCTTAACGTCTGTCACGGCATACGCGGGCTTGCGCCGGGTGGATCGGTGCGGATCTGTTAAGAAATGGCTGCCGCGCCATATAGATTGTCGCGCAGCCGCTCATAGCGAGACGGGGGTTGGACACGTGACGCTTCAAGAAATCGCGGTATTGCTGGCGGCTCTCGCTCTGGCGGCGCCGCTGGCGCGCTTTGCCGGTATCGCGGCGGTGCTCGGGTATTTGCTGGCAGGCGTGCTTATCGGACCGTTCGGCTTCGGCGCGCTGTTCTCGGCAACCGAGGTTAAGGAAGTTCTGCATGTTGCCGAGTTCGGCGTCGTGCTGCTTTTGTTCCTGATCGGGCTTGAATTGCGGCCAAAGCGCTTGTTCGCCATGCGGCAGGCGATTTTCGGGCTTGGCACCGCGCAGGTGGTGCTGACCGCATTGGCCTTTGCGGCGATTGGCGTGGCGTTGGGGTTCCGCTGGACGTCGTCGCTGTTTGCGGGGGCGGCGCTGGCTTTGTCGTCGACTGCATTCGCACTGCAAGTTCTGGAAGAGAACGGAGAACTGGCAACCCGGCATGGGCGGCTTGGGTTCAGTGTGCTGCTGTTCCAGGATCTGGCGGCCATTCCGCTGATTGCGCTGGCGCCGTTTTTTGCGGTCTCGGCGGCGTCGTCCATCGATAGTCTTGATGTAACCGCGTTCGCCAAGGGGCTCGGCACGATTGCCGGCGTGGTCGTGGCCGGCCACTACCTGCTCGACTATCTGTTGCGGCTGGTCGCGCTTTCGCGGGTGAAAGAGGCAATGACGGCGGCAGCCCTGCTGACCGTCGTCGGCGTGACGCTGATTATGCAGTATGCCGGATTGCCAGCCTCACTCGGCGCATTCATCGCCGGCGCGCTGTTGGCTGAAAGCAGCTACCGCCATCAGCTTGAAGCCGACATCGCGCCGTTTGAGGGTTTGTTGCTCGGCATGTTCTTCACGGCCATCGGCATGTCGCTCAATCTGGGGCTGCTGGTCTCGAAGCCTGGGCTGATCGTGGCGCTGACCTTGGCGCTGATGCTGATCAAGGCGGTGATTCTTTATTTTCTCGGACGCTGGCAGGGCCTGGACGCAAGTCCGGCGCGGCGCTTGGCACTGGCCTTGGCGCAAGGCGGCGAGTTTGCGTTTGTGCTTCTGTCTGTTGGTCAAACCAACAAGATTTTCGGCAAGGGCATCGCCGATCTGCTGGCCGTCGTCGTTACGCTATCGATGGCCATGACGCCTCTGCTGCTGCTGCTTGAGCGCCGGCTGTTTCCGAAATCGACCGATAACCTCAAAGCCTTCGACGCGCTGCCTGATCGCGATGCGCACGTGGTAATTGCCGGGTTTGGCCGCTTCGGGCAGATTATCGCCCGCGTGCTGCGCGCCAAAGGCATAGCTTTTACGGCCCTCGATATCAGCGCCGAGCAAATCGAGTTCGTCCGCAAATTCGGCAGCAAGGCGTTCTTCGGGGATGCCAGCCGTCCGGAAATTCTCGAAGCCGCACAAATCGACAAGGCGCGGGCATTCGTGCTGGCGATTGACGACATCGAGGCGTCGATGCGCACCGCCGAGCATGTCAAGGAGCGTTATCCGCACGTACCGATTTACGCGCGCGCGCGAAACCGCACACACGCCCACCGGCTGCTTGACCTTGGCGTCGCCGGCTTGCAGCGCGAGACGTTTTTGTCGTCGCTGGAATTGACGCGCCAGCTGATGACGGGGCTTGGCTATTCCGACCGCGTGGCGCTGCGCACGGTGCAAACCTTCCGCACGCACGACGAACGCCGCTTGATCGAGGACTACAAGCTCGCCTCCGATGTTGAGAAGCTGCAGGAAAAGGCGCGCAGCGATTCCCTGCGGCTGGAAAAGCTGTTCCAGGAAGACGCGGCCGAGGAAGCCAAGGCGATGGCCGTCTCAACGGAGCCGCGCATCGATGGCAAGGGGCGCGACACCAAATCGTCAGTTTAGACGGGTCGCGAACGACCCGAGAAATGGCTGTTCCGCGCCGGACATTCCGCGCCCAGCTGGGGGTGCGTCACCATTTGCGCGCCGCCCGCGCCGTTTTGCCGGTGATCGCCGCGCCGCCAGCCGTAGACGGGGGGCGAAACCCCCGGTAAATGGTCGGGATAATTGCAGCGGGCGCCGCGACGCTCTTTTAACCCGGGTTTTTCGAACGTTATGACCAAAGCACAGACGAAGGCCGCCGCAACCGCTGGCGCCGGCACTGAAAGCGTGGCTATCAAGGATATGGCGAATGCCATCCGGGCGTTGTCGATGGACGCGGTCCAGGCGGCGAACTCAGGGCATCCCGGCATGCCGATGGGTATGGCCGACGTCGCGACTGTGCTGTTTACCGAGGCGCTGTCGTTTGATGCGGGCGCGCCCGATTGGCCAAACCGCGACCGCTTCGTGCTGTCGGCCGGTCACGGCTCAATGCTGCTCTATTCGCTGCTCTATCTGACCGGCTATCCGGGCATGACGATTGAGGAGATCAAGCGCTTCCGTCAGCTCGGCTCCAAAACCGCAGGCCACCCGGAATACGGTCATGCGGCGGGCATCGAGACAACCACAGGTCCGCTCGGCCAGGGCATCGCCAACGCGGTTGGCATGGCGCTGTCTGAACAGTTGCTGGCCGCGCGTACCGGCAAGAATTTGATCGATCACCACACGTATGTGATCGCTGGCGACGGCTGCCTGATGGAAGGCATCAGCCACGAAGCGATTTCGATGGCTGGCCACTTGGGTCTCGGCAAGCTGATCGTGTTCTGGGACGACAATTCGATTTCGATTGACGGCGCGACCAGCTTGTCGGTGTCAGACGATCAGTTGAAGCGCTTCCAGGCATCCGGCTGGAACACGATTGCGATTGACGGCCACAATCCGGCTGAGATTTCCGCGGCCATCAAAAAGGCCAAGGCCGAAAGCTCGAAGCCGTGGTTGATCGCCTGCAAGACGATCATCGGATACGGCGCGCCCAACAAGCAGGGAACCAAGGATACGCACGGTTCACCGCTCGGCGCCGAAGAAATTGCAGCGGCGCGCGAAAAGCTCTGTTGGCCGTATCCGCCGTTCGAGGTTCCGGCTGCCATTTTAAAAGCGTGGCGCGCCGCGGGGGCCCGTGGCCACAGTGCGCGAACGGCGTGGGAGAAATCATTCGCCAAAGCGGACGCCGCGACCAAGACGCTGATCAATGGCCGCGATGCGGCGAAGGCGTCGGCCGCGGCTATTGTAGAAGCCAAGACCGCGTTTGCTACTGATACCACCAAGCGCGCCACGCGCGTCTGGTCTCAGCTGACGCTTGAAAAGCTCATCCCCGCAATGCCGGAACTGCTGGGGGGCTCGGCCGATTTGACGCCGTCGAACGGCACGCGCACCAAGCATCACACGTCGGTCGCGCCGGGCAACTTCTCTGGCAACTATATGCACTACGGCGTGCGCGAACACGCAATGGCCGCCGCTATGAACGGCATCGCGCTGCACGGCTCGTTCATTCCGTATGGCGCGACGTTTCTGGTGTTCACCGATTATTGCCGCCCGTCGATCCGCCTTTCGGCACTGATGGAAAAGCGCGTGATCTATGTGATGACGCACGATTCCATTGGCGTTGGCGAAGACGGCCCGACGC
Organism: Hyphomicrobium sp.; assembly: GCA_013141015.1. Lineage (GTDB taxonomy): Bacteria > Pseudomonadota > Alphaproteobacteria > Rhizobiales > Hyphomicrobiaceae > Hyphomicrobium_B. Next base: position 34,467 of record JABFRT010000029.1, on the reverse strand, counting down.
ATCAGCCGGTTGAGCATGTGGCGGCACTCCGCGCCATGCCGAACGTGCAGGTGTTCCGCCCGGCCGACGCGCTGGAGACGGCAGAAGCGTGGCAGATTGCGCTCAGCTCTGAAAAGTCGCCATCGGTTCTGGCGTTGACGCGCGACGCGGTGCCGACCGTTTTGAAAGCCCGCACAAGTGACGACAATCTGACCGCCAAGGGCGCCTATGTCGTCAGCGGCGAGTACAAGCGCGACGTGACGTTGATCGCGACAGGATCGGAAGTGGCGATTGCGGTGGAAGCCGCAGCGTTGCTGGCCAAGGACGGTGTCAATGCCGCAGTAGTATCGATGCCGTCGTTCGAACTGTTCCGCCAGCAACCGGAAGGCTACCGTCTAGGCGTGCTTGGCAATGCGCCGCGCGTTGGTATTGAAGCCGCGGTCGCGCAAGGCTGGCATGAATGGTTGCGCCAGAAAGACACCTTCATCGGCATGTCGTCGTTTGGCGCGTCAGCACCAGCCAAGCAGCTGTACGAGCACTTCGGCATTACGGCGTCGAAAGTTGCGGCAGCGGCCAAGGCGTGCATTGCGTCGGTGAAATCCTGATCGGACATATACCAATGGCCTCGCCTGAATCTCCGGCAAAATTCGATGACGTGCTTGTGGTCCGTGAAATCTGGGATTTGCCATTAAGCGGCGTGACGCTGTTCGATGGCGGATTTTACAGCTTTCAGAGAGTTTATGATGAGGCAGCCCAGGGCTGGGCTCCGAACAAGGAGTTCATGCTGCAGCGTTTGACGGGCGCTGAGCTTGCCCAATTCAACGAACTGCATGACCGCTACAACGCTTGGGTTGCGGCCTACCAAGCGGGCAAAGCGGGTCCGCATCCATTGACGCCAGAGGCGACGGGCCCAGACGCTGACCGCTATAAGGAATTGCACCAGCTGACCGAAGCGATCCTGTTTTCCGATACTGACCGGACCATCCGCTGCACCGGTGAACTCGCAATGCATCCCGACAAGACGCGCTACATCGCGCAATGGCAAAAAATCTAAACGTCCGAACGCAAGAGTACGCTTCATGAACCTCGATAAGCTGAAAACGACTGCTGGACTTGATCTGGCCGGCAAGCGCGTGCTGGTGCGCGCCGATCTCAATGTGCCGGTGCGCGATGGCCGCGTGTCGGATGCGACGCGGCTTGAGCGTCTGGTGCCCGGCCTCAAGGATTTGGCCGGCCGCGGCGCCAAGGTGATCGTGATCTCGCACTTCGGCCGCCCGAAAAATGGGCCGGAAGCCGAGTTTTCATTGAAGCCCGTGGCCGATACGTTCGCGAGCCTGCTTGGAACGAAGGTGGCGTTTGCCGCCGATTGCATCGGTGATGCTGCGGCCGCAACGGTTGGCGCCATGAAAAACGGCGACATCGCGGTGCTCGAAAATTTGCGCTTCCACAAGGGTGAAGAAAAAAACGACCCGGCGTTTGCGGCTGAACTCGCCAAGCTTGGCGATATTTTCGTCGGCGACGCGTTTTCGTGCGCCCACCGCGCCCATGCCTCGACCGAAGGCGTAACCCATCACCTGCCGTCGTATGCCGGTCCGCTGTTGATGGAAGAGATCAACGCGCTTCGAACGGCGCTCGAAATTCCGCAGCGACCGACCGCAGCCGTTGTCGGCGGCGCCAAGGTCTCGACCAAGATCCCGGTTCTGACCAATCTGGTTGCCAAGGTCGATAAGCTGATCATCGGCGGCGGCATGGCCAATACGTTCCTGCAGGCGCAAGGTGTCAACGTCGGCAAGTCGCTGGCCGAGCCGGACTTCCATAAGACGGCGCTTGAGATCATGGCCGCTGCAAAGGCCAAGGGCTGCGAAATCGTACTGCCGGTTGATGCGGTGATTGCGCGGGAATTCAAGGACGGTGCTGCCAACGAGGTCGTGGCGCTTGATAAGGTGCCAGCGGACGCAATGATCCTCGATGCCGGCCCGGCAAGCGTCAAGCATGTCGCTGCCATTCTCGATGGTTGCAAAACGCTGCTGTGGAACGGCCCGATGGGGGCGTTCGAAATTTCGCCGTTCGGCGAGGGCACGTTTGCGCTTGCCAAGCAGGCGGCACGCCTCACCAAAGCCGGAAAGCTCGTCTCTGTGGCGGGCGGTGGCGATACGGTCGCCGCGCTGAATGCGGCCAGCGTGACGGGTGACTTTACCTATGTCTCGACAGCCGGTGGCGCGTTCCTTGAATGGCTCGAAGGCCAGGAACTGCCGGGCATCGCGGCACTGACGCGCGGCTGAAGCGCACGATGAGAGTGGGCGCCTATTTTGGCGCGCCATGGGAACGCTGGAGTTTGAGCGTCTGATGTTTGCTGATCTCCATATCTATTTCGGCGTGGCTCTGGCGGGGCTCGTCAGCTTTCTGTCGCCGTGCGTGCTGCCGCTGGTGCCGCCCTACCTCGGCTATATCGGCGGCACGACGTTCGATCAGTTAACCGGCGAAGACGGCGTTGATCGCGACGTCTGGCGGCGCGTGGTAATTGCCGCGGTCGTGTTTGTGCTCGGCTTTACAACCGTATTCGTTGGACTCGGCGCGACAGCCAGCACGCTCGGCCGCATCCTTCAATCATACCGCACAGAGCTTGGCACGCTGGCCGGCGCGATCATCGTTCTGTTTGGTTTGCATTTCCTGGGGCTGCTGCGCATTCCGCTGCTTTACAAAGAGGCGCGCTTTGAGACCGGCAGCTCCGGCGCGAGTTTAGCCGGTGCCTACGTCATGGGGCTCGCGTTCGCGTTCGGGTGGACGCCGTGCATCGGCCCGATCCTGGCGACGGTGCTGACGCTCGCCGCGCAAGAGAGCAGCATGTGGTCTGGCATTGCCATGCTGTTCGTTTATTCGCTCGGCCTTGGCATTCCGTTTATCTTGGCGGCAGTGGCGATCCGGCCGTTTCTTGGGTTCATGCAGAAGTTCAAACGCCACTTCGGCCTGATGGAAAAGGTCATGGGCCTGCTGCTGGTCATAACCGGGCTGATGTTCCTGTTTGGCGCGCAGAACGCGCTCGGCCAATGGATGATCGAGACGTTTCCCGGGCTGACGGCCATCGAATCCTGGCTGACGCCTGACAGCCTGCGCGGCGATATTCTGAAAAAGAGCGGCGGATAAAAGCAGCCATCGTGTGAGCTTTGATAAGGTCATGACAGCAGCAACGCCAACACCGCCCATTGCGCTGACGATTGCCGGGTCCGACCCGTCTGGCGGGGCTGGTATTCAAGCGGATCTCAAAACCTTCACGGCGCTTGGCGTCTATGGCGCAAGCGTGATCACGGCGCTGACCGCGCAGAACACGCGCGGCGTGATGGGCGTCCATAAGGTGCCGGCCGGTTTCATTGCCGCGCAGTTCGATGCTGTTACCTCAGATCTCGCGGTTGCCGCCGTTAAAACCGGCATGCTGGCCGACGTTGAGACGGTGACAATGGTGGCGCAGCTGCTCAAGCGCAAAGGTCTTGGATCTCAAGCGCTGCGCAATCTGGTGGTTGACCCGGTGATGGTGGCCACCAGCGGCGACTGCCTGATCGACGGCACTGCGATTTCCGCTGTGCGCGGCACGCTGATCCCCTTGGCAGATCTGATCACGCCCAATCTGCCGGAAGCCGCAGCTCTGCTCGAAACCGAAGTGGCCAAATCCGACGCTGATATGATCGGCCAAGCCCGCCAGCTGTTGCAGCTGGGGTGCCGCGCGGTTCTGCTGAAGGGCGGCCACGGTTCAGGGGGGGATGCCGTCGATTACCTGGTGACGGCGGCAAGCGAACACCGTTTCAGCCGCCCGCGTGTTGCTACGCGCAACACGCATGGCACGGGTTGCACCCTGGCCGCCGCCATTACAGCGGGATTGGCCAACGGGCTGACGCTGCATGATGCCGTGCAACACGCCAAAGATTTCGTGTGGGCGGCACTTGTGTCGGGCGCGGCGCACAAAATCGGTTCTGGTGCGGGGCCCGTGAACCACCTCTTTAATGTGCAAAAACGGGCAGATTCCACTTGAGGCGCCGTGTTTCGCGCCTGCACAATGAACAGTGTTGCGCACCAGCATCGCGACTACATCATTGCCGGTAGAAGTCCTTCGCCAGACTTGCATAGATCGACAGGCTTTGGCAGTTTCCACCTCGACGGCGGTGACTTAGCCGCCACCAGTCTCCGGGGGGAGCACTAGGTTCGTTTCGAGGGATTTTTGGAACTGAGCCTGGTATAAAACCGGTCCGCCTTGGCGGGCCGGTTTTTTTGTGGCCGCAATAGCACAGCGCGCCCGCTTTCCGTGCACATGACAGTTTTCTGAACGTGTTTTGGTTGAGGCGGGTCAAAACTTCCGACTAGATACGAAATTGGAAAATGCATGTGAAACCGATTCAACAGGAATCGGGCACACGGGGGACGGGGTCTCATGGAAATCGCATCACGCTTTCAATCTGTGCTTCGGGCAGGCGTTGCAGTCGCGGCGCTTGTGGCCACGGCTGGCACGGCATCAGCCGGCGGGTTCGCACCAAAGGAGCAGTCGGCACTGTTTCTCGGCTCGGCGTTCGCTGGAGCCGCAGCAGGTGGCGCTTTGAGCTCGATGTTCTGGAACCCGGCTGCTGTCGGCCAGATGAACGGTATCAACTCGGATTCAAACTACTCGCTGATCCTGCCGGATACCGAGATCACGGCAGCTGGTGGCCCAGCCGCCTTCCGGTCGAGCGGCGATATTGGCGACACGGCAGTCTTGCCCGCGAGCTATATGAGCTACCAGCTCAACGACAAGATGGTGCTTGGTATGGGCATCAATGCGCCGTTTGGTTTGACGACCGACGGCAAATTCGCCTGGGCTGGCTCTCAGCTGGCGCGGGAATCTAAAATCACGACCTACAACTTCAACCCGACCGTGGCTTACCGCGTTACGCCGGGCGTGATTGTTGGTGCAGGTCTGCAGGTTGAATATATCGATGCGCAGCTGCGTCAGGCATTTGGCAGTCCCGCAGGTCCGACTGCAGCAGTGAAGGGTGACGATTGGGGCTTCGGCTTCACGGCCGGCATTTTGCTGACGCCGGCTGATGGCACGTCAATCGGCCTTGGATACCGCTCCATGATCGAACACAACTTGGAAGGTACGTTCCACGTTCCGGGTGTTGTTCCGAACCGTCCAATTCATGCCGACATCGAGCTGCCGGACATCGTCACGCTGAGTTTGCGTCAGGCTGTTGCGCCGAACTGGACGGTGCTTGGCACGGTTGAGTGGACCAATTGGAGCCGCTTGCCTCAGCTTCAAGTGGTCTGCGACGCGGCTACTCCCGGCGTTTGCGCCGCTGGTGGCGCGTTGAGCACGTTGCCGCTGAATTGGGAAGATGGCTGGTTCTTCTCGGCCGGTCTTGAACACGAGTATAATTCTCAGTTGACCTTGCGTGGGGGTGTCGCCTACGAAATATCGCCGATCCAGACAGCCGAAGGCCGGACCCTTCGCGTGCCGGACGCGGATCGCATTTGGCTCTCTGTCGGCGCATCGTATAAGTACAGCGAGAACATGACGATCGATCTGTCCTACGCTCATGTGTTCGTGGAGGATTCGAAGACCAGTCAGGCTGGCGGCGCATTCTTGGGTGACGTGGATAGCAGCGTCAACTTGGTCGCGATCGGCGTGCGCTCGAAGCTGGATTGGCTGCTCAGCGGCCACTAAGCCATTAGCCAAACCAAGCGCGATAATCTAATAGAGTCGGCCCCATGGGGCCGGCTTTTTTGTTGGGGCAGCACGACTTTCTGTCCGGCAATAAAAACGACGACGTGCCGAAGTAGGGGCAACAAAAATCCCGCAGACCAGGGGCCTGCGGGGGATAAAATCCGGTTTTGGGCTGTGTACGAGTGGATGCGCTGAATAGGCGTTAGCCAGCAGCGGCGGAGTCAATCTGCAATTCGTGAATCACAGTCTCAAGCAGAGCATCAAGCCTTGCTGCCGCGCTATCAATCGCCTGCGCCGTCTTGAGAGTACGCTCGGATTCAATGGCCTGTGACTGGCTCAGAACATAGAGACGGCCAGCGTTGCGGGCGATCTCTTCGCAGCCTTTCGGATCGAATGGATTGGCCTGCAAGGACCAGGCGATATCGTGGATGTCTTCCGCGGCCTTCAGGATCTGCTGTGGCTGCTGGCCTTCGCTGCTGCCGACCGCCGACGCCTTGGCCAGCATGGTGGCCCGCGTTTCACTCAGGTGAATTTTCAGGTCTTCGATTTCAGACCGCAGCTGGCCAAGTAGGGCGGGCGGCTGGCGAAGCGACGACTGCAGGCGGCCAATGGCGTCTTCAAGAAGCGCACTGTCAAGGCGGCGGGCGCGGCGGCCGTGTTCGGCCAGAAACCAGCGGCCGCGCGCAGATTCAAGCAGCGCTGCCTCGATGGCCCGGTATTCGGTTTCGCTATCTTCGCTCGCCGCAGGTGATAGCCGTTGCATCGCCGTCCCAATTTTTCCACAGATTTCTTTAGCCATACGTGATTCGCTGGTCCTGTCGCCAAGGGTCTTTAGGGCCGGATGCGAGGTAATGACGAGGTGACTCTTTATGGCATCGGACAGCGGGGCCCGGGCAGGTTAGGTGAGTGGCGGGATACAACCTAATTTGCAATCTGCAGCGGGGCTGGGACATGGAAGCGGCACGGCGGGCGCGGGCGTTCGGGACGCGGGTCGCGCTGTTTTATGGCGCGCTGTTCGTCGTCTACGGCATGCACGTTCCCTATACGCCGGTCTGGCTGGATGGCCGCGGGTTGTCGGCGTCTGAGATCAGCACCGTCATGGCGGCGCCGTTCTTCCTGCGGCTGCTGATCACGCCCGGCGTGGCTATGGCCGCAGATCGTACCGGACGCCACCGTATCATGCTGATCGCGCTCGCGTGGGCCAGTCTCGCCGTGGTGCTGGCGCTCAGCCAAGCTTACGGCTTTTGGCCGATCCTGCTGCTGGCTGTGCCTTTGATCGTAACGTTCTCGACCATCATGCCGTTGACGGAGACGGTTGCGGTTTCAGGTGTCCGCCACGCTGGGCTCGACTATGGCCGGATGCGGTTGTGGGGATCGCTGACGTTCGTGGCGGCCAGCTTTCTCGGCGGATTTGCGATTTCTCTATGGGGTAGCGCGGCGGGCATCTGGCTGGTGGCCGGCGGCTGCGCGCTGACAGTGATCGCCGCCCATGTGCTGCCGCGCGAGGCGCTGGCCACCGACGCGGCAGATGAAAACCGCGCGCCGTGGTGGAAGGCCGAAGAACCTTTGATGCTGTTGCGCCAACCGGCATTCGTGGCATTTCTCTGTGCGTCGGGCGGCGTGCAGGCGGCACACGCGACCTTCATGACCTTCGGCACGCTGATCTGGCAGAAGCAGGGCTTGAGCGGTGGGTGGATTGGGGCGCTATGGGCCATCGGCGTATTTGCCGAAGTCGCGTTGTTCGCGGTATCGGGATGGCTGGTCAACACCTTTGGCGCCGTCCGTTTGCTGGCGGCGGGCGCGGCTCTATCCATTGTCCGCTGGATCGCAATGGGCTTCGATCCAGGCCTCGGGGCGCTGATACCGCTGCAGATCCTGCATGGCGTGACCTACGGCGCATCGCACATCGGCGCGATCCACTTCATCGGCAAGGCGGTGCCGGTCCGCGCGGCCGGCAGCGCGCAAGCGCTATACGCGACTGTTGCGGCCGGACTGGCGATGGGTGTCGCGACGCTGATTGCTGGCTGGCTTTATGCGCGCCACGGCGGGGCATCTTATTTCGCGATGACCGGGATAGCTGTTGCGGCGCTGTTTGCGTCAATGCAACTGGGCCGCGTGTGGGCCGGCGAACCACTGTTTGATGAGCGCCGTGCAGAACCGGCGGCTGCTCGCAAGGCTTAGCCCCAGAGTGCTGGACCCGGCGGTGACATCACGCCGTTGCTGATCGCGATGCCATCGGCGCGGTCGTTGGCCAACAGCAGCGGCCCGTCGAGATCGGTCCACTCCGCGTCTTGCGCTAAGATCATCGCGGGTGCGACCGCCAACGACGTGGCGACCATCGAGCCGACCATGATCTTGATGCCGGCGGCGCGTGCCGCGCGGTGGAGCTCAAGCGCGCCGGTCAAACCGCCGGCCTTGTCGAGTTTGATGTTGATCGCATCATAAAGGCCGATCAACCGCGGCAGACCGGCTGCGGTGTGAATGCTTTCGTCAGCGCATATGGGCACAGGCCAGCGCGCGCCGCGCAGCGCTTCGTCGGCGGTTTCCGGTAAGGGTTGTTCGATGGTTTCGAACTTCAACCGTGCGGCTTGCGCCATCAGGTCCGGCAGCATGGCGGGCGTCCAGGCTTCATTGGCGTCAGCGATCAGCCGCGCGTCGGGCCGCGCCGCGCGCACGGCCTGCATGCGGGCCGCGTCGCCTGCGCCGCCGAGTTTGAGTTTCAGGAGTGGAAGATTGGCCGCGGCGCGCGCCTTTTCGGCCATCGCGTCAGGCGTGTCGAGGCTGAGCGTGAAGGCCGTGACCACGGGCTTCATAAGCGCGCATCCGGCAAGCGCGGACGCCGTGGTGTCTTGGCGTTTTGCTTCGAAATCCCAGAGCGCGCAATCGATGGCGTTGAGGGCTGCACCCGGGCGCATGCGCTGGGCCAATTCCCGGCGGTCAACGACCGGCCCGAGGGCGGAGATTGCCGCCAGCGATTGGGCGATGGTTTCGCCGTAGCGGGCATAGGGGACAGCTTCGCCCCGGCCGCTGCACATGCCATCTGACACTGTGACGACGATCACGCTGGCCGTGGTCTTGGTGCCGCGTGAAATTTTGAAGGCCTCACGCAGCGGCCAGACTTCGTGGCGCGCAGTGATCTGCAGCAGAGGGCGATGGCCGGTCACAGGGGCGCCTCAGGTGGCACGGGCATGCTCGCGTTGAAAACCGCTCCGCTGTTGGGAGCTTCAGCTTATGCGGCCACTGGCGTGAGCCAGAAACAGATAAACGCGGCCCGTATCGGAAATCAGATGCGTATGCGCCAACCGTCCGCTGGGATCGCGGCTGTCCGCTTCTTTGACGATGCGCTCGAAGTCCGAAAGGTAGCGGGCCACGGTCTGCGCCAGATCCGCGTCTGTTTTGACGCGGGCGGCCACCTGATCGAATGCGCCGCGCGCTTCGGGTGAGTAGATGCTGCGCACCATGACGTTGCGCTGACCGGCGCGAATCCGGTTCCAGATGGCAGATGCGGTTGCCGGATCGACGGCGCGGGAGATCACTGCGACATCGAGACGGAAGGGTTCGCTGCGCGCGTGCGCGGCGGCAGCCTCGGCCTGAGCACGGGCTTCGAGTTGTGAGCACGGGCTTCGAGTTGTGCACGGGCTTCGAGTTGTGCACGGGCTTCGGCCTGAGCACGGGCCTCGGCCTGGGCTTCCTCATCGTGTGAAGCGCGCGCCAGCAGATCGCCGAGCGACCAGCCGTCCCGGCCGTCGCCGCCTGCACCCCGGCCGCGTGACGGCGGCGTGTCGTGCTGCGCAACAGGGGCTGAGAGTGCCGCAACGGGGCGGGAAATTGCCAAGTTTGCGGGTGCGGCGCTAACCGCGATATCAGGTTCAACGATGTCGTGCTGGCGGACCGCGCGGGCGGAAATTTGCGAAAGTTTGTCGAGCGCTTTCAATTGGTCGTTGAGCGCGCGGCGCATGGCGTCGGCGGTTTCGCGGCTGCTGGCTGGCAGGCGGGCCGCTTCCTCGCGGATGCGGGCTTGCTCACGGGCCAGCGTTTCGGCGGCTTCTGCGGCGCGCAAGCGTGTTTCGTCAGAGGCTGACGCCAAGCGTGTCGAGAGTGATTCAAACTCAGACGTCAATTCGCCAGAGACGCTTGTGAAGCGCTGGCGCAGGCTATTGAGCGTGCGCTCGCTCTCGCTTTCAGTCTGCGATTTGACGCGCTCAAGTTCGGCCATCAGCGTGCGCGAGCGTTGCTCTGTGCCGTCGCGCAGATCATCGGCGAATTGCTTGGCGCGGATCTCGATGTTCGAAAGTGAGCCTTCAAGATTGGTCGAGTAGTCGGCGATGGTCCGGCCGAATTCGTCGGCCTTGCCAGACAAGCGGTCGAGTGTCCGCGATAGATCTGCGTGGCGCGACTGCAGCGTCGTATCGATGCGGGAGTTGGCATCGCTGAGGTCGCCTGCGACCTTCATGATGTGCTGGCCCTGGTCTTCGAAACGGTTGGTCACACCGTGGATCTGCGCGAACAAATTTTCGGCGACGTTCTGCAGAATGCCCGACTGCTGGGATAGCCCGTCGATGGCCTTCATGGTCTGGCGGGTTATATTTTCTGAGGTGCGGCGGACGGCGTTGACGCCATTCATCACAGAGTCGTCGAGGTCTGCGGCCTGCCGCGTCATCGTTTCCTGGAAGGTGCGCGCATGCAGGTCGAGCGCGTCGGTCAGGCGGGCTGCCTTTTCGCTGACGGTGCTGTCGATCGCCGTTGTCGAACGGACGATCTGATCGTCAAACAATTCAAGGCGCTTCTGGAACGCATCGTCGAGCGACTTGGTCCGTTCAATCAGCTGAATATCGAGGGCCTGGGCGCGATTGGCAAGTGTCGTGTCAAGGGCGCGGGCGTACTCTTCAAAAACCGTTTGCAGATTTTCGGTGCGGTTGCCGAGCGAGGTATCCAGCGTTTGCATATAGCTGTCAAAGGCGACGCGCATCTGCTCGGTGCGCGCGCCAAGAGCCGACGAGAATGCGGTCGTGTAGTCTTCGAGTACAGTTTGCAGTTGCTGCGTGCGCGACCCAAGCGCGTGTTCGAAGCGGCCGGTTGAGGTGGCGAGCGAGCCCTCGAGATTGGCGAGGTTTTCGCCGGCGCCCTTGATGATGCCAGCCAGCGTGACCTGCTGCGTCGAGAGCTTCTCAATCAACTGCGGAATTTCGGTGCCAAGCGTCTTCAGCGTATCGGTGACACTGCCTGAGGTGTTCAACAGCGCGTGGCGTTCACCCGTGAGTTCTTGGATGAGGCCGCGGATGCGCCGCTCGTTCTGCTCATATGAGCGCTCGAGATCGGCAACTTGATTGTGGACCAGAGCTTCAAGTTCACCGGCGCGGCCAAGGGCGCGCGACACGGCATCGTTCATGAACGAGACTTGGCGGCGGACGGCTTGCCCGAGGCTGGCAATTGACTGTTCGGCGGCCCGGTCGGGCTCAGCCAAGCGGATGGCAACTTCGGTCATCGTCGATGACTTGAGAGCGAGCGAGGCAATGTGCCAGTTCAGCAGCGCCAGCAGCCAGAAAATGGCGACCGGAACCACGACGGCGGTCGCGGTGTAGAAAGTTACCGGGTGCATTAGCAGCGTCAGAACGGATGCGCCGGCCGACCACTGCGGCACCAGCGTAAACGCGCCGTAAGCGATGCCGACCACAGACCAGATGATGCTGGAGATGGTGGCAATGCGGAAAATCCGTGTCGAGGGCTTTTGCTCAAGTGCGTAGATCAGGCCGCCGATGCTTGGCACGTCGTCGTTGGCAGCGATCTTTCCTCGCACGGGACCAGCGGGGCGGCGGCGCGCAACGCGCCGGGCCGGTGCATCGTTGGCGACTTGCACGGCAACGGAGGACGCCGCGCCCGGAGCCTTTTGCGCCAACGGCGGCGGTGCTTCGTGCTGGCTGTCATTGCCATTGGCGCTGGCAGCAGGCGCGCCAGTATCGTCGCCCGGCGTCCGGCCGGCAATCGCCATTAACTTCGCAATCTGGTCTTGAGCCATCACTCACGTCCCTCAACGCGTCGCCAGCCATGAGCGGCCGGTTCGCGGATCGTGGGGTCCCCTGGACGTCAACTTAGGCTATTTTGCCTGTTCGCTCAAACGCGAATTCGCATTCATTCATGCCATTTTGAGGGGTATGCAACTCTCTCAAGCTACGGGAATTGCGACTGAAATACGGCACATTCATGGCTGGGCCGGGGCGCCGGCGCCGGGCGGCACGCGATGGGCTTAAGTTACCGGACTCTTTCCGAGACCGCTAGATTCCGGGGGGCCGACTTTACGCGGACTTATTTCCGGCGTGCAACTATCGGTCAAGAAACAGGACGCGCCGGTGCTCATCCGCGCGGCCTCGAGCGACAGATGGGTCTGCAAATGCTTATGAATGTCATCGAGAGCGAAATTCCGGTCCCTAACGTGCCGTGCGAGGCCTTGCAGGTTGCGCCCGTCGATCTCAAGCATTTGCGCCGCTACACAATGGGCGACTATGCGCTTGAGAAAGAAATTCTCGGCTTGTTTCTGGGCCAGCTGCCGCAGACCATTAAGGCGCTAAGCGAGGCCGTGACCGACAAGGATTGGCGCATGGCCGCGCATACTCTCAAAGGCTCAGGCAGGGCTGTTGGCGCTTGGCGGGTGGCGCGGTTAGCCGAATTGGCCGAGCGCCAGTTTAATTTGAAGAATCAGGTGATGTGCTCACAGGCCGTCGAACGCATTGAAGAAGCCGCCGAAGAGGCGCGCGCGTTCATTGAAGCGACCTACGCGACGCCGTCTTGACCGGCGACTGACGCCAACCCGATTTACCATTCGACGCCAGATCTGCGGCATTGCTGCGCGCCAGCCGAGCAGCCATTGCCCGGCGGCATGCTTGAATTCGGGCGTTGGCCCGACTATTCCTGCGCTGGGTTTTATAGAGCGTGCGGCCGGCCGTTCGTTCGCGGCAGCGGGCGGACGATCTCCCATCACGCAGCAGTAATCACGCCACCACACGTGCCAGTCACATGGCAGCAGACATGGCAGCAACCAGGGCTCAGCGAAACGACATGGCCAAGATCACGTTCATCCAGCCCGACGGCACCAGCCAGACGGTCAATGCCGAGCCGGGGTTGACGGTGATGGAAGCCGCCAAGCTCAACAACATTGAAGGTATCGAGGCGGAATGCGGCGGCGCCTGCGCCTGCGCGACGTGCCACGTCTACGTTGACGATGCGTGGCGGGCGGCGACGGGTAAACCCGCCGACATGGAAGAAGACATGCTCGACTTTGCGTTCGACGTGCGCGAAGGCAGCCGCCTCAGCTGCCAAATGAAGGTGACGGCCGCGCTCGACGGCCTTGTTGTGCGCCTTCCCGCCAAGCAGTTCTAAACCGGTCGCAGCGCGCGCGCCGACACAGACCTCATTGAGAGTACTTTAAGCCGATGACGCTCACCTCCATAAACGGATCTGGCAACGGCGCTGGCGGCGATGCCGGCGAGGTTTACGAAACCGATGTCGTGATTATCGGCGCTGGCCCATGCGGGTTGTTCGCGGTGTTTGAACTCGGTCTGCTCGATCTCAAATGTCATGTGGTCGATATTCTCGACCGGCCCGGCGGCCAGTGCGCCGAACTCTATCCGGAAAAGCCGATATACGATGTGCCGGCATTGCCAATCGTCACCGGCCAGGAACTGACCGACCGGTTGATGGAGCAAATCAAGCCGTTTGGCCCGGTGTTCCATTTCAGCGAACGCATTGATGGCTTGACGCGGCTTGCCGATGGCCGGTTCCGCCTGACCAGCGATCAGGGTACACAATTCTTGGCCAAAATCGTGGTGATTGCCGCCGGTGGCGGGTCATTCACGCCCAAGCGTCCGCCGCTCGATGGCATCGAAGCGTTTGAAGGTACGTCGGTCTTTTATTCGGTGCGCAAAATCGAATCTATGCGCGGCCGCGATATCGTTGTCATCGGCGGTGGCGACAGCGCGCTCGACTGGACGCTCAATCTGCAGCCGGTCGCCAAAAGTCTGACGCTGATACATCGCCGCGATGAATTCAGAGCTGCACCGCATTCGGTTGAGAAAATGCGGGCGCTTGTTGCTGACGGCAAAGTGCGCCTGGCGATTGGTCAGGTGACGGCCTTGCAGGGCGAAGGCGCCCGGCTGCAATCGGCAACATTGAAAACGGCTCAAGGCGAAGAAGCGATTGCCTGCGATGCGCTGCTGCCATTCTTCGGCTTGACCATGAAGCTTGGTCCAATCGCCGGTTGGGGGCTGAACCTCCACGAGAATTTGGTGCCGGTCGATACGGAGCGCTTTGAGACCAGTGAAAAGGGCATTTTCGCGATTGGCGATATCAACTGGTATCCAGGCAAATTGAAGCTGATCTTGTCGGGCTTTCATGAAGCCGCCCTGATGGCGCAAGCGGCCAACCGCATCGTCAATCCGGACAAGAAAGTGCTGTTCCAATACACCACATCGTCGTCGAGCCTGCAGAAGAAGCTCGGCGTCAAGTAAGGCGGCGGGTGCGTGGCGCCCGCGCTTACAGCGACATCGTATAACCGCGTGAAATCAATTTACGCAGCGATTGCGGCATCGATTTCAGTGCGGCTTTGGCGTGGCCGCGCAGCAAGCCAAGGTACAGGCGCGCGTAGGTGTGGCCCGCGAGGCTCAGCGGCTTTACCCAATCGTAGACTTCACTTGAACCATCGGCCCAATCGAGCTTGTAGCCGTCGCCCGGCGCCAACATGTCGTAGACGCCAAGGCCATCCTTATAGCCAGCCGCGAGGCATTGCTCCATCAGCAGCACGCCCGCGCCCGCCTTCTCGAATTTCAGATCATAGACGATCACGTGCATGGCAAGCCGGCCTTTGCAGGTGAATGCGACTTCGAGGGCTGCCGCCTCGCCGTTGGATTTGAGAACCGAGACGATGCAATTGGTGGACTTGTCTTCGCCGCCTGCCGCATCGGCAAAGAAGCGGCTCATGCGCGCGTCGGAAATGGCGTGCGAAATCAATCCGCGCTGGCGCAACCATCCGGCCTTGAGTTCGAGCGCCTTGACAGCCAGTGCTCTGGCTTCAGGACCGCCATAATGCCGCTCAACCACTACCGGTCCGCGTTCTTCAAGGCGGCGTTTCAAACGGCGGCGGTTCTTACGCGCGTGGCTGCTGTAGCGCTCTTCATATTTGGCAAACGACGGCGCGCTGGCCAAGTCGATATAGGGCGCGGTCTGCCGGTCGGCGATGCGTGCGCCAATCTCTTTCATCAACGGCGCAACGGCTGCATCGCTGCGCACGCGGCGCAGGCGGACCACGTCGCCTTTGGCGTGTGACGCGAGGAAGTTCCAACCGGCCCGCATAACGTCCAGCGCGTCGGGACAATCGTCAATAATGACGTCGCCGTATTGGCTGACAGGTTCACCCATCCAGAACAGTTGGGTAATGCCGCGCACGCGTTCAGCAACCAACGGCCAGATCATAATCAGCCGTCCGTTGCGCCGCGCAATCACGATTGAGAGTTTCAATCCGTCAATACCGCCCGGCGCACCGGCCAGATAGTGATTGGCCCAGTGCCAATTCCAATTGAAGGTTTGGAAAACCTGCGCCGGCAGTCCTGAGCGCGCAAACAGATCATTCCACTCAGTTTCAAGCGCATCGAATGACGCACGATCGCTAATCAGGGCGAAGTCGAGAGGCGCTTTATCAACCTTAGCGCTCGCTTTGAAGGCTGGGCGCGTACAGGCATCCGCCGCTGCGCAGAAGACAGTCTCTGTCGAACGGGCTTGGGCAATCATACCGTACTCACGCCAAGTAAAACCAATGGGACCGGTTCGGCCCCTGGCTTCGTTAAAGCAAGCGGTATGCCATGGTTACGATTGCCGTCTGGTAAATCCGCACCCTTCAAATATGGGCGATTTCCAGAAAAGCCAGGATCAGAAGCACGACGGCATTTGCCAAAATGAACAGCCTGCCGCGCCGGGTTGGGGCAGCCGTTCCCATTATGAGCGGCGCGATCATTGCCATGGCGCCGGCAAGGTTAATGGGGATTAAGCCGGCAGGCCCAAGCCCACCCCGCGCGTCAGGGAAATTGAGGGTCACGAATACGGCCGCCGCAATGCCCAAGACAACCGCACCGAGCAGACGCGGCCAGAAGCCTGTGTCAGGCCGCTGCATTCCCGTGATCTTGATCGAGGTTAGTGGAATGAGAAAAAGCGTCAGGCCAGCGGCGGCTTTAAGGATCAGTTCGAACCACAGGATCTGTTGCATGAGGTGCTCAAAGCGGCAAACGAGGACTGCTGGTTATTCGTCCCGCCTCAGCGGGTTGCTGTCCTTGTAGCCGCCGTCGCTGGTGCCCCCGACAGTTCCGAACAACCCACCATCGTCTTCGACCGCCGGCTCAGGCGCTGAAGGCGTGTAATCCCCGGCGAGGTGGCGGTTCAGCGCCTCTTTGATCTTGGTGGTTTTGACTTGGCTGCAATAGCCCTCGTCCTTCCCGGCGACCGCCTTGGAGATGCCGTTAAAGCCGACATCATAAACCTTGCTGAGTTTGGCCGCTTCGTCGGCGTTGGTCAGGGCCGCCGATTCTGACGCCAGAAATTGCGTCCGTAGCTTAACAGGGTCGAAATTGAAGCCGCACTTCAAGGCCCGGGCGGAGGTGGTGCCGACCTGAATGGCGCGCGATGTCGGGTCGCTGGGTGGTGGCTGAGGCGCGGCGTCCACGGTCTTGGTGGTGGTGCTGCCGCCAAAAAGCGATCCGGTCGATAGGCCAGGTATGCTTGCGCCACAGCCGGTCAGGCTCAGACATAGGGCGAATGCCGCAAAGCGCTTGAGCGGGGTGTTGACGGGCATTGTCATGTCGGCTGTCCCTGTGATCGCGATTGGCAGAGCATTGGCTGTTTGCTGTCGGGCGGTCAACGGGCTCAATCGCAGGTTCCCCGGTTAATTACCAGCGAAGCAGGGATTTTCGGTTATTTGGCGGATTTGCCGATGCGGGATCTGATCAGGCGTTCCCACGCCGCGTTGGCACCGGACGCAAGCACTCGGTCTCAGAGGCCAGGCTTTTGAATTCGGTGAACCAAGACACCGGCCGTTTTGATTGCATGGGGGCACAAAGAAAAAGGGCCGGCGAAACGCCGGCCCTTCGAAAGTTTTCCGGTGTGATCGATTAGAAGTTGATCAGACCGCCGAGGATGACCGTGTTGTAGCTGTCGTAGCTGCCAGCCAGCGCACCACCTTCAAGATCGATATCGTAGTGGCGGTACTTGAGCCACACAGACATTGCAGCGGCATCGATCTGCTGCAGAGCGCCCAGGCCCCACTGCTGGAATTCCGAGCCCGTCACGCCAGAAGCTGCGAGTGCCGGTCCGAACATGTCGTTCGATTCAGCGTATTCACCCCACAGCACGGTGTTTCCGAGCGCGTTCCACTTCTGGATGATACCAGCCTTGACGTAGAAGCGATCACCATCAGCAGTGAACGGCTGTGCACCAGCACCCGTCACGTTGACGATCGAGTTGTTGTCTTCCTTGCCGTAGGCACCGTAAACGAACAGGCCCGAAGCAACGTGCTGCGCGTAGGCGCCAACCTGGAAGAACTCAGAGCGCTTCTTGTTGAAGGTGGTTCCAACAGTGAAGTTCTCGTCGGTCGTTTCAGCATACGAAATGCCGGCGCCGAGTTTGAAGCCACCAACTTCACCCGAGTAGCGGGCAGCAACGTCCCAGAGGTCGTCTTCACCCCAGGTTGCCGAAACCGAGAAGCCGCCAAATGTTGGCGAGTCGTAACGAATGTTCGAGGTCGGGATGGCCGTGCAGTCGCCAGCGGTTCCGAGGCCAACGAAGCCGCAGAAGCTTGCATGACCGAGGTTGACGCGGGTGTCGAACACATCTTTCACGCCCACGCCGCCGCGCGACAGCTGGAATGCAGAGCCATCGAACATGGCCCAGTTCGCGGCGACAAGCGTGCCAGACTGGTCAGGAACGATTGCAGCGTTGTCGGACGCCTGCGACTGCTGGCCAACCGAGACTTTACCCAGCTTTTCGTTCTTCACGAACCAGTAGGAGTAATAGACAGCGGTCGAGTTGGCGGCTGCCGAGTTGTCGTTGTCTTCGCTGACACCAAAGATGTTGGTCGAGATGGCGCGAAGGTGGAGAACGTAGCCAACCGAGTTGTCCGCGTCGATCTTGGCGCCGCCAGTGAACTTCACGTGGCTCGACAGGGTGCCGCCGATGCCGCCAACGTAAACGTTGGATTCTTCGCCGGTATCCCAGTAGCCGATCTGCTCAGCAACCCAGCCAGAGATCGTCAACGAAACCTTGCGGTTGCCCTTGCGCGCGGTCGTGGCTTCAAGTTCGGCAATGCGCTCTTCAAGGTCAGCGCAGCAATTTCCACCGAGGTCGGCAGCCTGTGCGCTGGTTGCGGCCATCGACAACAGCGCTGCTGCTGAAAAGGCGGCGAATTTCATGGATCGTTTCAAGGCTTACCCCCCCATTTCCGATAGATTCGGCATATCGATATTCTTTATCGACACTACCTGTCTGCTACAACGCTAAACAAGCCGGTTATATTGGTCGAAACGCCAAGTTTGCCGCATTTCAATGCAACAGTGTGCGAATTGCAACATCAAGGCCGTCCAAAGTAAGTGGGTACATGCGACCCGCGAACAACTGACGGACCAATCCGATGGACGGCGTCCAGTCCCAATGGCGTTCCGGCACCGGATTCAACCAAACCGCGTGCTTGTAGATGTCAGTAACGCGCTTGAGCCACAGCGCGCCGGGCTCTGGGTTCATGTGCTCGACCGAGCCGCCCGCAACCGTGATTTCATACGGGCTCATCGACGCGTCGCCGACGAAGATGACTTTATAATCAGATGGATAGGTGTTTAGCACCTGCCACGTGCTAGTGCGGCCGGTATAGCGCCGCGCATTGTCTTTCCACACGCCTTCATAGAGGCAATTGTGGAAGTAATAATATTCGAGATGCTTGAACTCTGAACGGGTCGCTGAAAAGAGTTCTTCGACGTCCTTGATATGGTCGTCCATTGAGCCGCCAATATCAAAGAACATCAGCAGCTTAACGGCATTGTGGCGCTCGGGCCGCATGTGAATGTCGAGAAAGCCACGTTCAGCGGTGCCGCGCACGGTCGAATCAAGATCGAGTTCGGACGGCGCACCGGTGCGCGCGAACTGGCGCAATTTGCGCAACGCGACTTTGATGTTGCGGGTGCCGACTTCGGCGGTGCCGGCGAGGTCTTTGAACTCGCGCTTGTCCCAGACCTTTATTGCACGGCGATGACGGCTTTCCTTTTGACCGATTCGGATGCCAGCCGGATTGTAGCCATAGGCTCCGAAAGGGGAGGTGCCGCCCGTACCGATCCACTTGTTGCCGCCCTGATGACGGTCCTTCTGTTCAGCGAGGCGCTTTTGCAGCTCCTCCATGATCTTGTCCCAACCGCCGAGCTCGGCGATTTTGGCTTTGTCTTCGTCTGAGAGATGCAGCTCGGACATGCGCCGCAGCCAATCCTCGGGGATCGCGGCTTCGATGGCCTCGGCCGTCAATTCGAGGCCCTTGAAGACGTGGCCGAAGACTTGGTCGAAACGATCAAGGTTGCGCTCGTCTTTTACCAGCGCCGCGCGGGACAAATAATAAAAATCTTCGACGCGGCCTTGTGCGATCCCGGCGTCGATAGCTTCAAGGAGCGTCAGATACTCCTTAAGCGTGACCGGAATCTTGGCGCTGCGCAGTTCATGGAAAAAGGTTTCGAACATATTAGATTGTCATCCCGGGACTCGTTCCCGGGATCCATGTGGCAGCAAGCTCAGAGCTGCGCATTTGGCGAGACGCCCGGCAGCGTGGGATATAGATCGACCCAATTCGGGTTCTCGCGCTCAATGAGATTGACTTTCCAATCGCGGCGCCAATCCTTGATTGTCTTTTCCCGCTGAATAGCTTCTCGCACATCTGCAAATTCCTGAAACCAGACGAGCAAGGTGACTTTATAGCGGCGCGTGAAGATGGAAGCAGTGCCTGCGCGATGCTCATCAATTCGACGAATGAGGCCATTGGTGACGCCGACGTATAGCGTGCCGCGCGGCGCACTCGCCAGAATATAGACCCAGTACGACTTCATAAACGGAGTATGCCGCAAACTGGATTCCGGGGACAAGCCCCGGAATGACAATTTTCAAAACAAAGAAGCCGCCCGGTGAGGGGCGGCTTCAAAGTCGTCAGGCTTATGATCAGCTTAGAAGTTGATCAGGGCGCCGAACTTCACGTAGTCGAAGTCGTTGTTGAGAACGCCAATCTGCTCGGCTTCGATATCGCGGTATGACAACCACACTGACATTGCTGCTGCGTCGATTTCCTGCACGAGGCCAATGCCCCAGAGCGAGTTTTCAGACACGCCCAAGCCAGCGTTGTTGTCGATGTTGCCGTTGAGGTATTCGCCATAAGCCACAGTGTGACCCAGGCTCGACCAACGCTGACGGATACCAGCCTTTACGTAGTAGCTGTCCGACTCGCCGCCGTTATCAACATCCAATGTTGCGTAGGCGCCATAGAGGAACAGGCCGGTCGGAACGTGCTGAACGTAAGCACCAATCTGGAAGAACTGTGAATCTCCACCCTGCAGCGGCTGAACCTGGGCACCAAACTGATTGAGGCCAGGGCCATTGTTATCCGTTGACTCAGAGTAGGCACCAGCGACGGCAACTTTGATGCCGTTGAACTCGCCAGAGTAGCGAGCCGCAATATCCCAGAAGTCGTCTTCACCCCACGATGCCGAGAGCGAGAAGCCGGCAAACGTCGGCGAGTCGTACCGGACTGCGTTGTTCGGTACGCCGTTGCAGTCCATGCAAGCGATGTCAGCAATCAGCGGACGAGCCGATGCAGCATGGAAGAACCCACCGTAATCGAACGCGACGTAGTTGGCTGGAACGAGCGAGCCCGAACCGTCAACCAGGATGGCCGTGTTATCCGAAGCGTGCGACTGGAGACCAATCGACACCTTACCCAGCTGGTCGCTCTTCACGAACCAGTATGACTGAACAACCTGCACCGCGTTAGGACGGTCAGCCAAAATTGAACGGCCATTGTCCTGGTTCTGGTTGATGCCGAGCAGCGCTTCCGAGCTGACGGTTTCGATGTGCATCACGTAACCAGCTGAGTAGCCCGGCGAGATCGTGGCCGAGCCCGTGAACTTCACGTTCGACGACAGCGTGGTGCCGATGTCCGAAACGTAGGTGTTCTTTTCGACACCGTCATCCCAATACATGACCTGCTGGGAAACCCAACCCGAGATGGTCAGCGAGACCTTGCGGTTGCCCTTGCGAGCGGTTGTGGCTTCGAGTTCTGCGATGCGCTCTTCGAGATCGGCGCAGCAGTTGCCGCCGAGGTCGGCTGCAGAGGCGCTCGTGGCGAAACCGCCAGCGAGGACGCCTGCAGCCACCAGGGCGCTTAGGCTAAACTTATTCATATGACCTTCTCCCGTCTTCATCACTTCTAGATGGCGGAACGCGGTACAAAATATTTCGCCGTGAACGATACCCGCTCCCAGGGCGGTACACGGCGGAATACCTTCCAAGTGAATTCGCCGCTTGCTCGGGAAACTCTGCGATTCGCCCCTGCGCAACAATTACGCATTACGAAATCACGGCATCGGCATTGCCGTAGTTGCCCATCGGCAACGCACGTGGGTGCGCACGAGATCTCAATTTAAGACATTAAGCTATTGAAAAGGCTATGTGAAAACGGCGGCTCGTTGGCGTCGTTCCGTGGTGTGTCGAATTGGCGTGCCGGTAGGGTTGTCCACTGCCCGACGGGGATAAGCTGTGCAGCGGACAAGCAAAAAGGCCGCCCGGCGAGGGGCGGCCTTCTGATTTAGATCGGAAAAGCGTCGATCAGATTAGAAGTTGATCAGCGCGCCGAACTTCACGTAGTCGAAGTCTGTCTGAACACCATTGATGCCGAGCTGTTCGACGTCTGCACTGCGGTAGGTCAACCATACCGACATTGCAGCAGCGTCGATTTCTTGGACAACACCAACGCCCCAGAGGTTGTTTTCAGACAAGCCGACGCCGTTGTTGGCGTCGATGTTGCCGTCGAGGTATTCACCGAACAATACGGTGTGACCAAGGCTCGACCAACGCTGACGGATACCAGCCTTCGCGTACCAGCTGTCCGACTCGATGCCGTTATCCACGTCCAAAGTAGCGTAGGCACCATACAAGAACAGTCCGGTCGGTACGTGCTGAACGTAAGCGCCCACCTGGAAGAACTGAGAATCCCCACCCTGGAGAGGTTGGACCTGGGCACCAAGCTGATTAAGGCCAGGGCCATTGTTATCCGTTGACTCAGAGTAGGCGGCAGCAACGGCAACCTTGATGCCGCTGAATTCACCAGCGTAGCGAGCTGCAACGTCCCAGAAGTCGTCTTCACCCCACGATGCCGAAACCGAGAAGCCGGCAAACGACGGCGAGTCGTAACGCACCGCGTTGTTCGGCACGCCGTTGCAGTCCATGCAAGCGATGTCTGCAATCATCGGACGAGCGGATGCGCCATGGAAGAACCCACCGTAATCGAACGCCACGTAGTTAGCAGGAACGAGCGAGCCCGAACCGTCAACCAGGATAGCCGTGTTATCCGAAGCGTGCGACTGGAGGCCGACCGAAACCTTACCAAGGGCTTCGCTCTTGATGAACCAGTACGACTGAACAACCTGCACCGCGTTGGGGCGGTCAGCTAGAATTGATCTGCCGTTGTCTGCGTTTTGGTTGATACCAAGCAGTGCTTCCGAGCTGACGGTTTCAAGGTGCATCACGTAACCGGCCGAGTAGCCCGGAGCGATGGTGGCTTGGCCTGTGAACTTGACGTTCGACGACAGCGTGGTGCCGATATCGGAAACGTAAACGTTCGATTCGAAACCATCATCCCAATACATAACCTGCTGGGAAACCCAGCCCGAGACGGTCAGCGAGACCTTACGATTGCCCTTGCGAGCGGTCGTAGCTTCGAGTTCAGCGATGCGCTCTTCGAGGTCCGCACAGCAGTTGCCCCCAAGATCGGCTGCAGAGGCGCTGGTCGCATAGCCTGCGAGCAGGCCAGCCGCCACCAGGGCACTGAGACTATATTTGTTCATTACATAACTCCCGTCTGCTTCGACTTGTTAAATTGCGGACGGAACGGAACTGTTCTGCCCTGCTTCAATAAGAATTCCGTCCTCAACCCGTCGTTGGCGATGTTGGGTTGCCCCCCGAATCACCGCTAGGGCTCACCATAAAGCAGATATGAACTGCTCAGGAAATGGGCTTGACCCGTTTGTCAGTGGATTTCCCGAATTTTGTTGCGCGAATGTCACGAAGGCCTGCCGGGCGCCGGCTGGGAAGGCTGTCTGCTGGCCGCATTCGCGGCGCTTCCGGCGGCGCCCATTTGCGCCTGTTTAGCCAGTTTCAGGGATGCGGGTCATGGCCACGGGCGAGGCGGGTGGTAAGGGCCGCGCTTTCTCCTTTCGATTGGATGAAACGGCGCGACACAAATGCCAGCAGAATGACGGCCAGCGCAGTGCTGTGCGTGTAGACAACCATTTCAGGCCGGGTCGCGTAACTTTGCAGCACAAAATGCTGGTAGAACGAGGCGTGGAAGCGATCAACCTGTCCGAATGCCCAGCGATACTGCTCATGCATGGAATCCAGCAGAAAATAGGCATTTGCAAGCGCATTGCCGTTGATCCACTCGAATGCGGCGATGCCGGCGACGGAGAAAATTTTGGCGATCCAGTTGAAGCCTTCGACGGCGTGGTCGTAGATGAAAAGCAACGCGAAAATTGCGATGTGAACGGTGACAAAAAACTGCCAGAGAAAGTCGATCTGGCCGCGCGCGTCCATCATCGCCTCGACCAGCGAGCCTTCGTTCAAAAGTGACATAAAATATTCCCCTTAGGTCGTCTGTTCCGCTGCTGAACGGGTCCTGTATAACCGGCCGCCCGGCCAGCGCCAATCATTGCCTCAGACATGCCGTTTAAGACCGGCATTGCGCGGCAGCATGACAGGATAGAGCAGGCGAGGCTTGGGCCCAACAAACGTGATGCGCTGACGAGAATGTCACACACCTGGAGCGCCGCCGTGTAAAATATGCCACAATCGATGACTAAAGAAACGCAGATAACGGGTTCTTCGCGGTATGAAGCGGTCGGACCCTATGTTTTACGGCAATTTTTGACCGTTGCAGGGCTGGCAGCAGGTAATCCCCAATGACAATAGAAAAGATCGATCGCCGGTCGGTCCTCGGCACGTCCGTGTCGATGGCAGCAGCAGTAGCTTTCGTCCGGGCGCTGGGGGCGTCGGGTCAGGCGCTGGCTGGTGAGACGGCGCCGGCTGCCGCGCCGGCTGATCCAACCGCTGCTGCCGCCGTTGCGCCGCCGGCTTTTACCGCCGCCAAGGTGCTTGAAGCGGCAATGGCGCTGGCCGCCGCAGATTTCGTCAAGCCGGTCATTGATCTGCCCGAGCCGTTCAACAAGCTGTCCTACGACCAATATCGCGACATTCGCTTCCGCACCGACCACGCCGTGTGGCATGGGGAGAAGGTCGATTTTGAGATACAACTTTTTCCGATGGGCTGGCTCTATGAAACGCCGGTCGATATCTATGTTGTCGATCAAGGCGATGCCAAGAAGCTGGTGGCCGATGGCAAACTGTTTGCGCTGGGGCCGCTGATCGGTCAGGGGCCCGAGGCGGCACCCTTCGGATTTTCCGGATTTCGCGTCCACGGACCCATCAATCGCGCCGATTACTTCGACGAATACTTGGTATTTCAGGGCGCCAGTTATTTGCGCGCCGTTGGCCGTGGACAAAACTACGGCGCATCAGCGCGTGGTTTGGCGATCAATACCGCCCGCCCTGGTGGCGAGGAGTTCCCGTTCTTCCGCACGTTCTGGATTGAGAAGCCAAAGGCTGGCACGCCGGAAATCGTTGTGCATGGCTTGCTCGACAGCCCGTCCACCACCGGCGCCTACCGGTTTGTGATCCAGCCCGGCGCAGCAACGGTTATGGACATCGAAGCGACGCTGTTCACGCGCAAGCAAATTCCGCACGTCGGCATTGCGCCGCTGACAAGCATGTTTTTGCACGGCCCCGCTGACCAGCGCCCAAGCCGCGATTTCCGCCCCGAGGTTCATGATAGCGAGGGGCTGGCATTGTGGAATGGCGGCGGCGAATTGATCTGGCGACCACTGGTCAATCCGAAAACGCTGCAGATCAGCGCCTTTATGGACAAGGATCCTAAAGGATTCGGGCTTTGGCAGCGCGGCCGCAGCTTTCCAGATTTCCAAGATCTCGAAGCCCGCTACGAACGCCGTCCAAGTGTTTGGGTTGAGCCCAAGGGGGCCTGGGGTGAGGGCTTCATTGAACTTGTCGAAATCCCGGTCGAGGATGAGATTCACGACAACGTCGCGGTTTATTGGAAGCCGGCTAAGGGATTGGAAGCCGGCAAGTCTCACAAGTTCGATTACCGGCTGCACTGGGCAGACAACGTTCCGGCTGCGTGGTCCGGTGCCCGCGTCGCAAAGACGCGCATTGGCGCCGGCAAAAAGCCGGAAACTTTTCTGTTCGTGATCGACTTTGAAGGACCAGCGGTTAAAGAGCTTCGCGACCTCCCTGTTGCCGAACTCACGGCCAACCAGGGCAGCGTTGCAAACGTCGTCGTGCAGCGCAATCCAGACATTTCCGGCATTCGCGTGTCGTTTGAAATGAGCCCAGGTGGAACGGAGCTTGTCGAGTTGCGTTTGGTGCTGAAGGCCGCTGAGCAGGCAATATCGGAAAGTTGGCTTTATCGATGGACGAAGCTGTAAACGAAAATTTTCCGGGCCCGGTGCCGGGTCCCATCGCGGTCAAGAGCGATGATGCCGGACCATGGGTCCACGTTCCGCCGGCGTCGCCGCTCGTCATGCCGGTGCAGGACTTCTCGGCGAAGGTCGAAATTGCTGCTGAGCCGCGCCGTCGCGGCTATTGGGTTCCGCGTGCCGCAATCTTCGCCGGCGCCGCGGTGCTGACCGCAGCCTTCGGCTATGAGTTGTTCTCGATCCTGGCGTTTGCGGTGATGACACCGCTGCAGTTCACTTTTCTTGTGCTTTCAACAATTGCGTTCGGGTGGATCGCGCTTGGCAGCTTGAGTGGCGCTCTGGGTTTTCTTCCGCTGTTTGCCGGCGAACGCGCCGACTCCGTAGCGCTGCCTGCCGCTGCAACGCCGCTCACCACCCGCACGGCACTGCTGTTTCCGGTATATCACGAAGACCCGACCCGGGTGTCGGGCGCGATCGAGGCAATGGCAGACGAACTCGTACAGGCCGGCCGCCAAACGCATTTTGATATATTCGTGCTGTCGGATACCCGCGGTGATATGGATGGCCCGCGTGAAGCGCGCGTGTACCAAGCCTTGCAGTCCAAATTGCACGGCCTCGTTTCCGTGTTTTACCGCCGCCGCGCCAACAATTATGCGCGCAAGGCTGGCAACATCGCCGAATGGATCGGCCGGTTCGGTGCAGCTTATGAGCATTTCGTCATTCTCGATGGCGACAGCGTGATGTCGGGTGCGACCCTTGTCAGTCTGGTCCAGGCGATGGAACGCGATGCGAAGGCTGGATTGATCCAGTCGGTTCCGCGCCTTGTTGGTGGAACCAGCCTGTTGCAGCATTTGCAGCAGTTCGCCTGCAATACTTATGGGCCGTCGGTAGCGGCCGGTCTTGCCTTCTGGCATCGCGACCAGGGCAACTACTGGGGTCATAACGCCATCATCCGCACGCATGCTTTCGCGACGGCGGCGGGCTTGCCTGATCTGCCGGGCCGCAAACCATTTGGCGGCCATATCATGAGCCATGACTTCGTCGAAGCCGTGCTGCTGCAGCGGGCCGGCTGGGGCGTGCATATGATGCCCTCGCTCGAAGGATCATACGAAGGCATGCCGCCGAATATCGTCGATGTGGTCACGCGCGACCGGCGCTGGGCGCAGGGTAACCTGCAGCACCTGGCGATCGTTTCGCAGCCCGGAATCACGACTATGGGCCGTGTTCATCTGGGAATGGGTGCCACATCGTATCTGATTTCGGCCATCTGGGCGCTGTCGCTGATCGTTGGCCTGATCCTGGCGCTGCAAGGCCAGCAGATCATTCCTAGCTACTTCCGCGATGCAAAGACACTGTTTCCGATTTGGCCGATCATCGATCCTGGCGCCGCGCTGCGCTTGTTCCTGGCGACGCTTGGTGTGGTGCTGTTGCCGAAGGCGCTCGGTCTTTTGCTTGAGTTGAAAAAGGCGCGCCGGATCCGCAGTCCTTTGCACGCCGTGCGGGCAACCGCCGGCGTGATGTACGAGACTGTCTATTCGATGCTGATCGCACCGATATTGATGTTGACGCAGACGGTTGGCGCAATCCAGATTTTTGCCGGTCTCGATTCCGGTTGGAAGGCTCAGAAGCGCGATGACGGCGCATTGAGCTTTAACGACGCGATGTGGTTTGCCCGCTGGCATACCGGTATCGGTGTGTTTGTGGCGGGCATCGCCTATGCAGTGTCGCCGGGGTTGCTGGCCTGGATGGCACCCGTCGTGCTCGGATTGGCACTTGCCGGTCCGGTCAGCTGGCTGACATCGCGGCGCGCGGGCGCATTTTCGCGCTGGGCGCTGGCGACGGAAGAAGAACGCACGCCGCCGCCAATATTGGTGGCCGCTAACGCTCGGGCCGCAGAATGGGCGGAGCGGTTGCCACCCAATGATGCGGCAAGCGGCCTCGCCAAAGCTGCCTAACGAGCCCTCTGCGGCGAGCCGGCTGATAAAAAAAGGTTTACACCTTCTCCGCTAAAGTCTTGTCGCCACCGCGCAGTGATTTAAACAGCTCTGCGAAAATCTCGCGTACTCGCAACGGATCAGCGTCGAGGAACGGCAACGGCCGGGTCACCTCGACAGCGGCAACGCCCAAGCGCGCGGTCAAGGCACCGTTAAATGCGCCTTCGCCAAGACGACGCGACAAGCGCCGCAACACATCTTGCCCGAGAAACTGTCCGAGAAGATCGTCGGTCATGGCGAGGCCACCGGTCGCGATAATGTGGGTGACGACCAGCCGCGCCAGCCGGAGCGCGCCAAGTGTGCCGGGCCGTCCGCCATATAGGCCAGCGAGGGTGCGGAACATGCGGACGTTTTCAACAAGCACGAAACCCATCGCGATCCACATCATCGGCGACAGCGCGGTGACAGTTGCCACCCGTTTGGCGGCTTTGAGGATAACGCGGCGCGCTTCAGTATCGAGCGGGCTCAGCAATTCGCGATCAGCGAGGCGCAGCAATTCGCCCGGTTCCAAAACGTCGCCTTTGTGATCGGCAAGCCGCGCCAGGCCCCACGTCATATCTGCGCGGCCATGATAGTGCCGGGCCAACGCCGTCACCGCGGTGCGTTCCTGTTGAGCGTCTTTGGCGGCGATCGATTGGCGCACGGACTGGCGCAGTTTGGCAAGCCGCGCGAGCCGCCGGAAGCCGAGCACTTCACGCAGCAGAATGACGGCCAGCGCTAAGGCAATGATCATCATTAAACCGAATGCGACCCAGCCAACCCAGTCCTGTCGCTCCAGCGCGACGGATACGAAGCGGGTGAACCACAATCCCGCAGCCAGTGACGCAAGGGCTGCCATCGCCGACAGCAAAATACTGCCCCAGCGGATGCCGCGATTGAGATCGCTTGCCGTCAGTTTGCGCGGGGCGGCCTCATTGCGCCGCGACGTTGAAGCGCCTGCGTCTGCGAACACGTCATCGTCACCGGCTGTTTGCAGCGCTGGATCGTCGAGTTTGAACACACGCGGCGCTCGTGGCGGCGGCGAAGGGGTTGGCGCATTGGGATCGCGTGTCATGTCAGATAATCCGATATCAAGAAATCCAAAGCGCGGTCGAGGCGGATGTGCGGGAGCGCCGCGTCTTTGACGCCCGGTTGTTTGGGTGGCAGCTTCGGTGGCCGGAAGCGGACCAGGGCCAATGATCCGGGCTTGCCGGATCTGGCACGGTCAAGGGCTTCGTCAGCCGTGGCGGGCAAGTCGCCTGGAAAAATGGCTGCTTCCTGCACGCCGTCGAAGGTCACGTCGCCGATGCGCTCGCCGGTCAACGGCACGCCCTTGAGGCACGGCAGCGTCTCGCCTTTGATTTTGACCTCGGCTTCGCGCGTCGCGCGGATTGCGGATAACGCCATCGCGGATACCCCCGCCCCTTGCGCTTCGGCATTGAGCAACGCGCGATCAACGATGCGTTTCAAAATAGCGCCAAGCCGGTCGTGATGGGCGGCATGCAAGTGATCGGCTTTGGTGGCTGCAAATAAAACCTTGTCGATCTTTTTGCCGGCGATCAGCGACCACCACGAATTGGCGCCGGGACGGAAGACGTTGAGCACGCCGCCCATCGCGCGTTCCAACTCGCCAACCGCACCTGCGCCCTGGTCCAAAGCGCCAAGCACATCGACCAACACGATCTGGCGGTTGAGGCGCCCGAAATGGTCTGTGAAAAAAGGCCGTACAACCTGAGCTTTGTAACTCTCATAGCGCCGCGCCATCATGGCGGCGAGCGATCCGCGCTGAGGGGCTGTGCCGGCAATCAGCGGCATCGGAAAAAACGTCAACACCGGCGAGCCTTCAAGATCGCCCGGCAGCAAAAACCGCCCGGGTGCGAGCGTTGCTTGCGCGCCGCCTGCGCGCAACGCTTTCAGATAATCAACATAAAGCTTGGTGCCAAACAGTGCGATCTGCTCGTTTTCGCCGGCGCCCGGATCGGTGCCCGCCAAAAAGTCGAGCCACGGTTTGGCGACGCCCGCGCGCATCGGATCGGCGCTGAGCGCTAAGGCTTCGCGCGAGAAATCCTGGTAAGATTGATTGAGTAGCGGCAGATCAACCAGCCACTCGCCGGGATAATCCACGATGTCGAGGTGCAGCTTCGAGAGCCCAAGCGCCCGCTTCCACGGATTGTCGGAACGGTATTCGATGGTGACGCGCAATTCAGAAATGCGCCGCGTGCTGTCAGGCCAGAACGGTGGATCGCCGGTCAATTCTTCAAGATGCGCCTCATAGTCGAAGCGCGGCACGCTGTCGTCCGGCTGCGGCTCCAGATAAGCGCGCACAATGCGCCCTTCCGCGTCGGGGGCAAAAAAAGGCAAGCGTCCGCCGGTCACTAAGCTGCGCACCAGGGCTGTAATGAACACCGTCTTGCCGGCGCGCGATAACCCGGTCACGCCGAGGCGCACGGCGGGGGTAAGATAATCGCCAAGCCGCGCTTGTGCGCCTTTAAGTGTGTCGAAAGAGATCAGATCTGCCAAGGCGTGCGCCAACAAAATAAGGGGACCGTAGGGTCCCCTTTAAGTGGCGCAAGTTGGAGGAAACAACAAGGCGTACAGTGAAGTGAGCGGTGGTCCTGGCCGGGGCAAGCAAATAGGGCCAGGACTGAGGGCCAGGACTAGGTGCTAAGTAAAACCACGGGTAAAACGGCGCGGTTCAGCCCGCCGCGGGCGTCTCGATTTAGCCGTAAAGCACAACAGCGACGCCTGCCGCCATAACCGTAAGGCCCATCAGCATGATGGCGCTTGAGCGAAAGAATTCCGGCATGGCAGTAACTCCTTTGTCTGCCCGCACCCCGATGACATGAATCAAAGATTACTCCTCAAGCGTTGAACGAAGCCTGAAGGCCAAATTCATCTGGTGTTCATTATTGAGGGTGCTTCAGACGCCGCCGCGGGCAGCCGGCCGGAATCGCGGTGGATGTGTTGCGCCAAGCTTAACGGCGCCCGGCAAATTGCGCCACCGGTATGGGCCAGGATTTCAATCGGTCATGTGTAAGTTGGTGTAATTCAAAGACACTTAAGGCCCCGGGGGCGGGCACGCGAACATGAGCCACTTGAACACAGCAAAATCAGGCTTCGAGCGCCGCGCCTTCGGCCGCCGCGAAACGTTGCTGCCAGCTGTGGTTCGCATCAATCACCGGACAATCATAGCCTGCACCGTGCGCGACGTGTCGGAAGGTGGCGCGTTGCTCGAATTTTCAGAGCAAATCGAATTGCCGCCGCGCATCCGCCTGACGATTGGCGGCAGCGTCAACGAGATCATCTGCGACGTCCGCCATCAGCGTGGACATCGCGCCGGTGTTCAGTTCGCATGCGGACCTTTGGCGATTGCGCTTCGGCAAGTCGTGGCGCCCGCTGATCCGGCAACGCGTGTGATGCCGGTTATCGTTGAAGACTGCACCCAGGAACACGCGACGCGATCTCAGCAGGCCACTGAACTTGTGGCGCGGCTGAGGAAGGCCCGCACAAACTTGGTTGAAACCGTTGCGGCCGTTGCGGTGGCTCAGCCAGAGTTTGAGGCGCCAGTGATTGCCGCCAACGATGACGTGCCGCGTGATATGTCGGCAATGCTCATTTCAATCGGGTCACGAATAGTCGCGCAACCGGCGGCTGGGCCGCCACGCGAAATGTCCCTTTCGCTGTTCCGTCAAACCTGAAACTCTGCCGGGCCTCGGCTGGCGCAAGTATCACCGCTCCCCTATGCTCAGGGCTTTGGCGCCGAAAGGGGACTCCCGCATGACCGAAGCCGAGATTTTGACCGTCCGCAATGATGTAACCGCGATTGTCGTATCGGTTGCGGGCTTCTCGTTCACGATGATTTCGGCGTACATCGCGGCGCTGTGGCTATTTCTCAAAGACGCGCCGTTTGCGTTGCGCGCGCTGGCGTTTCTGCTGCTCTCAAGCGGGCTCGCGTTCATGGGGGTGATGACGAGCGGACTGAATGGCTTGCTGCTCGGGACAGAGACCGCGTGGCGCAAACTTTCGAAGACCGCGACCGAACTGCCGGGCTTCGGCAACGCGCAACCCGATTATCTGGCGGGCTTCACGATTTACGAAGCGGCCGCAGCGCTTGGCGCAATCACGTTCGGCGCGATTTATTTAGCGCTGTTCTATCTGACGTCTTTTTACCGCTGGGATCGAGACGGCATCTCGCGCATCTAACGCGGGTGAGAACGTTGTGCAGTCTTAAGCCTCGAGCTTATGATAAATCGCTCAGCAAACGCCGCTCAGAACGGTCAAATGGACTCCCGAAATCACTGCAACTCAGCAACTTTAGCTTGGGCCATTTCGACGCGAATTACTTCTGCAACATGCTCGGCTTCTTCCTGGGATGCCCCGCGAGAGGGGCACAGCACGTCCTCGCCCGTTCGCAGAAGGAGGTAGGGAAGATAGCCAATGTCGGAATCGTAGATGACGGCAATCTCTTGAACATCGGCGAAATCAAGCACCCGCAATCCTGATTCGTCTCCCGTCCATAAAACTCCAATTCGAATTTTGCATTGATCGGGATCGACCACCAATTTCGTCACAGGCAGGCTTTTTGGCAGAACGAGGAGGGCCACCGTGAGCAGGAACAGCATGCTTGGGGCTGGGGACATCGTGATGAACTGCAGTGGCAGAAGTAGGCAGGCAAACCAAATTGTCAACTTTCCAATGTTGAGTGTTTCGTTTTGCCTATCGGAAACGACAAGTAGACCATTCTCGCGAGTAATTGTGGGTGTTTCTGCCGGCGTCAAATGCGCTTCAGTTTTTGCACTCATGCCACAAGCTCCTGGCAAATCGGTCAGCTCAATGGCTAGTTTTATTGAGCCGGTTCCGCAAGTCAGACAGCGATCACATTGTCAGACGCTTAGTCTTTGACGAGGAGGGATTTGCTAGATGAATTCCTAATCACGAGGCCTAGGATGACAGTGGGTGTCGCGCCGGTGGACGAGTAAACGATTAGACTTACTTCGCCAGTTCTTCTTTCACCTTCTGCGCCAGCTGCGGCAGCGAGAACGGCTTTGGCAGGAACGCGAAATCATCTGATCCAAGACTTTCGCGGAAGGCTTCGTTGGGATAGCCCGAGACGAAGATCACTTTGATATGCGGATTGCGGGCGCGCAATTCCTTGAACAGCGTCGGACCATCCATTTCCGGCATCACCACGTCTGAGACGACGATATCGACCGTGCCTTGGTTGGCTTCCATTACGGCCAGCGCTTCAACGCCGTCGGCGGCTTCCAAAACCTGATAGCCCTGGCGCTTCAAGGCGCGCACCGCAAATGAGCGGACCTCGACTTCGTCTTCAACGAGGAGCACGCGGCCTGTGCCGGTCAAATCCATCGCAGCCGCATTGCGGATTGCGGCGGCCTTGGGAATGGCGGCTTCGATTTCTTCATCCGTCTGCACGTAACGCGGCAGGAACACGCGGAACGTTGTGCCCTTGCCGATTTCGCTTTCCGGCTGAATGAACCCGCCCGACTGCTTGATGATGCCGTAGACGGACGCAAGGCCAAGACCAGTGCCTTTGCCGACGCCCTTGGTGGTGAAGAACGGCTCGAAGATTTTGGCCATCACTTCAGCGCTCATGCCGGTGCCGCTGTCGGCGACCTCGATCAGCACATATTCGCCCGGCGTGAACCCGACGACGCCGCTCATCTTCTGGCTTTCGCGTTCCGTTACGTTGCGCGTGCGAATGGTCAGCTTGCCACCTGAGGGCATCGCGTCACGCGCATTGACGCACAGATTGATCAGCACGTTGTCGATCTGGCTCTTGTCGGCGCGCACGTACCACATGTCGCGTTCCGACTGGATCTTGAGCTCGATCTTTTCGCCGACAGATGTTCGCAAAATCGGTGTCAGATCGGTCGCGACTTCCGCGAGGTTCAAAACTGAAACCTGCTGCGTCTGTTTGCGCGAGAAGCCGAGCAGGTTGGCGACGAGGCCGGCAGCGCGGTTGGCGGCCGACTGGATATTCTTGATGTCTTTGTATGCAGGATCGCTCGGGCGATGGGTCTGCAACAGCAGATCCGAGAAGCCGATGATGGCCGTCAGCACGTTGTTGAAGTCGTGGGCAATGCCGCCCGCAAGTTTGCCGACCGCTTCCATCTTCTGGGCCTGGGCAAAGCGCTGTTCGAGCGCCTTCTGCTCGGTGACATCGACCACATAGAGGGCTGCCGCTTCGCTGCCCGAGGTAATCGACACCGGCGATAAATAAACGCGGCGCGAATACTGCTTGTTGTCGCCGCCGGTGACTTCGATCGGTTGCACATTGCCGCGGCCGGTGAGAACTTCGGCGAGGCCCGCGTCAATTGCGGTGCGCTCTTCCGGCTCAGCGTTGCGGCAGAGCGCGCTAGTCGCCAAGATGTCGTGAGCCGCGCGGCCATCCAGCACCATGCGCATGAACGCGGTATTGCAGCTGGCGATGCGGCCTTCCGCGTCAAGCGTGGCAATGCCGAATGGCGCTGACTGGAAGAATTGCGAGAAGCGGATTTCCTGGTGCGCGCCGCTGCCGGTAGAGCCGCGCGCGCTGCGCTGGATTGCGGTGACCGTGAACCCGCCCGTACCATGTGCCGGGGAAGGCTCGACAAACAGCGTCAGTGGGGCGATGCGGCCATCGGCGCGCGTCAAATCGAGGTCAATCGTCCGGCGTTCGGCGTCGTCTTCCGTTGCAAGCGAGGATAGCAGACTCGCGCCATCGTCTCCGGCAACGTCGGACAACTTGACAGCGCGCGAGCGCAGTGTGCCGGCGTCATGGCCGAGCCAGGCTTCAAAAGAGCTGTTCACATGGCTGATGGTGCCGTCGCCCGAGATCGACATGAAGCCGGCCGGCATCGTGTCGAAGGCGGCGAGAGCTGCTTCCAGGTTGCCGATCTTCTGGGCTTCGCGGGTCTTGTCACCCGATACGTCGGCGATGTTCCAAAGTGACAGGACTTCGCGGGCCGAGCTTTCGGTTCTGCGCTCGGGCGATGCAAACGGACGGACGGTTACC